>JAZFYE010000080.1:0-2567 GCA_036475395.1 Phycisphaerales bacterium
GCCTTCCCCTGGGCCCGTTGGTCGTGATGATCCACATGGCCAGCGTTTGGGTGCCGTTCACCAGCGAATCAAAGGAAGCGATCGCCGACTACGACGAGATCCGCAAGGAGATGAAGCTCGCGCTGCAGGAGTGCGGCAGAAAGTTGGGAACCTATCTGCGCCGGCGCAAGCGCATGCAGCGCGAATCGGAACGGCGAAGCATCTTCGAGCGCTACATTGGGGAGGTGGCGAAGTCCTGCCAGAAGATCACAGGAACGGACGCGGACAAGCTGTATAAGGCTCTAGTGAAGCAGGCGGCGCGCTGGACCGCCGAGGCTGATCAACGACTCGATGAGGAAGGCCGGGTTCTTGACGAGACCGCTCGGTTGGCCCGTGATGAGCAAGTCGTGGTCGTCCCTTCGCAGCAAGCCGACCTGACCAACCGTGACCAGGACATCGGTGATTCGCTGTTTGAGGACTCCCCCAAGCCCAAGGCACGCAAGACGACCAAGCGATCGAAGAAGAAAGCGTCCGCAAAGCGCCGCTCTTCCAAACGTAAGTAACTGTCAAACCCCGCGACCTCACCGGCATCCCTACTGTGCGAGCGATGACTCATGGCTAAGAAGAGAACGAAAACGATCCGCAGCCCCGGTTCCAGCCACGCCGGTACCTCTACGGTCACGAAGAATCGCGACAAGAAGACGCTGGCAAAGATCGAGGCGATGGGCGCAGCGGTCGTCAAGTCCAGCCTCGCGCAGCGCGATCCTCACGTTGATATTCCATTACGGACCGTAACGAACACAACGTTCAGCAAGACGAAGCGAATCCTCGAGATGGGCGACAACGCTCAACGCCGTAACTTATTCAACTTGGGTCAGGCCAAGAAGTTCATGCAGACGTTTCTGCTCGCCGACGGCTGCAAGGATCTGATCGAGGCGGGCAAGACGCTCAGCCTCCGCGGCATGTACTACAAGAGCCTGCACACCATCGAGGGAACCAACGAAAAGACGTTCAACGATCAAAGTGAGTCCGACCCGGTCCTGGAGGACCTCGAGGTTTCCCTCGCGGCCCTGCGGGAGGAGCTTCACGTCTACGCGAGAAAGGCCGGAACGATCGCCGGCAACATCACCCTCATCGACTCCGGCGACGAGATCGACTGCCGGCGAATGGGCTCAGGCGGATACTCTATCCCGAGCATCTGCGAGCCCAACATCATCCAATTCAAGAAATGCGAAGCGGACTTCGTCCTGCACGTCGAGAAAAACACCATCTGGAGCCGTTTCAACGAGGATAGGTTCTGGCAGACGCACAACTGCATCCTGACCGAAGGCGGGGGGCAGCCGCCGCGAGGGGTGCGTCGCCTGTTGCGCCGGCTGCACGAAGAGTTGGGGTTGCCGATCTATTGCCTGCTGGATTGCGATCCCTGGGGGCACTACATCTATAGCGTCATCAAGCAGGGTTCAATCAATCTAGCCTTTGAGAGTCAGCGAATGGCCGTGCCGGATGCGAAGTTCATAGGCATCCGCGCTGAGGACTATGAGCGATGCGAACTGAGCGATGATGTGAAGATCACATTGACCGATCGTGATGTCACACGAGCCAAGCAAATCGCAGAATACCCGTGGTTCGCCGACAAGAAGCCGTGGCAGCGGGAAATCGAGCGGATGCTGGCGAACGGTTTCAAAATGGAAGTTGAATCGCTCATTACCAAGGACATCTCCTACGTCACCGAGACGTATGTCCCGCAGCGGCTGGAGGAGCGCGATTTCTTGGATTGAATCTGCGTTGATGGCCGATACCCTGTTTTCCGTCGGATCGGATCCATGACCGATCCACGCGATCGACGGAGCCCGCCTTCTATGCCCTCGTCACTGTCCGGGGATGGAGGCCCCGGTCATGGCGGCTGGTGCTTGTTCAGGGAAAGTGGCATCGCAATCGCAGCTGTTCGCGCGTCGAACGGACAAGCAGGACGTGCGCTTGACGCGGGTGCTCGTGGCTGACGACGAGCACTTGGTTGCGGCGGGGATCAGCAGCAGTTTGACGGG
This sequence comes from Phycisphaerales bacterium, assembly GCA_036475395.1. Lineage (GTDB taxonomy): Bacteria > Planctomycetota > Phycisphaerae > Phycisphaerales > SM1A02 > JADFNO01. Next base: position 2,025 of record JAZFYE010000080.1, read on the forward strand.
GCTGGGATATACCGTCCTCGGACCCGTCGGCGACGGGCTCGACGCCATCCAGTTGTGCCGCCGCGATCCGCCGGACCTGGCGCTGCTGGACATTCGCATGCCCAACGGCAACGGCCTAGAGGCCGCGGCCGTCGTGTTACGGGACTTCCGCGTCCCGGTGGTCCTTCTCTCGGCGTATTCAGACCCCGAGTACCTTTCGACCGCGGCTCAGGCCGGTGTGTTCGGGTTCCTGCTCAAGCCGGTCAGTCAGGATCAGATTCGAGTATGCCTCGAGATCGCCTGGGGAAGATTCCAGGCGCACCTCCGCCAACACGAGGAGATCAGCTCGCTCAAGCGACGATTGGAAGACCGCAAGACGATCGAGCAGGCCAAGTGGCTCGTTGTGAAGCACAAGCAAGTCTCGGAGCCCCAAGCGATGAAACTCCTTCAGAAACAGGCCCGAGACACGCGCCGACCGCTGGTGGACATCGCCCGGTCGATCCTGGAGAACATGACCCTGCTGGTAGCCGAGTAAAAAGGGGACAGGCTACTTTTCCAGAAAAG
>JAZFYE010000081.1:0-18295 GCA_036475395.1 Phycisphaerales bacterium
CCGACTATCACCGATAGTGCCATCTGCATCCGCCGCTGGGATTACTCGGAAACGTCCCAGACGGTGAGCCTGTTTGCGCGAACGCACGGCGTGCTGCGGGGCATCGCCAAAGGGTCCAAGCGCGCCAAAGGCAAGTTCTCCGGCGGGATCGATCTGCTCACGTGCGGACAGGTCGTCGCCATCGTCAAACCGAATCGGGACCTGGCCACGATCACCGAGTGGCACCTCGAGGAACTCTATCGGGCGCTGCGGCAGCGTTTGGCGGCGAATCGCGCGGGTCTGTATATGGCTGACCTTATCCATCACATGCTCCGTGAGCATGATCCACACCCCCAACTTTTCGACGAGTTCAGGCGATCGTTGGCCGCGCTTCAGGATACGGATCAGGTGGCCCAGACGCTGCTAAGGTTCCAGTGGTCGATACTGTGCGAGACGGGATACCGACCGCAACTGGATCACGACGCCCAGACGGGTCGTCCGTTCGAAGCTGAATCTTCGACGTTGGCGTTCTCGGCGGCCGCGGGCGGCGTGGTAGCTGACACCGGCGCGGGGGATCGGTGGCGCGTCCGCCAGGAAACGATCGCGCTGCTTCGGGCTGTGGCCGGCGGCGAGTCAGTCGACACGGCCGATACTTCAGCCGTCGATCGCGCTAACCGGCTGCTCGGGGCGTACATTCGGGAAGTGTTGGGCGCCGAACCGAAGGCAATGACCTGGGCCTTCCCGGAACCGGTACCGTAGGCGTTCGGCTCAGCTGGCGGCTGATTCCGGTCCCATTCGGCCGGTAACTCGGGGCAAGAATGGGTACTCGCGGTAGACGGCTTGGAGATCATCGAGCGTGACCGCGTCGATCCGTCGCAGCTCCTCTTTCAACGAGCGGTATTCACCGGCATAGGTCCACAGCCGCCCCAGACGCTGCATTCGCCCGGCGGGTAACTCCCCGTGCAGCGTAACGCTCGTGGCGATCTTGCTCCGCACGCGGACCAGATCATCCTCGGTGATCGCGTCGCCCAGCGTTTCAATCTGTTCGCAGGTGATCCGCTGGACCGTCTCAGCCTCGTCGGGGTCGCAGACGAAGTAGACGACGAATTGACCGACTTGATCGTGACCGTCGTACTCGGCGCGGACCTCCTCGGCCAGCCCGGTCTCCACCAGGGCCCAATACAGGCGTGATCCCTCAGCATCACCGAGAATCTGCGCGAGTATCGCCGCGGCGTAGCGATCGTCGTCCTGCTGGGCAGGCGCAGGCGAGAGCATGATGCAGTAGTGCCGATTTACTTTCGCCGAACGTATCGTCAGTTCATCGTCGTCAAGTTCGATCGCGTCGTATCGTCGAGTTGGTTGCGTCGGTTCCCAATGCCCGCAATGCTGTTCAATGCACTGGGTCATCGCGTCAAAGTCGAGACCGCCGGCCATCGCCACCACCGTGTTGTCAGGTGCGTACCGCTGCGCGAAGTACGCCTGCATCTGGCGGCACTGCATCGACTCGATGGTGGCGCGCGTGCCAAGGACGCGATGCGCCATCGGATGCGTCCGAAAGTACGCCTCCATAACCCGTTCGAAGAGGACCCAGAACGGCTGGTCCTCGTACATCGCGATCTCCTCGAGGATCACCGACTTTTCGTCCTCGAAGTCCTTCTCGCGCAGGGCGGGCCGCAGAATGTCCGACAAGATCTCTTCGGTGCGGGGCAGATGCTCGGGCAGCGCATGGGCCCAGAAGGCGGTCATTTCGCCGGAGGTGTAGGCGTTGTGATCGGCGCCGATGTCGTCGAAATCCTTGTCCACTTGCTCCGCGGACCGCGTGTCGGTTCCCTTGAACATCATGTGTTCGAGGAAATGGCTGACGCCCATGACGCCCGGATCTTCATCGCGCGCGCCAGTTTTGACGAAGAAGCCGATCGCCGCGGTGTGCGCGCTCGGATCGACCTCCGCCACAACATCCAGTCCGTTGGCAAGCGTCGCCTGTTTGAACTCTACGGCCATACGTCACAGTGTAGCGGCGCGCCGAACACGAGCGCGATCGGCATGGAATTTCGTTGGTAAATAGAGACCACCCAGGTCGGAAGCGGCGAGCGGCGACAGCGATTCAGGCGCGTCGGAAGACCGCGCGGAGTTGCAGCACCGCCGGATCCTCGTCGTCGGAAAACGATGACAGGGTGCTGTCCGGAACAAGTCCAGCCAGCGCGGTCGCTTCGAGCAGCTCAGATTTCGTGAGCGGCCATGGCGGGCCGTCCACAAACTCGGCCGGCGTCTCGGCGGCGCGACAGATGACAAGCAACCGCCCGTGCGGCGTGAGAAGGTTCGCCAGGGCGGTTGCGGCTTCCTGTCGAAGGTCGGTCGTCAGCGATTGAAGGTTGTTGACTTCAACGACCAGATCAAAGCGATGATGCCAGCGGGGCGGAACATCGAAGAGGTTAGCATGGACGTATCGACCCGCATTGCTCGGATCAAGCGATTGGGCCCAGTGAACCGCGGTGTCGCTGCAATCAAATGCCGTCACCTCGTAGCCGCGGTGGATCAGCGCGCGGGCATCGTCACCCAAACCGCACCCGACGACCGCCACGCGGGCACCGCACCGCACCAACGATGGGGCCACCGTGTTGAGCCAATTGATCAAGGCATCCGAAGCGTGCCCGTCCTCCCAAGGAATGCGTGATGCATCACCCTGGGCATCGGCGTAGATCGATTCAAAGTAGTCAACGCTCGTCGCCAGTGGCTGTGTGGTGGTGGTCATAATTCGCTCCCATCGGCCCGGGACCCCTTCGCCTGAAGCTCTCATCAAGATACCCGATTCGAGCCGGATCGGCCAGGAAAACACGTAAGTTTTTGATTGACAACGTCTTACAGCTCGGATTATCGACCGCGATCCGGTCGTTTCGGACCGCGTTGCTGGTCATCTTCTCATTGATCAAACCCCGGTCAGGATGGAACTTCTTCCGATCGAAGATCCACTATATCAACTTCTGCGGATTTGTGTGGCGGGGAGCTTCATCTCGAACACCCGCTCGACCGCCGTGTATTGGTGATAGCCCAGTCGGGCAATCGGCTGAAACCGCAACACGTCCACATATCCATCATCGTCGATGACCTCCTCGGCGATGTGTACACCAACCACTCGCCCGATAACCAAGTGACACGGCCCACCGCCGGCCTGCGGCATCTCGATCGTTTTCCAGTGCCGGCACTCCAGGTGAATCGGGGCCTCGGCCACGCGCGGCGGTTTGACCAACATCGACGGCGCCTTGGCGAGTCGGGCCAGGTCAAACTCATCGTCGCCCGCCGCCGCCTCCGCTGACGTCTGCACCATCTTCTCGGCCAGGGCCAAGCTCACCACGTTGGCGACGAACTCACCCGTCGCCTGCACGTTGAGCAGTGAATGTTTGCCGACGCCGTCCGGCCCCGCTCCCCCGGGCGAGAACATCACATGTGGCGGCACGCCCGACACGGCATTGAAATAGCTGAACGGCGCGAGGTTCGCCACGCCGTCAGCACTTAGCGTCGAGATCCACCCAATGGGTCGGGGCACCACGCACGACTTAAATGGATCCCGCGGCAAGCCGTGATCGTTCGTTTCCGTTTCGTAGAACATGGCGCTGCCACCCGGACCTTCCTCTCCCGATGGAATCGGGATCGTCAGGTCCGGCTTCTTTTTCCTAGTGTCTAATGCCTAATGCCTAGTGCCTTCTGTCCTAGTTATGAATCATCCGGCCTTCGGTGGCGAGCGCCGCTTCATGGATTCCCTCGGCCATCGTGGGATGCGCGTGGATCGTGGAGATGATGTCCTCAGCCGTCGCTTCGAGCCGCTTGGCCAAGCCCAGCTCAGCGATCAGCTCCGACGCATCCTCCCCGATGATGTGCGCGCCGAGGATCTCTCCATACGGCTTGGAGATAATCATCTTGACGAAACCGTCCGTGGCGCCGACGGCGATCGCCTTGCCGTGCGATTTGAGTTGGTACTTGCCCACCTTATAGTCGATGCCTTCCTCCTTCACTGCCCGCTCGGTCAAACCGATTGAAGCGATTTGCGGATTGCAGTACGTGCAACCAGGGATCGAGTCGTAGTCGACGCCAAGCGTTTGGTGACTGGCGATCCGCTCGACACAGGTGATCGCCTCCTCGGAGGCGAGGTGGGCAAGCCAGGGCGGACCAATGACGTCGCCGATCGCATAAATCCCCGGAACCGTCGTCTGGTAGGTCGGCTCGGCAACACCCCGGTAGTTCACCTTGATATGGTCCTTCTCGACCGCAACGCCAAGACTGTCATCAAACAGCCCGTCGAATCGTCCCTGGACACCGACCGCGACGAGAACAACCTCGCAATCAATCGTCTGCGTTTTGGATTCGTCGTTGACAGCAACGATCGTGACCGTATGCCCGCCGTCGGGACCGGCATCGATCGCCTTGACCGTGTGGGAGGCATGAATGGTCATCCCCTGCTTGGCGAACACGCGCTGCGCCAACTTGCAAACATCGTCGTCCTCAATAGGCAGGATTCGATCGAGAATCTCCACCACGGTTACTTCCGTGCCGAAGGCATTGTAAAAATAAGCGAACTCCATTCCGATCGCGCCGGAGCCAACGATGAGCATCGACTTCGGCTGCTTCGGGAGGTTCATCGCTTCATATGAAGAGATGATCGACTTGCCGTTGCAAGGGGCGAACGGGAGCTGCTTCGGAGCCGCGCCGGTTGCGAGAAGGACACGATCGGCGGTCAGGGTCATCTTCGGCTCCCCGGCGCCCGCGCCGCTGTAGTAGTCGCCGGTCGGCTCATGCACCGCAACCTGGCACGGGCTGTGCGCCGTCTTACCACTGAGAATCATGGCGTGACCTTGATGATGGTCGATCTTGTTCTTCTTGAAGAGGTACGCGACGCCGTGGTTGAGGGTCGAGGTGAGGTCGCGGCTTCGCCCGATGACCTTGGACCAGTTGAGCTTGACGCGCTCGAACTCGAGCCCCCATTGATCGCCGTGGGTCACGGCTTCACGATACAGCTCTGCGTTGTGTAGCAGGGCCTTGGTCGGGATACAGCCCCAGTTCAGGCACACGCCGCCGAGCTTGTCGCGCTCCACGCAAGCAGTGGTCAGGCCGAGCTGTGCGGCGCGGATGGCTCCAACGTATCCGCCGGGTCCGCCGCCGATGACGATCAGGTCGTAGTGCTTTGAATCGGCCATGCGTTGGGTCCTTCGCGTCACGGTGTCGCGGTGCGGGAAGCAAGGCCCGCATTGTAGCGAGGCCGACCACGTCGCAAACCTGCCGCGTCCCAACTGGTATCGGCGACAACCGCCCTCGGCACACCGCCGACGGCCCTGGGCTCCCCGGCCGAGTTACACCAAAACGGCCAAAGACGTCGGGCAAATGATCCGACAGGATGAGAGTTGTCGGACCGACCACCGGCCGGACGGGACAGCGCGACTGGGTTTCGGTCAAGAATGCCGAACCTTGTGGAGCCAAGGCATGCTCGCAAAGGCAAAACGGAATCCGTTCGTCTGGTGGGTTGCCCAATCGAATGAATTGATCTATGCCGACGCCCCGGGGGCACTTCGGCCTTGGCGGTGGGCGGCGGGGATCGCGGTGCTGTGTGTTGCCCCGTTGATCTTGATCGCGTTGGGCATTGGTTTCTCGACGGCGGCCGAACCACTCTCACCGCAAACAGTTGTAGGGCTCTCACCGGCTCAACTCGGCGAAGCTGCTCACCGCGCGTTGCGCGGGAGCTTCACGCATACGCTGTTGGAATGGACCGCGCTGTGTGCCGCTGCGTTCGTCGGAATCCTGGCGTTGGTTCAGTACCGGTTGACGCGGGAGCCTTCGCTGCCCATTATCGGCATGGCCTTGGTCTGTGCCGGCGCGATGGACGGGTTCCACACGTTCGCAGCAGACCGGCTGATCAGCGCCGTCGCTGACAACCGAAACTTGATCCCCTTCACCTGGGCGATCTGCCGGTTCTTCAACGGCGCCATCATGCTCGTGGGTGTCGGTATCTTCGCGTTCTTCCCGAAGAGACAATTCAGCACGCGCGGGAACGTGTTCATCGTTGGAATTAGTCTCTGCTTCGTGGTCGCGGCATATCTGATCATCCAAGCCTGTGCGACGTCAGACACGCTGCCGCAGACGATGTTTCCCGATGCCACGATCAAGCGCCCCTACGACATCTATCCGCTGATCCCATACCTGCTGTGCGGCCTCGTGGTCTTGCCGAAGTACCTCAAACGGCACCGAACGTTATTCGCCTACACGTTGATGCTGTCGTTGATCCCACAGGTCGCGGTGCAGCTGTACATGGCCTTTGGGTCGTTCAGGCTTCACGATTCGGCTTTCAACATCGCTCACGGTCTGAAGGTCGTTAGCTACGGCCTGCCGGCGCTCGGCCTGCTCATGGGATACGTCCGCACGTACTACGAGCGCTGGAAGGCGGAGGAAGCGCTGCGGAAAACGAACGACGAGTTGGAAGGACGTGTTGTGGCGCGCACCGCGGACCTGGAAACCCACAAGAAACAGCTCGAAGCCGAGATCGCTCAGCGTATGGCAGCCGAGGCTCAGCTGCGGCGGGATGCCCTGCACGATACCCTGACCGGCCTGTCCAACCGGGCGCTTCTCATCGAAGGTCTGATGCGTTGCATCGAGCGCGCTAAGCGCAACCACGACTATAAGTTCGCGCTGCTGTTCCTCGATCTTGACCGGTTCAAAGTGATCAACGACAGCCTTGGGCACGCCGTTGGGGACCAACTGTTGGTTGGAATTGCCCGGAGACTGCAAAGGTGTGTGCGTTCGACGGACGCTGTGGGTCGGGCGGAGCGAGAGGCGGCCGTGAGGCTTGGCGGAGACGAGTTCGTGATCCTGCTGGACACGATCGAGGATGCCGCTGACGCCAGCCGGGTCGCCCGACGCATCCAGGAGGAAATTTCAGAGCCGTTTCACCTGTCGGGTCACGACGTCGCTACCACCGTCAGCATTGGCATCGCGCTGAGCGAGACCGGATACGACAACGCTGCAGACATGCTGCGCGATGCCGACACGGCGATGTACCGGGCCAAAGAGGCCGGGAAGGCCCGATACGCCGTCTTCGACACGGCCATGCACGCCCAGGCCATGTGCCGGTTGGAGTTGGAGAACGACCTCCGCCGGGCCATCGAACTGCAGCAGTTTCGGCTTTTCTACCAACCGATCGTGTCGCTTCTCACCGGGCGCATCAGCGGTTTCGAGGCTCTGGTCCGTTGGGACCACCCCCAGCGCGGTATCGTCTGCCCCGCCGACTTTATCCCCGTGGCCGAGGAGACCGGGCTGATCCTTCCCATCGACCGGTGGGTACTCTCCGAGGCGTGCCAGCAGTTGCGGCAGTGGCGACAGCAGTTGCCCAGCGCCGAGGCGCTCTCGATCAACGTCAACCTCTCTAAACGAAACGTCGCCGAAGGAGGCCTGGTCGAGGAAGTCGGACGCGTCCTGCGGGAAACGGGGCTCCCAGGGGCGAGCCTCCGGCTGGAGATCACCGAAACCGTCATCATGGAGGATCCCGAATTCGTCAGCCAAATTCTGCACGAATTGAGGGCGCTCGGCGTCGGGCTGCACATGGACGACTTCGGCACAGGCTACTCGTCGCTGAGCTACCTGCACCGCTTCCCCTTCGACGTGCTGAAGATCGACCGCGCGTTCGTGATGACCATGCAGTCCAATCGTGAGTACGCAGCGGTCGTCCACGCGATCATCACCCTGGCGCACAACCTGAACATGAAGGTCACCGCCGAGGGAATCGAGACGCCCGAGCAGTTCGCGCAGATTCTCGCCCTGGATTGCGACTTCGGGCAGGGCTACCTGTTCTCGAAGCCGGTCACCGCCGATCAGGCGGCCGCAATCATTGACGAGAAGTTCATCGCGCGCAAATCGGCCTGAGTAGCTCCCTGGCCGCGACCCGGATCAGCCCATCGTCACCCAACGATCGGGCGGCGACCAAGCCTGGTGCGACTCTGCCGGCCGCCTACCGTCCGGACCTTGTTGACCCCCGTCCGGGTCGCTTCTAGCATCCGCGTCCTTCGCGTTCTCGGAGACTACCGGTGCGAACCGCCGTCATCAGCGACATCCACGCGAACCTCGAAGCGCTGCAAGCGGTGCTCGATCATATCGATACGCAAAGCGTCGATCGCATTATCTGCCTCGGCGATATTCTGGGCTACGGTCCGAGCCCCGTCGAGTGCGTGGACCTCGTGGCCGAGCGATGTGAATGGTCGTTGATGGGGAATCACGACTTCGGCGTCCTCTACGAGCCGACCAACTTCAACGTCGCCGCCGAGCAAGCCGCCTATTGGAGTCGCGAACAGTTCGACCTGGAATCGGATAACGGCATGTCGGCCAAGCGGTGGGAGTTCCTCAGTCGCCTGCGGGTACGGGTGCTCGAGGATAAGTTCCTGTGCGTACACGGCACGCCGCGCCGACCCATCAACGAGTATCTCTTCCCGGAGGACGCGTTGAATTCCCCGGTGAAGATGCAGCAAATCTTCGAGCTCGTGGACAAGTACGCCCTCGTCGGCCACACCCACGTGCCCGGAGTGTTCACCGACGAACCAGATTTCTACCCCCCCGACGATCTCGACGGCGTCTACAAGCTTGAGGGCGAAGACAAGGCGATCATCAACCCCGGCTCCGTCGGCCAACCCCGCGATCTCGACCCTCGGGCCAGCTATGTCATCATTGAAGACGATTGCGTTCGCTTCTTCCGACTGGAGTACGATATCGATGCGGTTGCCTCGAAGATCCGCGCCACGCCCCAACTGCTCGACTGGCTCGGTGAACGGCTTTACGAAGGTCGATAGAGAACCGTCCGCGTCGTACGTCCGGCTTGGTTGGTTCCGCAACCGTCGATCCTTATACATATGAATCCTCGCGCCCGTCGTATCATCATTCCGCTGGTAGTCCTGGGCCTCGCAGTCGGCGTCGTTTTGTCCGTGGTCTTCTCACCGCCGCGAACGACACCGGCCACTGGTAGCGCCGCGCAGTCGAACGGCGCCGAGTCTGATCAAGGGCCGACCGATTCGGCTCAACCGGCGGTCGCCTCGAACCAGCCGCAAGACGCTTCGACACCGGAGCCGGATTCCCAGGACGATCCTGATACCGATACCGCCCAGCAACAGACGACGGAGGCGCTGGCCGCACCCGCAGGATCGCTGGGCACCCTAAGCGCCGTCGCGCCAACTCCCGGCGGCGCCATTCCGGGGGCGGGGGCGCAGCCGCTGGGCTCACTCGATCCAACCGTCGCGAAACTTTACATCGAGTTGACGCTGGTCGGGGCTGGGATCTCAAACATTACCTTGTCCGAGCATTGGCAGACCGCCGCTGACACCCGCCGCGCCGAGGCGCACTACAACGCCGTCAAGGCTGGTAATCCTTCACCGCCCGAACGGCCGAGCGATGACAAGCGATACGTCCTGCAAACAACGCAGCTCTACCGGTGGGGAGTCAGCGGTCAACTGCAGGAAAAGGACATCCCCGTTCTTGCGATGGATGCGATCGTGATCAACGGGCAGATCGTTCGGCTCAGTCAACAAAAGAGCGTGTGGACCGAGACCGCCAAGGGTCGCTTCGAAACGACGATCGTCGATGAGAACGATGTGAAGATCGCAGACATCGTGCGACAGTTCGTGTACGACGGCGGGTACGGTATCACGATCCAGCAGCGCATAATCAACCGAACGGATGAGTCGCTCGACGTGAAGTGGATCCAATACGGCCCCGGCGATCTTCGCCAGGACCGTTCCGCTTACATCGATCGCCGACGGGCGCGCTTCGGATTCCTCCCGCTGCCGAGCTTTGATCCCGATCTCGTCAAATCCAAAGACAACGATCTGCTGCTTGAGCGATCGGACCTGATCAATAAGGCCGAGGACGCCGTCGACGCGGGCAAGGCGGGCGACCTCGTGCGAAGACGCGAACACTTGACCTTGTGGCCCAACGACACTTCTCGTGAGAAGAAGTACGTCCTCGCATGGTTCGCTACCGTCAATCGCTACTTCGGGCTTGCTGTCCATCCCATCCTCGATGAGTCGGGCCAAGGATCGAAGTCGTTCCAGGACATCGTCAGCGAAGTCCGGTTGCAAGTATCGGAACTCGACGATCAACCGAAGATCGTTTTCACCGGTCTGTACAGTCCGGTTCGGTCAATTGGTCCCGGCGAGGAGACCGCGTTTGATCTCGGCGTCTACGCCGGCCCGCTCGATCGCAAGATACTTCGCGACGAGGAACCCTACGCATCATTGGCGATGCAAGGGCTGATCCTGTACCAGATGTCGGCCTTCTGCGCGATCTGCACGTTCCAATGGCTGGCGCACTTTTTGATCGGATTCCTCTCCGTCGTTCATGCGGTTACGTTCGACTGGGGACTGTCCATCATCATTCTCGTGTGTGTTGTCCGCACGCTGCTGCATCCCCTGACAAAGAAGGCGCAGATCAACATGCAGCGGTTTGGCAAGGTGATGAGTGAGATCAAGCCGGAGATCGACAAGCTCCAGAAGAAGTACAAGGACCAGCCGAAGAAACTGCAGCAGGAGCAGATGCGGCTCATGCGCGAGCGCGGGGCCAATCCGTTGCAGATGCTCGGCTGCCTGCCCATGTTTCTCCAAACGCCGATCTGGATCGCCCTGTATGCGATGCTGTATTTCGCGTTCGAGCTCCGTCACGAGCCGGCGTTCTGGGGATTCTTCCAACTGTTCGGCGGGTGGCCTTTCCTGGCGGACCTCTCCAGCGCCGATCACTTCTTCTGGCAATTCAACACGCCGTTCAATTTGTTCGCCAATGTTAATGTAACGGGGATCAACTTGCTGCCGATCCTTATGGGCGTGGTTTTCTACATACAACAGAAGTACATGTCGCCGCCGCCCAGCGCGTCAATGACCAAGGAGCAGCTTCAGCAGCAGAAGATCATGAAGATCATGATGGTGGTTTTGTTCCCAATCATGCTCTATAACGCGCCGTCGGGATTGACGCTGTACATCTTTACGTCAACCCTTATCGGGATCATCGAAAGCCGCTACGTGCGCAAGCACATCAGCGAGATGGACCTCGCGCCGAAGAAAAAGCCCAAGCCCAAGGCAAAGCGTAAGCCCAAGGATCTGCAGGCTCGGGCGTATGCCGATGCCATCGAGCGCGCCAAAGCGAAGCGCAAGCCCCCGCCGAAACACTATAAGAAACGCTAAGGCTAGGCTGTCGGACCGCCGCGTGACGCGCGGCGCATCGCCGTGGATTCCTCCAGCACAATTCTGGCCGTTGCCTCACCACCGGGATGTTCCGTACGCGGTATCGTCCGGATCAGCGGCGATCAAACCTTCGATCTGTTGGCTGAACACGTCGAACCCGATGTACGATCACAACGCGGCGCTCTACTTTGCCGCTTGCGGCTTCGCGCCGTTGAGTTACCTGTCTTGATCTTGTCGTTCCGCGCTCCTCATTCCTACACGGGCGAGGACGCGGCTGAGCTTCAGATGCCGGGCAATCCAATCCTCCTTCAGCGCGTCATCGATGAGCTCGTGACCACGGCGCAAGCGCACGGAATCGACGCCCGCCGCGCCGAGGCGGGGCAGTTCACGGCTCGAGCGTTCTTCCATGCAAAGATGACACTCACGCAGGCGGAGGGTGTGGCCAGTGTGATCGCGGCTCAATCCGACGCCGAGTTGCGCGCCGCTCGACTCCTCGCTACGGGGAAGCTCGGCCTGTTTGCCCATGCGCTCGCCGACGAGCTCGCCTCCGCTCTGGCCCTTGTCGAGGCAGGTCTCGACTTCACCGACCAGGAAGACGTCGTCCCCATTACTCCCCAGGACCTGCACAATCGACTCATCGCGCTCGATCACCAGATCGAGGCGCAACTTGACCGCGCGATCGGGATGGAGCGGTTGGAAGCAATCCCCTGGGTCGTCCTGATCGGCGAACCAAACGCTGGCAAGTCCACGCTGTTCAATGCGATGCTCGGCACACAGCGCGCGGTGGTGTCGCAAATCCCCGGGACGACGCGCGATGTTCTGACCGAGCCGTTGCAGATCGAGACGGATCACGGCCCGGCCGAGGTGATGCTCGTTGATCTCGCCGGCGCCGCAGATGCCGTCGATGAACTTGACGAACGGATGCAGGCTTCGGCCCGCAGCGCGATCGACCGGGCCGAGCTGATCCTGCGCTGCGTGCCTGCCGGTGTGCCGCTTGCGGCTTCGTGCGATGTCAATGCGGCGGAGGTCGTCCTACGTACGAAAGCTGATCTCACCTTAGCGAAGCCAAGCGCAATAGGTCTGTTCATCAGCGCTGAAACTGGCGAAGGCCTTGACAAGCTTCGCCGCATCATCGCACAACGACTCTCCGATCACGCCGTCAGTCTCGCCGCGGATGCGCTCGCGCTGCGCCCCCGCCATGAGGCGGCCTTGTGCGCCGCTCATTCCCATCTAACCAAAGCACGCCAATCTCTCAACGACAACAAAGGGGACGGGCGCCTCTTCTCACCCGACCTCCCTCAACCGGAGCTGACCGCAGCGTCGATGCGCCTGGCGCTGAACGAGCTATCACAGCTGGCCGGCGACATTACGCCCGACGACGTGCTCGGGCGAATCTTCTCAACCTTCTGCGTCGGCAAGTAAACCCCGAATTATCACAAAAGGGGTCGGGAGTCGTTTTTGGTTGCCCGACCACGAATCTCGAACCTACAGTTCTGGGGATGGATTTCCTCGACCTCGGCTACTTCTTCCTTTCGCGCCGCGGCGACACCGGTCACGCGTGGTTTTGGACCTTCCTCTATTGGGTCGCAATGCTCGCTTTCGTCGGCGGGGCCGTCGTCGGTTTCGCCTTGCATGCGGAGTTGAAGGATCAGGTTCCACCGAATCCCGATGCGATACAGGCCGTACATATCGCGTGGATATGCTCGGGTACCGCGGCGGGGATCTTCGTCTTACGGCGACTGATCCTTCGGCTGCTTGATTGACGGCGCTGTGGCAACGAACGGATCACGAACCTCGTTCGAAGTCGGCGACGGTGAGCCTGATCTTCATCAACGTGCTGCGATATCGTCGGCGAAGCTCCTGCTCAAGGCCTTGGCGTAGCTCGCGATCGAGCTCGTACTTGGTCGAGGCGGAGTCGCACTGTACGTGCCCAACGCCGCCGCGCACCCCCACGATTCGGCTGTGGCTTTCCAATTCAGCCGGCACCAGCTCGGACCACAGATCAATCAGGCTACCGAGCCGGCGCTGCGTTCGGCGGGCGTCATCGGCCATCGACCCGACGAGCCGGCCGATCGACACCTCCCGCTCAGGCCGTTGCCGGTACTTGCGAAGCTGCTCGATCTGCGTCACCGCATCCACCACGCGCGAATCGTACTCGGTTCCAAACCCCGGTGCATCGAGGGAGCCACCTGATTCCGCGCCCGGCATCGAGACCCGATATCGAGCCAAACGCGCGACAACAAAATCGCGACTCTAATTGCCACCATTCAAACGCAAAGATATCGTAAGATAGCCAATGAATGCTGCTATATCACAGCAATAGCACGAAAATAGGTGCTTTATACATGATCATGCTGCCTTTTTGCTTGATCGTACGCGATCGAGCGACTTTTCGTCCGACACGTGTCTAGGGGTGGTGGCGGGTAGTCGCAGCGTGAACGCCGTCCCCTCACCAACTTTTGTACTGACCGTGATCGTGCCGCCGGCCGCCTGAATCAGGTGCTTGCACACGGCCAAGCCGAGCCCGGAGCCCTTTCGCGGGGTATCCGACCGGCCTTCGGTCACGAAGGGTTCAAACAGTGTCCGCTCGATCTCGGGCGGTATCCCAGGGCCGGTGTCGGCAATGGTGATCTGCATCATGCCCCGGTCGATCGCGGAGGCGGTCAGATACACCTCGCCGCGCTTGCCGCTCAGGGCGGTGAAGGCATTGAGCAGGAGATTGATGATCACCTGTTGGAGCGAGACCGGCGGCATCTGTACCGCAAGCGACGGATCGACGTCCGTGTGGAGCTGTATCCGGTCCTTGTCCGGCTTGCGCGCGAGACAGGCCAGCGAAGCCTCCACGACGTTCTTGATAATGGCCGGTTCGTTCGTCCGTCCACCAGGCCGGGCGAACCCAAGCATGGCCTCGGCGATTGTCGAGGCGGCTTCGACGCCGGCGATCGCCCGGTCCAGGGCCTTGGCCTGAAGATCAGCATCGCCCGGATCGGACTTGGCCAACTGTGCATAGCCGAGCACCGGCGTGAGGATGTTGTTGATCTCGTGGGCGATCGAGGCGGCCAACGTGCCCAGCGTCGCGAGGCGGTGAACGTGCTCCATATCCCCGTGCAGATCTTGGACCGTCCCCGCCGCCTGCTCGAAGTACTCGAGGGCTTCTTCGGCTGCAATGGGTGCGTCACGATCGGTCATGGGTTGGCCAGCCTTTCCCCTTCCGTCAGGAGCCTTATCATGGGCGTATCGGCAGTGGATCACCTCAACTCAAGCCCACAGCCCCAGCCTGGGGAAACACCCTGGCCCCGCATATGGACCACACAACCGGTTTCTCACGGAGTGGGGGCCCAGCGGCCCTGCCTCTTGACAGCCGGGGCAGGGAAGGTCAAGCCGGCGATTCAGAGCAGTTGCCACGAATCGACCAGTTCTGCGAGAAACTTGTCCGATAACGCTCAGGTCGCCGTGTGTGATCACACTTGTTCCACGTGGAACAACTGCGTGCAAGCCGGGTGACCAACGCTTACTCGGGAGCAGGACCCCATGGCCTTACGCCGAAACGATCGATCGCGTCGCCGCCTCGGGCGCGGTCTGGACAGTCTCATGTCCACGCCCGTCCAGATCGAGACCAAGCCGCAGCCAGCCTCCGATCAACGGAGTTCGCCGGCCACGGCCGAAGCGGTCCTGAGGACCGGCCAGGTTCAGCCGCCCGGCTCGGCCCGGAAGGAGACCGGCGGGATTCAGATGATCCCGACCGACGAGATCCATCCGAACCCCAACCAACCGCGAAAGCACTTCGACGAGGCCAGCCTCCGGTCGCTGGCGGCCTCCATACGCAGCGCCGGGCTGATGCAGCCGATCGTCGTGCGCCCCGGCTTGGCCGGTGGGTTCCAACTCGTGGTGGGCGAGCGTCGCTGGCGGGCGGCCCAGCTCATCCGCCTGTCCCCACTGCCGACGATCGTTCGGGAGCTCGATGACCAGACGGCCACAACCTGGGCCTTGATCGAGAACGTTCAGCGCGAGGATCTCAACCCCATCGAGCGGGCCGAAGCCTTCTGCCAGCTCATCGATGAGCATGGCCTGACACATCAGGAGCTGGCGGACCGGGTCGGCGTGAACCGCTCCAGCGTGACGAACTTCCTTCGCCTGTTGGAGCTCGACGAGGCGAGCCGGGCCGCCGTCCGCGGCGAGCGGCTGACGGTAGGCCACGCCAAGGCGTTGTTAGCAATCACTAATCTCGTGCAGCGTCGCCGCCTCGCCGAGGCGGCGATCCGCCAGGCGTGGTCGGTGCGCGAGCTGGAGCGGCGAGTCGGCCAGTTGTCCAACCGGACTGCGGCGGGTCGGGCCGGCCAGCACTCCGCGGTCGATCCTCATTTGCAGGATTTGCAGCGTCAGCTCGGCGCACACCTGGGAACGAAGGTGACCATCCAGGAGGGCAAGAAGAAGGGAACAGGCCGACTGATCATCGACTTCTATGGCCTTGACCAATTCGACGGCTTGATGCAACGACTCGGGTTCGTCAGCGAATAGCATCGCCGGTCATCTCGCGGCGCTGGGACCACATCGCGTGAGCGCGCGCATCACACATCAGGTTCTTCGGCTCTCGCGTTGGTTTTGCGCGTTGTGGCGCAAGTTCGAGCAAGTGGGAAAGTCAACGGTTCGATAAGCCGACGAGAGTACGGCCTGTGCAGAGCGATCAATGCGCAGCCGGGGATGGCGCCGTGTTTGGAGCGACGTTTGCAGCACAATGCGAGCAGCAAGAAATGGATGAGACCGGCCCCAACCTGCCGATGAAGGGGACGCCGTCGCCGGCCGAGGCGCAGCGCGTGGTCGAGGCGTCGCAGCAATTGTTCGGCCGAACGTTGGCCGGCTGGGCCTGTGATGTTTTGGCGCTTCGGCGGGCGGGACTCGATCGGCCGGGCTGGCACGACGGCGAGCCGCCGAACCAGTGGACCAAGGCGGCCTAGCGCGGAGCGTCCCGAGTCAATGGGCACAATCACCACCGGCATCGGTCTCATCAGCGGCATCGACACCGCATCACTGATCAGTCAGCTCATCGCGCTCGCAGCCCGCGGCAAGATCCCCCTGCAAACCAAGATCGCGTCTCTCAAGGCGAAGCAGTTCGCGCTGATGGATATCAACACCCGGCTGTTGAATCTAAAGACCGCGTCGAAATCATTTCGGGCCGACTCGATCTTCAAAGCGGCCCTGGCGTCCAGCAGCAATGACGAGATACTCACCGCCACCGCCGGGAAGCTCGCTCAGCCGGGGACGTTCACGTTCATCGTCAAGCAACTGGTGACATCGAGCCAGAAGATCTCCAAGGGGTACGCCGACCGCAACACCACGCCCTTGAGCTTGACGAGCCTGAGCTTCGAGTTTGGAAAGGGTTTCGTTGGGCCGGACACGGACTTGGCTGATCTGAACGGCGGAGCCGGCATCGACCGCGGCAAGATCATCATTACGACCGGCACCTCCCCGAGCGAGGTCAAAACCACCGTTGATCTGACCGACGTCACCACCATCAAGGAGGTGCTTGACCGCATCAATACCTCCGGCGCAAACGTCACGGCTTCGGTGCAGGGCGATCGTCTGGTCATCACCGAAAACAGCCTGGACGCGCTGGCCATTGCCAGCGCAAGCGGCGACACGACGGCGGAGGATCTGGGGATCGACGGCTCAGACCCCGGGGGCACGATCGGGGGCAGCGACATTAGAACGCTCGGCGGGTCGACTCCGCTGAGGTCGCTCAACGACGGCAACGGGGTGATTGTCCGCAACAACGTGCATGACCTGGACATCAGGACACACGACGCTAGGACGTTCAGGATCGACCTCGGACGGATTGACAAACCAATCGACAACGACACGAAGCTGTCGGATCTGAACAACGGCGACGGCGTGACGATCGTCAACGGCGAGCCTGATTTCCAGATCATCACGAGGAACAACGAGATTGTTGACATCGATCTGGGGCAACTGCTCGATGAGAACGACGAGGTTACGGACGAAGCGGTGACGACCGTGGGTGAGCTAATCACCCGGGTCAATTCACAGCTTGACGCCGAGGTGGTACCCGGTGATGTCGTGCTGGCCCTGAACGGCGACGGAACCGGTTTCACTGTGACGGACATCGGTCCCGTCGGCGGGACTTTGCGGGTCATCGGGGCGGGACCCAAAGGCGACGACACGGCACAGGACCTCGGTATCCTGGCCATCGACGGCGGTGAGGGCGACGTTGACGAAGTCGAAGACGGAATCATCACCGGCGCCATTATCCCCAACACCGTTCAGGACCCGGCGGTGGTGACGATTCAGGATGTCATCGAACGCATCGCGAACGCCACGGATACTCTCGGCGGTGCAAATATCGATGACATCGTCGCGAGGGTCGCGGACGATGGCGTTAGCCTGTTGATCACTGACAACACCGTTGGTGGCAATAACCTCATCATCCATGGGTTTGACGACATGGATCTGACGGTACCCAACGCAGCCAGGGACCTGGGGATTCTGACCCCCGCTCCGGGTGTCGCGGGGAATGTTGACGGCGACCGCCTCATCGCCGGGCTGAACTCCGTTCTTGTGCGCAATCTCAACGGCGGGGCGGGGCTCAACGGCAACACGTCGCTGACTATCCAAGATGGCAATGGCGACTCCGAGACATTCACATTGGACGAGACCGGTTCGCTCAGTGACATCATCGATCAAATCAACGCGGGCACGCCGGACGTCACTGCGGGCCTCAACGCCAAAGGCACGGGGCTGGTGGTTACAAATAACGTTTCCTCCGGAACGGACGACTTCATTATCTCAGGCGTTGCGGCAGATGAGTTGCAAATTGCTGGGACTGTGACGGATGCGCTAGTGGGCGATCAGATCGTAGGCGACAACATCCAACTGCGCTATGTCTCCGAGGCGGTGCTGCTGCGCGACATGAACTACGGCCGAGGTGTGGGTACGGGCACGTTCCGCATCACCGACGGATACGGTAAGTCTGAGGAAGTCAGCGTCGGCTCCGATGCGATCACGCTGTTCGACGTGATCGCGGAGATCAACTCGCGCGGCATTGCGGTCACCGCGAGAATCAATGACAACGGCGACGGATTGCTCATCGAGCATGACCCCGACAA
>JAZFYE010000082.1:0-12119 GCA_036475395.1 Phycisphaerales bacterium
CTTTCAGCGATCGCGGTTCGTCGAGTTGCAAGCCATTAATCAGCACGCCATTGGCGCTGTTCAGATCAACCGCGGTATAGCTCTTGTCAGCTTCGTTGTAGCGAATCTCCAGATGTCGCCGCGACACGTCCCGTTCATCAGCCTACGTGCAGCGCCGAGGGCTTCCGCTCCTACCGATATGGCCCGGATTCGTGATCAATACGCTTCTTGGCGCGACAGTGCTTTGGTTAGCCATGCTCGCGCCGATTACCCTGCGCCGGATCATTCGCCGCAAGCGCGGACTCTGCATCAAGTGCGGCTACGACCTGCGCGGTGACTTCTCTACTGGCTGCCCCGAATGCGGCTGGCGACGGGACGATGTGTCGTAGAATACTGCCGTGAAACGCCGCCTATTCAAGCTCGTCGTGTTCCTCCTCCTCGGCGCGGTCGTGAATGTCGCTGTGACGTGGGGGTGTGCGGCATGGTCAAAACTCCATGTCACGACCGTGCGAGGAGATCAAGGTTTCATTAGGCGTGCCTGCCAGCACAACTTCGGTGACGATCAGCGAATCACGTTTGACGGGTTCCACGAATTCAATCGACTTCGCGGGTTTGGCGTGAGATGGGACCGGCACCACGCATCCTACAAGAACAGCGGCGCGATGGCGGTCCGAAGCTATTTTCAGATGGGTTGGCCGGACTACGCGGTCGAGGGCTGGTACGAGTTCGTGGGAATAGGGGACCTGGCAACGCACTGGTCGCATCACCCTCGTGTATGGCTTGGCAACGGTGAAACTTGGCGTCCACTGATTCTCGCCTTCCGCCCGCTCTGGCCAGGATTCGCAATCAACACGATCTTCTACGCGACGATACTCTGGATGTCGTTTCTTGGCCCGTTCGTTGCTCGCCGCTTCGTACGCCACAAGCACGGCCACTGCATCAAGTGCGGCTACGACCTGCGCGGGGCGGAGCATGAGGTTTGCCCGGAGTGTGCATCGCCGCACGGGGCTGGTAGGATACGTCCACAGCTTTTCGACGCTTAGGTGTCGAGGCTGGGAAGGGTCGGCCGCTGCGCCCGCCGGTGCGGCCCGACGTAAAGGAGCAGAATCATGAATTGTTGCCTACGACGTGCGGTGTCAGGTGCTCTGTTGTTGCTGCTCACAGCTGGACCTACTTGGGCGGCCTGCTGCTATTTCGCCGCCAAGAACAAGGACGTCTTGCAGCCGGCTCAGAAGGCGTTCATCACCTGGGATCCCGAACAGAAGATCGAGTCGTTCATCGTACAGCCAAAGTTTCAAGGGAATGCAGAGGACTTCGGCATGGTGGTGCCGACGCCGGGTCGGCCGACGCTTGCCGAGGCGCCGCGCGACTTCTTCAAGGAGATTGCGGTCTTCACCATCCTCAAGCAACGCACATTTCCTGAATCGAAGATTGTACTGATTGGAGGTGGTCGAAGAGGGCCCGCGATGGGCATGGGCGGAGGACAAAGGTTGCTGCGCCGATCCACCGTCACCGTCCTCGAAGCGGGCATCGTGGGCACGCTGGATTACAAGATCATCACGGCCGAGCGCGCGGATGACTTGTACGCCTGGCTCAAGGAGAACCACTATCACTATGCCGGTGACGAAGAGACGCTGGATTACTACGTCAAGAAGGGGTGGTACTTCACGGTGATGAGGATCGATCCCGAGCAGATGAAGGAGCGCCCGGACGGCAAGTACGAGGGCGACGTCTCGCCGACGCGGTTCCGATTCAGCTCCCAGCAACTCGTTTACCCGCTTCGCATTACGCAGATCAGTGTGCGCGACAAGACCGAAGCCCTTCTCTACATCCAGGCGCCGTACAAGGTCGATCTGCCCGGCGACATGACGTATCAGTATCAGTGGGTGCCGATGCTTCAGAACGCCAAGGGGTGGTACAAGAAGGGGATCTTCGGCGACGAGGTCCTCCCCGGCGGAGGGGACAACTGGCTGGGAAGCATTGAACCGCACGTTGCCGATCTCTTGCACCGCGGCAACGAGCTGGGCTTCACCTTCCGTTCCGGCGCGCGACCCGTCGCCAACTCCCAGGGGCGCATCGCTACGACTCTGGAATGGGCCAGGCGCATCACCCCCGAGGATGTCCTGCTGCTACACGGCGACGCACCGTACAGCGATACATTGCCGGACGTGGATGAGGGCTTTGACCGAGAGGAATTGAGAAAAGATCCACAGCTGATGGAAGAAGCCCGCAAAGTGATCAGAGCCCGGATCAATCGGTATCTCGAGGAGCGGCCGGGCGGTTACCTTGTGCGCGAAGCGCCGAAAGAGGATATCGAGAACCTCAAGATCCTCGCTGACTACCTGCGAGAAGGTCAGTTCATCACCAAGATCCGCAAGACGTTTACGGTTGGTGAGATGAATGAGGATTTGTTGATTGTCCCGGCGGGCCTGGGCGGCCAGCACGATTCTTCGGAGTATGTCGAGGTGTTGCCGACCTCGCCGCCGTGATTGTGCGACTTTGTGAAACTCTCTCCGAGCTCCTGGTTGTGCCAAAGGACGTCTTGGGAATTGACGTTGTTCGCGCCCCGCTAACGGCCATCGTGTTGTCGCCGTGAAGCGCCGCCTGTTCAAGCTCGTCGTCTTCCTCCTCCTCGGCGCGATCGTCAACGTTGCGGTCGCATGGTTCTTTGTGAAGGAATACTCATCTCGTCAGCCCGGCGCAAAGTTTGCGACGTTGAGCCAAGCTGAATGGTCTATTCTCGACAATCTCGGCTACGTCGCACCGAAAAGACGTGATGGCTGGAAGTTGAACTGGGGTGATCGTACAGGCAACGCAAGGTTACTCGTGTGCCGTATCTATCTTCAAGATGGCCGGTCGTTGCTCGGTGTAGACGCTTACATGCATGTCGAAACGGGATGGCCCCTGCGGTCACTTTCTGGTGAGCGGATCGTGCCTTTTGAATCTGCGCGAGGATGGCAGAATGGACAAGTTCTGAAGTATGAGTTCAGGTCGGCGGCTGTAATCCCAACAACGCCTCTCATTGTCCGACCTCTGCGACCCCGACCATTCGGGTTTCTCGTGAATAGCCTTCTCTATGCCGCCGCGTTCTGGTTGTTGGTTGGCGGACCGCGAGAGGTGCGTCGGTGGCTGCGCAAGCGGCGCGGCCTCTGCATCAAATGCGGCTACGACCTGCGCGGAACGGAGCATGAGGTTTGCCCGGAGTGTGGGGCGAGGGCGAAACCGGCAACTGCCTGACTCGCCGCTTCGAATAGTCTCGTCGTGAAGCGCCGTTTGATCAGCAGAGCGATCTTTCAGATCGTTGGCCTGACCGCCTGCACCACCGTGACTTGGAGTGGGTGGATGTGGCCTATTCGGCCTCTACCTGAGGCCAAGTCATTCAGGTTGAACGAGGAAGAACGTGCGGTTTACGCCAGCTTCCGCCGTACGGATATGCGTCTCGGCTTCGTCCTCAACACCGTCTACTACACGAGCACGCTCTGGCTGGTCATCGGTGGGTCGTCCCTCTTGCGCCAGCGAGTCGTCCGCGGCAGGACGATGGCGGCGCGAGGGTGAGGGATGCCCGCGGCCGCGTTACGGCGGGGCACGTGGCAGCCGCTCACACGCGACACGACAGTTTCAGCCGGCGCGGTAGGAATCACGTCGAGGCCACCGACGTCCTGGCAGTCTCGAACCCACTATCGTGCCTTTTCTGTTGACCTCGCCACCTTTACAACGACCGGCCGCTCGACCGCTTCAGCCGGTCGAGAAGCCCTATTCGTCGACGTTCCGGCGTTCGCTTAGAACTGCCCGCCAAAACTATCGACATGAATGTCCGTTGGCCGCATCCCAGTATATGTGGCTAGAGCGATGGCGAGGGTGGCTTGCAGCTTCAGAACCGAGCGAACTCCGATCGGTTCGCGGTAACACCTACTTGATCGATTGCGAGAACATTTTCGGCACTTGAGCGTAACCGAATGACACAGTTCCCGAACAAGACAAAGGCGGGGCCTCGCATCCATGGGGCGAGCCCTGATCTTCATCAAGCAGATCTCGGTCACCGTATCCCCGAGCCTGCCCAACCCTAGCGGAGACACCCCACCTGAATGAGTAGAAAAATATCAGCGCTAATCGAACTCAGCGGATTCTAGCTTTGGCCTGATGTTCTCTGCCGGTGGGGGCCTTAGGGTATCCCGGTGTTCCGCGCCTCTTGCGCGCTGCTTTGGGCGGCGCAGAAAAGGAGTGGTATCGCCATGCGAAGATTTCCAAGAAAGGCCTTTACGATTGTCGAGCTGCTCGTGGTCATCTCGATCATTGCACTGCTCATCGGCATCTTGCTGCCTGCGATCGGCAAGGCACGAGACAAAGCTCGCACTACGACCTCAATGAGCAACCTCCGACAACTCGCGGTCGCTCACAACTCTTACGCCGGCGACTGGGAGGATGCCCAACTTTCCCTGGTACGCTACAACATCAGCGCGTACGGCTCCGTCGAGGCTTACGGGGTCGCGATCGGCTACAATGGGACTGCAACGACCGGCCACCCGCCGCTCATCGCCGGCTGGGGAACCGGCCCGGGTGGCAGCGGCCTGTGGGCGTATTGGCCGCACCACCCACAATCAAACCACAGCTGGGCTGTCGAGCCGATTGGCTTCCCCGGCGGTATGGGCGTTGAAGGCTTCGGTTGGTTCCGCCTTCCCAACGTCAAGCAGCTCAGCGGATACATCAACGGGCGCTGGTACGACAAGATCTTCTATGCACCCAAGGACCCCAATTGGCAGTTGATCGAAGGGTGCCTTGATCATCCCTCCGAGTTCCCGGGGACCGATGAATGCAACAATCCGCCAAAGTGGTCCACCTATTGCCTCTCGCCGGCATCACTGTTCTCGCCCGACGTCTTATCGCTTAACAAGCAGACCGGCGAGTACTACACCGATCCGTGGGATCTGCCCGGAGGTCACCGCACACCTCCAATGTCGTCCATCCGCTATCCCACGCTCAAGACGCACATGCTTGAGCACCCATGGCTGCAGAATGTCCGGCGGGTCTGTAACCCCGGGTTCTCCGGCGGCGGCTTCGAGGACGCCTGCGAACCCTACTACTTCAACCACGGCTTCGAGTCCGCGCCCGCCACGCTCTTCTACGACGGGCATGTGAGGCTGATGGGCACCCAGGAGGCTCTCAACGCCAACCGGCGTCACCTCGCTCAGACCGCCGAGAACGACGAGGACGAGGTGGGCTTCGGCCTCTGGAGCATCGACACCCCGTTCGGTGGGGACTACGACCCCGAGTCTCCCGGCGGCTACTACATGGAGTTCGCCTACGACTTCACGTCCACCAGCTTCCATATTCTGACCATCGACGGCGCTCTAGGCCGTGATACCCTAGGCAGCGCCGAATAGGCCGCCGCCATATCCATCGGTCGGATTGCCAAGGGCTGCGCAAACTTGCGCAGCCCTGTTTTTGCCCCAGATCGGGTCTCGGTCCTATCCGACGAGAGCGTTGCCTTAATGCCCCAGATCCACTTCGTTGACACCCATGCATCCAGCGCGCCGGTACGTCCAACACTGTCGCCTGCGTAACCTTGGACGCCATGTGCGCCGTCTGTGGAGCGCACTGTGCGACGTGGGTCGGCTAGGACGACCAAGGCACCCGGGAATACACGCTGGACTGCCTCGACGAGGATCGCCAGCGGTACATCGTCAACCATTCGGATCTATTGGGAGCGGTTGTCGAGCTGGCGGAACTGTTGGGCTGTGACCTGAGCGACGTCTAAGCCGGCCGAACCTGTTAGGTGTGCCCTGAAGTGTGCCCTGATGACCAGGTTTCATCCGGGTATTGGGCGGGTAACAGGCGGGGAAGAACTGCATTGGCGGCATCAAGAACGCCAGTTGCTGCTCGGGAAGCGGGGTGCTGCCCGCCGTTACATGGCGGGGGTCACTGGTTCAAGTCCAGTAGCGCCCATGACAAGACAGCGCTCGCCAACGCGGGGCTCGGCGTTGAGCGGTCGGCGGTATCGTGCTGGGCGCGATCGTCGAGGCGGACCAGAATCGGTTTCTCCTTGAGCGCCGTCCGATAATTTAAGGGCATCGGCAGGATCGAATCAGATCACTTCCCGCAACGGGGGTGAGGTTCTGGCGAAGCTTGTTTGCGCGACTGAAAGGGCCGATAGTTCAGGCGGCGCTCTCCGGGACAGCGTATTACCGCGTCATCGAAAGGGGATCGACGATGCTGAGCACTACCCCCGGCACCGGCTGTTTCGTCCAGGTTCCGGATAAATCCAGTCAGCGCATCCTGCAGTCAGCGGTGGTTCAAGCGTGCACGGACAACACGTATACGGCCGAGCTGCAAGACGACGCGGCGCGGCTCGAGAGCGGGCAGGACATCTTCGTCTACTACGAGTTCAGGAATGAGTTCACGCGTCAGCCGGCCCGCATCCACGTAATCGCGGACACACCATCGGGCTGCACGTTCAGCTTCCAGTTCACCGGGGACGCGGTGTCGGCGGAGCGCCGCCAGTGCTATCGCGTCTCGACGGTCATGGCGGCGGTGACGGCGACGTTCGGAGGCGAGGAGAATTGCCAGGTGGGTGACGTCAGTGCGACCGGGTTTGCAGTGATCGCGGCAAAGCAATACAAGGCCGCGGACATCGTCACTGCGACCGTCCGGTTCGAAAGTGAGATGTTTAGCGGCCAGGGTCGCATCGAGAGCATTCGAGAACTGGAGGTGGGCCGGATCCGCTATGGTTTGCATTGCGTCGATGGCAAGTCGACCGACGAGACGCTGCTCAAGGGACTGCAGCGGATCAGCGCCGCCGTTCAACGCCAACATCTTCGCCGTCTGGCCCGAGCCGGCTGAATCTCGTCTCGATCACTCTACAAAGCAGCCGAGCAGCGCGACGCGCTTGGACCGAGCGTCCGGCTTGTCGGGGCGGTCGTGAATCGGTTTTTCCTTGAGCGCCGTCCGATAATTTGAGCGCATTGGCATGAGCGAATCGGATCACTTCACGCACGGGGGGCGAAGTTTGTTTGCGCGACTGAAACCGCCGATAGTTCAGGAGACACATTTCGGGGCAGCGTATTACCGCGTCATCGAAAGGGGATCGACGATGCTGAGCACTACCCCAGGCACCGGCTGCTTCGTGCAGGTTCCGGATGAATCCAGTCAGCGCATCCTACACTCGGCGGTGGTTCAAGGGTTTGCCACCAGCGCCTATTCGGCCGAGCTGCAAGAGGACGCGGCGCCGCTCGAAAGCGGGCAGGACATCTTCGTTTACTACGAATCGAGCGGTAAGTTCGCGCGGCAGCCGGCCCGCATCGTCGTGATCGTAGACACACCATCGGGCTGCACGTTTACCTTCCAGTTCACCGGGGACGCGGAGTCGGGGGAGACCCGCCAGTGCTATCGCGTCTCGACGATCATGGCGGCGGTGACCGCGACGCTCGGAGACGAGGAGAATTGCCCGGTCGTCGACGTCAGCGCGACAGGATTTGCAGTGATCGCGGCCGAGCAATACATGGCCACGGACATCGTCGAGGCGACCATCCGATTCGAAGGTGAGACGTTCAGCGGCCAGGGTCGCATCGAGAGCGTTCAAGAGCTGAGCGCGGGCCGGATCCGCTATGGTTTGCACTGCGTCGATGGCAAGGCGACCAGCGAAACGCTGGGCAAGGGACTGCAGCAGATCAGCGCCACCGTCCAGCGCCAACATCTTCGCCGTCTGTCCCGAACCGGCTGAATCTAATCTCGATCACTCAACGAAGCAGCCAAGCAGCGCGACGCGCTTGGACCATGCGTCCGGTTCGTCGGCGTGTTCGGACGACCGCTCGGCGGAGGGCGTTGCGGCCCAGGGGTATTTGTGAATCTGCTCGATCGCGTGCGAGTAGCGGATGAGGTGATCGAAGCGGTCTCGGCTCTCGGCGGTGAGATCGAATCCGACGATGTCCGCGATGCGATGCTGCACAGGCTCGTTGACGATGCTGACGAATCGATCGGGGGCGGCGCAGGCCAGCAATCGCGAAAGGTCGGTGATCGTCACGCCGTCCCGGACAAGCAAGGGTGATAGCGCGTGCCGGAGGGTGCCGGCGGTGGGATCGGCGACGCAGCGTTCGACAGCGCGATACACCATCGCCGCGAACGCACGGTCGTCTCGAATGAAGGCGCGGAACTTTGGACCGGCGAGGCGTCCCATCCATGCCGCGGGCAGTTTCGTTCCAAACAAGTCGCCGCACGTTGCCGGCTCAGACCATCGATGCGGCCCGGCGTGGAAGGCGGCCGACCCGTAGTTGATCCCCGCCAACCAGCCCTTGGCCCCGGTGAGCGTCTGCTGGGATTTGTCACCGCGTCGTTCCTGCGTTTCCAAAAGGGCATTCCAGTAGGTGCCCCACTCGCACTGTCGCAGCTGCTGCCAGCTCAACGGCGACACAAATCCGCCGACCACCGGCTTGGCTTCGATCATCCGCCCGGCCCGTTTGCCGGTCTTTCGTGTTGTCTTGGCGTGTTCTTCGTAACGTTGCCGGTGCGCCTTGAGCATCGCTTCGTTCACCGGCGAACGCTTGATGCTCTCGGACCAATCAAGCAGGTCAAGAATCGTTTCGCCTACGTCATCGATTCCGTCGAAGGTGTTCGATTCGCAGAGCACCGCCGCTTCCAAATCGTCAGACATTGAGGCGTCGGTTGCATCGAAGCTTCCCACGATGGCGCCTGTCCACCAGTCTTTCTCGTTGTCAAATAAATACACGTTGGCGTGGAAGCGCTGGATCTCGCGCGAGCCGAACTTGCGGGGGCTGAACATGCCGACATTGGCGCCTGCTTTGAGAAGCGCTCCGATCGCTTGCGGCGATGTCTGAACGCTGAAGATGGTGGTAAGATTGACTTCGACCCCGCGCTTGGCGGCGCGTGACAAGAACTGCGCGAGCTTCTCATCGTCGAAGGAAGCGACGAAGATATCGATCCGCTCGGAGGCGTTGACGAGGCGCTTGAGTTGTGATCGGATCTCGCGCGGGGAGGAAAGGAATTGAGTCGGCATTTGAGTCCTTTCAGCAGACGACTGCGAACGGCGGGATTGTACACGGGCGCGTGAGCCCCTGCACCGGGGGGGACGGCGTCACTCTGTGGGATCGGCCCGCCTCCAGCGATGAGTCCCTTGGGGGTTTGGTCGACCCAACGCCGCAGGTGAGGCCAAAGAATCGCCGATGGAACCGCCCCGGAGCGGGTGACACGAGCGTTTCGGGCAGTCGTCGCCGATCAAACGGATCGTAGGAAGTAGGATGGACCGATGGCGATGATGCGGTATTGCCTTGAGTGCGGATACAGCCGGCAAGGCCTGTCGCAGGATGCGGTTTGCCCGGAATGCGGCGAGGCGGATGTCTTTGAGCAACAACGGGAAGTGTGCGCTTCGTTGGCGGCTAGACCTTTGTCGCTGCTATGGCGTGTCATGACGTTGCGCCGCCTACCCAAAGGCTGGTGGGTTGTGTTTGCGGACAAGCATCCGTTGCGGTTCAAACCCTGGCAGATTGTCCTCACCGGGGTATTGATCTTGTTCACGTTCTGCGCATTGGGTCTATTCGTACGGATCGAATCGACGACGACCTCGTTTTTGTACGATGTAACCGATCCGCAGCGATCCGTGATCGCTGAAGTCAGTGTACGAATTGACAGGTACAACCTAGCGACGGTGGGTAGCTCCTATACCATTCGATTTCTGCCGACGTCTGCACCGCTTACGGGACCGAATCTGAGAACCGGCTACAAGCGAACAACCCGGTTTGCGTTCGGTCGTGACTCGTCTGGATCCGGGCCGCACCCGAGACTCGTCGTATATTTGCTGGTCTATACCATCGCGGTTTGGCTGCTGAGCCGGTTTGTGTGGTTGGGGCTCATCGCCCGCGATCGGCGCGCGTCAGGATTTCGGCACGCGGCCCGGCAGACCGCGGCGATCTACGTTGCCCATGTGGTTTGGTTGGTCGCTGCTTCATTGGTGGGATACTTGGCGACGCTCACCATGAGTCTGGTCGCGACGGTGCCGCTTCAGTGGATCAACATTCCGTGGGTCATCCTGCTGATCGTGATGACGATCATCGGTCCTGCCGTGATCTGGTGGCGGGTGATGTCCACCGACACGCTGAGGTATGAGTTTCCCAGGCGTATCTGGGCTGGGGTGCTCCTGACCGGCTGTACGCTGGTCGCCGTGGTCGGCGTCAGAATAACGTGGCCGTGGTTTTGGTAGGGTGGGTGGTAAGGCGTGCCGGCACCGAATCACCACGCCATTAGCCTCTGGCCTCTCTCATGAGGCTTCCCAGGACGTGTGGGTAGGGCCTGGCGAAATCTGGACAGTTCATGTGGATCGCATCCATCGAGGTAGGTGGCTCGAATGATTGAGACAGCCGCGAGGGTCGGCTATTCTTAGCGGTCCGGCCGCGGTTGGCCGGCCCCCGCCCTCGCGGCCCATACGGGGATCAACGGATGAAGTGGTTTACAGCCCAACAACGGTGGTTGATTAGGCCCGTATTGGCAGGCTCGCTGCTCTTGAGTGCGGTCGGCTGTAGCGGTATTGAGAAGGCCGCTCCGCGGCCCCGATCGGCCCGCGCTGATGCCGCATTCCGAATAACCGTTCCCCAGATCATGCGGGGCACGGTGTCCTCGGAGACCATCTTGGACGGGTACCGTCCGGTGGTGGTGCGAGGCTACGGCGTGGTGGTTGGGCTGAACGGGACCGGCTCGCGCGATCTGCCTCCGGATGTGCGGGCCCACATGATCCAGGAGGCGTCGCGAAACGGCATCGGCCTGGAAAGCTCGGGATTCGGCAACGTCTCGCCGGAGCGGTTCCTGGACTCGATGGATACCGCGGTGGTGGTAGTCGAGGGCTTGATTCCGCCGGGGGCGACCGAGGGGACTCGATTTGATGTTCGTGTCTACGCCCACCCCATGACGAGCACGACCAGCTTGGAGGGAGGCCGCCTGTACACGAGTGAGCTTCGTCCGGTGGTCCGGCGTGGGCTGCCCCCCACCGGGAGCCGCCAGGCCGCCGCGATCGCCCGGGCCCGTGGGGAAATCTTCATCAACCCGTTCGCCGAGCCGGGGGCGGTCGATCGGGACACGATCCAGCGCAAAGCGGGACGGATTCTCGATGGCGGGACCGTGACCCGCGACATCATTCTGAAGCTGCGGCTGGCGACCCCCAGCCACACGGGGGCCGAGATTCTTCAGAACGCAATCAACGCGCGGTTCCCGCAGGAGCCGACCCAACACGACCTGACCGCCCGCGGCGAATCGGACGAGGCGATCCAGATCACGGTGCCGCCGTCATACCAGGACCAGACCCGGGAGTTCGTGCAACTGCTTCGGCACACGACGATCCGCCAGGCCGGGGCGGAATCGGTGGCGATGACCGTTCGCCGATATCTACTGGAGCACCCAGCCCATGCCCAGAGCGCCTCGTGGCGGTGGCAAGCGCTGGGGGTTCGGGCCTTGCCCTCGATCCGGGGGCTGTACGACTACGCCGAAGAGCTGCCGAGGCTGGCTGCCCTGCGGGCCGGGTCAAAGCTCGACGACGCCCTGGTCGTGCAACACCTGATCGAGATGGCGGAGACGGGCACGTTCCAGACGCGTTTGCAAGCCATCGCGCTCTTGGCGGACATGGGGATCAATCCCCTGATTGATCGCACCCTGCGAGGCCTGCTAAATGATGCGGACGTTGAGATCAGGCTCAGCGCGTACGAGGCCCTGGTTGAGCGTCGCGATCCCTTCATCACCCGGATCTCGGTGGACGGCAAGTACCTCATCGACGTCGTGGAATCTGACACGCCGATGGTCTACGTCACCCAAGTCGGCCAGCCGCGGCTGGTCGTGTTCAACCCGAAGCTGACGATCCACCGACCGTTGATGCTGAGCGCGTGGTCCAACCGATTCATGCTCAAGGACCTCGACGACGAATCGCTGGAGGTGTACTACCGGGCACCGGATGCGGCGCAGGGGTCGATCAACAAGGCCGACCCGAAGTTGACGGCGCTCATTCACTTCCTCGGTCACACGACCTCAGTGCAAGACCCCCGTCCGGGGCTGGGCTTGAGCTACGGCCAGACGGTGGGACTGGTGCACCAAATTTGGAGGCAGGGGTATTTGGACGCCGATTTCAAGGCCGAGCAGGATCGCATTCTTGC
>JAZFYE010000083.1:0-7881 GCA_036475395.1 Phycisphaerales bacterium
AGGAAGCGTTCGGCGCCGCATCTGAGGCGAGGAGCTTTTGCGTTTCGATCCAGGTTGAAGTCTTTGGGTCGAAGCGAAACACATATGCTGCCCCGGAATCGCAGATGGGATTGTTGCGGCAGGCATCGTCGTGACCATTGGCGCCGATGATGGCCGTATCGCCTTGAACAGCGACGGACCGGCCGAAGAAGTCGCCTCCAGCGCCATCCGAGGCGAGGAGGTGTTGCTCCTCGACCCATCGCTGCATTTGGGGATCGAAGCGAAAGACATAGGCCGAGCCCGAATTGGCGCCGTTATCGTCATCCAAGCGAGCGCCAATCACGGCCACCCCAATGGAATCGGGGCTGAGGGAAACAGACGCTCCGAAGTTGTCGGGCAGGCCGCCGTCGGAGGCGAACAACTCCTGCTCCTCGATCCACATTGCACCGTTGTAGCGAAAGACGTAGGCCGAGCCGGAGCCCGATTGACCGTCGTGCTGATGTCCGACGGCCCCGATGAGCGCCACATCCCCCTCAATGGCAACGGCAAAACCAAACCGGCTGCCCGAATAACCGTCCGACGCAAGGAGCTTTTGCACCTCAACCCAGGTCCCGCCTTCACGGCGGAACACATACGTGGAGCCGGACTGCGTGCCCTGGTCGTTATCCCATTGGGCGCCGATCAGGGCGGTGTCGCCGTACACGCCTACGGCAAATCCGAAGCTCTGAAATACCCCACCATCGAAGGCGGTGACTCTGGCGTCAAGGCATGCATCCTGGGCGTACGACTCGTTGACGGCGCCGACCAACCACAGGCTGATCACGCTCAGCCCGCCCCAGCGTCTCACTGACTCGTTCATCGCCGTCCCTCCGCAACGCCCAGCTTCAATCTGCCGGCCACAGCATTATGCCCGCCACCCCCGGCGTAGCAAGGAACTTGTCGTTCCTGCCAGCATTTGGGATCGGAAGGCTCATCGCAAACGAGTCGAGTCCTCACCAACCCTCCGAGCCCCGCAGACCCACGCGGGGCTCGTTTGATCTGTGGCATCTGTGTTGATCTGTGGTTTCTTCCACCCTGCGGCGGCCCGAGTCGGCGTTCGTTATCGGACAAGCAAGTTCGGCGCTCACAAATCCGTAGAGATCGATTGGTATGAACCGAAGGGCGTTGAGTCGATCGGTGTGGTGATGGTTCGGCGCCCCCCGGGGCCGATCGCCGCGCTAACTACGAGGACTGAGCCATGGAATTGCTCGCATCATCGAACCACGGAGGGCCTACGACATGTCTGGAAACCAATGTGAACGTGCGCCGCCGTTGCGGACAGGCCATCGTGCTTGTCACCGTGTCGATCGTTGCTCTGGTCGCTACGGGCTGTGCGTCCCTTGAGGCCCCACAAAGCGCAATCGGCCTGGCCGATCTGGAGCGGCCACTGAACAGCGCGCCGCCAACGGAGTTTGGGGTCGATGTGCTAGCGGAACTGTTGGTCGAGCCGGTCGCAGTCCTTGAGGGCAATGACTTGGTGGCCCACTGGTTCAGCGGGGGCGATCCGCTCCAGGCGCCGAGTATGCGCGATACGCTGTTCGAGCGCCGGTGGCCGCTGGCCGCGAGCGAAGAGGCGTTGGCGGCATCCGATGATTGGGATTGGACTCGGCTGTGGGTGCCCAGCCACGCAGATCTACTGACGCCGTTGTCGGTTGCACTTGACACTGATTCGAGCGCGGCGGATTCACCGTGGTGGGCCTCAGCCCCGGACGTCCAGCTGGCCCGTGCGGCCGTCTTGCCGCGGGCAGATTCGCAGGTCGTTGCGATTGACGAGCCGCCGTCGCTGACTCCGCGGGGAGCGCTGGTTTTGCCGGTGATCACTTCGACCACCATGACTTTCCCGGTGGAGGTGTGGCCGGGCGTAATGAAAGCGACCGCGGCCGGGTTCCTGGCGGCCATCTTGTTGGTTCCGTTCGGCTGCTCGTTCGCGGCCGGGGCTGTGCGCGGTCAACCGCGGGCCAGCCCACGGGCGAAGCGTGCGCCAAGTCGCTTCTTGGCGGATTTGAGCCGGGCGATTGCGAATGTACCGGCACACTAGAATGCCACGCGCTGGCCTACTCGCCTCGCGACGACTCATTCTCAGCCTTTGCGGCGGCATCCGTCGTGTTGTCGGGCGAGGCCGCCTCCTGCGCCTGGAGGGCCCGCCACACGAACCATCCGATGGCGAGCATGCCCCCGGTGGCCACGATTACGAGCAGGAGCTTCGTCATTCACGCAGGAGTATAGACGAAAGCGCCGCGGATCATTTCCCGTTGAGCTGCTCCAGCATCTCGTGTGCGCGTCGTAGACAGGCGGTCAGTATGTAGAGCGCATCCATCAAAGGAATCGGCGGCGGGTTCCTGCGCGCGTCGAGGCGGCCGGGAATAGTGTTCGCCGCAGACACTCCCGCGTGGCGTGGTCATCAGGGCGGAAAAGTCTTTTCTAAAGAGATGCGGGCAGCACGATATCAGCGTGTACCGGATTTGCGCGCCCGGGTGCCGGGGGTTGGCTGGCGGGGCTGGGGCACGGCCTGCCCAGAAATCCGACCGCGTCCCCGGACGATCTGTCTCATCACGTCTTGTTTTTGTTAGGATTCCGACCCTAGCACACACCCAGGTGTACACCAGTCTGTCCCAAATCAAGGGTTGGCCCATTGGCTAGCTGCATCCGCGGTCCTCCGGCCGGTTGGATTACTGATATGCCCCCTTACCAACCCCAACGCGAATACGGCGAGGACTACGGGACTAGCGAATACGACGAGCACGTACGAGTACAAAGCATTGCGTTGACCTGCTGATTATCAGGCTCTTGGACGCGTTCGCTCGCGAGCTGGGAACGCGAGTAGGCGATGTATGGCCATCCCGCTATACTCTCTTGGCACTCCCGCGTGATGGGGCGGCGGTGGATAGGTCCGCGTCCACCCTGTTCTCGCACGATCTCGATGCCATACTTCCGGTGTTAGGTCGCGGCCTGTCGGAGTCGCCCGGATCTATGGGGAAACACGAGGGCCCCACTGCCAATGGGGAAGTCCCGTCCATGGCCCATAGCCGGGCGTAGCTCCGACCCTTCTCGAACACACAGAAATCTGGAGCCGCCACGATGGCAAAGACGAAGAAAACCGCCCGAAAAAAGAAACCGGTCACAGCGCCGTCAGCTGGTGAGCGCACGAGCGGCAGGCGTGGTCGCCCGCGAGCTGTTGCGAAGATAATTGCCAAGCACTTGGCCCAGCGAGACCTTCTTTGGCCCGACGCTGATCAGTTCGTCTGGGATTGGAACAACTCGAAGGGCTATGTCCACGTACCCCGACTTCTCCCACTTGTGATGGTCCTAATCAACGAGCTAAGTCCAAGTGGCGATCCTTCAGCTGTATACCTTGAAATCTGGACGCGGTGCCTGGACGGTGGTTTCTACGAGGTCGATGATGAGGAGGGATGCGCGTACGCGGCGGGTTATACCGGCCAACGAGCGGTTCGAACTTGGAGGGAGCGCATGCGCACACTGCGCAAGCTCGGATTCATAGAAACCTTGTCAACAGGCAACCGTGAATTCGGGAGCGTCCTAATCATCAATCCACTGCTTGTTTGCGCCCGGCTCAGACATGACAAAGATACCAAGGTACCAGACGCATGGTGGTCAGCTTTCGTTTCTCGTGCAAGGAAGATTAGTGCCGACATCCCGACTGTGAAAGCGAGCAGGGCTTCAAGTTGAAACTTCAACGCACGCGCCCAGGCAGCACATCCGGCGCCAAAGTCAACGAAGTCTGACGCTACTCAGTATCATCGGCTTGCAGAGAGGCTTTCGGGGAGGCGGGTTTCTTGATTCGCAGCCGCCTATCACATTCGATCGCGGCTTGGCCATCTCGATTGCGAACAAGTACGCGTACGGTGTGAGTCGATTTCGGGGCGAGATCTTCGGGCAATTCCAAAATAACTGACTCACAACTGCTATGCAGTCCCTTGATCTCAATGAAGCTCTCAGGGTCGCCCTGTTGGGTTCGCGTCATCACCAACTGAGTCGAGCTGCTACCGTCTTCAGGATCAAGCCATGCCTCCACCTTTCCCTCGGCCTTGATCGTGTCGATTTGAAGTTCGACCTCTAGGTGGGCACCCGGCGCGGCCCATCCCGGGAACGAAGCAAACTCCAGCGTTTCCTTCTCGCCTCGAGCCAGTCGGTCTGCAGCCTGGCGCAAGTAGGCAGCAGTCTCCGAAGCGGTTGGCTGAGACAGGGCGTCTTTCACGACTTCGTGGACTTCTTCAAGTCCCCTATTGATATAGACAATTTTGTTGTCGGCGTGATCATGTGGGCTCGCAAGACACGAGCGAGCGCTAAAGACCGGGTCAATGACAAGTAACTGGAATTTCGTGTCCGTAAGACGCTCTCGAACGGCCGCCAACAAATACTCATCGCGCAGGCTGTGCCCGATTATGAGCAATGCGCTAGCCTTGCCCAGTGCGCGCGTGAACGATGTGTACAGCGGGAAGTAGTGCTGAGCGTAAATGTCTTTGAATCGCGTAGGGAAAATGAGCAGCCGCTGTAGCGGCTTACCTTCTTGGTTCAACAGGGCCGGCTGACTCAGGCGTTCAACAACCCCATCGTCGGAAGCGTGCCAATGAATGGACCCGTGCATCTTGACAAGTTGCAGGCCGTTCCCTGCGAAGGATGCGAGCCCTGGATCCCAGAAATACCTACCCAGACGATCCAACTGGAAGTTGTCGAACACCGGGATCTGCCCGAGCCTGGCGACATAGTCTGGAACTGCGTCGTAATTCGTCGTGTACAAAGGGATGCGCTTGTCAGCCAACACGCTGATGATGTCGCTGAAGATGCGGACAGCGTCATCGCGGCGGAATTTCAGACACGATTCGTTGATCCACTGCAATAGTGCTGATCTAAGTTCCTTGATTCCTTGAAGTCGC
Source organism: Phycisphaerales bacterium (assembly GCA_036475395.1). Taxonomy (GTDB): domain Bacteria; phylum Planctomycetota; class Phycisphaerae; order Phycisphaerales; family SM1A02; genus JADFNO01. The sequence continues at coordinate 4,914 of JAZFYE010000083.1, forward strand.
TCGTCGCGCCGTTTCTCGTAGTCGCTGATTCGTTTCTCACTACGCATCGCAACACAGGTCTGCACGAAACGTTCGAGAGGTTGTCCAGGTAGTTCGATGAGTGCATTGGCGTGTTGCAGAAGGTCTTCTAGATCATCCTTGGAACCAAGGTCTCGCAGGAAGTCCAACGACCGCAAGAGGGCCGAACTCCGCGACAGACTCTTGCGAAAACCGGCGGCCATCCCCTGCATGGCTGGAATCCCAACTGGCACCGAGGCTCCGGCACCGGTGAGTACGAGGAGGTCTGACTCAAACATTGTGGGCTCCAGGGGTAGCGGATTGCTTCGTAGGTTGCCCTTCTCCTCCAACTCGATTGTAAGGGGTCTGGTTGGCGGTGCAAATTCCGGTGCAGGACCAGACGGATCAGCCAACCTGTCTGCTCCCCGTCTTGCTCGGCATAGACCGCAGTCCTCGACATCGAAGGTGAATCAGACAGCATACACCACCGTTTGTGCTAACCGTGTGTCAACTCGTTCGGCGGGATATGCCGAAAGCGGGTGCTCGGATTTGAACCGACGACATTCACGTTGGCGACCGGCTGGATGGGGTCATGGTGTGCGGCGCGTGAGGTCGAAGACTCCGATGCCCGAGAGAAGGGCGAGGTCGACGAACAGAAGGGGAGCAAAGATCGGCGGGCCATAGAGTAGGTTCGCCCAGAGATCTGGTCCGATCCCACCGGCGACGCCGCGCAGATGGAGCGCGAAACCAAGTCCGCCGACAACCGCCTGCACGAGGAGCACGATGGCGCACACGCCCAGGAACGGCCGATTAACGGGACGAGTGGCGGCGAGCACGAGAAATCCCACCGCGAACGCACTACTGAAGACCGGGATCCATTCGCTTGGAACGAAGAACCCGTTTTGCGCGTGGTCGCACAGCGAGAGGATCAGGTTCCCCACAAATCCACCGAGCCCGAGCAGGACAATCCAGCGCGCCCATTCTGCGCGGTCCGGATCGACTATTCGATTCATCAGGATCAGCAGGCCCAACCCGGCATAGGCGAGCGGGGCGGCGAACGGAGCGGTGTACACCAAACTGCCGATCGTCTGGAGCTCGAAGAACTGGCTCTTTAGGTGCAGGATCATCCCGCCGATGCCGACGATGATCGCGGCGCCGCCGATGCCCAGTCCCAGCCACCGGCCCCACCCATGCTCGACGTTCCAGCTGGCCGCGATCGCAACCGCAAAGAGCGGCGCGGCGAGAAGCGAAAAACTAAACGGCACCCATTCCAGCGGATGGGCGAAGCGGTTGACGGAATGCGCCAAGTAGGTGTCCAGCGCAAGAAACGCGATGTTCGCCAGCACGAAGAGATCGAGGACGACCCGTCTGCGACGAGGCCAGTCAATCATCGGGCAACCCAGCGCGTCGCCGACTTCGAAGTTCCGCCGCCATGCTTTGGAGCTCGATCATCTTCAGCAGCAGTTCATAATTGCCGTGCCATTGCACGAAGTCTGCACCGCCCATGAACGCGCCGTGCTTGGCGGTTCGACCGAAGTAGTGCCAGAGGTCAAATATGAGGAACTCAATCGGCTCGTCAAATGGCTGTGGAGTCAACAGTCCCTCATCACGCAGCGCCTTCACCAGATCCAGCGCCGCCTGAACCTTGCCGTTCGTCGCGTGCACGACGATCTCAGCGTCCTCGTAGAATCGCTCGACCTGCGTTGACGCATGGCACTTGAGGCACGTTTCCTTCATCGCCGTTTGGCCGGTGTCGTAGGTGGGGCGCTTTTTGGAGACGGGAGCGAACAGCCACCATGACAGACGCTCGGTGACGTCGTGGGTCACCTTTTGTCCCTCCAACCCACTCATATGACACGTCGCGCAGCTTGGAACAGGCATATCCCGAGTTGTCAACGTCTTGGCCGGCGCCGCGAGATTCATCCGGTCCTTTTGATGTGCCCAGAGAATGCCGTGCTTTGATTCGTTGAAGATTTCGAGCTGGGAATGGTCGGGTCCCATGTGACATTGGCCGCAGGTCTCCGGCCGCCGCGCGAGCGCGACGGAAGTGGCGTGGCGGGAATGGCACTGGACACACGAGCCGATGCTGCCATCGGGGTTGGGTCTGCCAATACTGTGACAGGCAAGGCATCCGAAATCCAACACACCTTCGCCCTCTCGCTGTGCCAGGGCATTTGGTGGACGACGCACGGCGCCCGGGTGGTATTTTTCGGCGAACGCGATCTGCTGAACGGTAAACGGCGCTGAGCCGAGCACGGCCGCAAACGCCGGCGCGGCGTGTCGGCTACTGACGAATTGATCGTACTGGGTTGTGTGACACTGCCGGCAGTTTGACGATGTCATCTGCCGGGTCAGTGTGAAGCCCGAATGGGCCCATTGCTCCTGACCCTCCATGGGCTGGTGGCAGTCCAGGCAGGTCACGCTACGGTCTGCGTGCGCCGACATCTCGAACTGATGCACGATCGAGGACGTCTCGCGTCGGTGACACTCGGCGCATATTCCCGTGGCCCGGACAAAGGCGGCTGCGGGCTGTCCGCCAACACCACCGGTCTGAAGAGGTGGGCGGGCCTGGTTCACAATGAGCGCTGCCACTATGAGGGCCGTGCCCATGAAAATCGCGATGAAAAGAGACTTGAAGGCCATGGTGCGGCTTGGGCGCTACTTGCTAAGAATAACTGATCGAGACCGACTCGGTATGCGGCCCGATCGAGTGCGTTTGAACTTCCCTCGCACCAAAATACCCCAGACGGGGGCATGACGCCCAATCTCGAGCGACGGCGCAAGAAAAACGCCAGTGACGACTCTGGTCATCGGCGGACGACGATTCCGGGGGTCAAAGCGGGTGATCGGATTTGAACCGACGACATTCACGTTGGCAACGTGTCGCTCTACCACTGAGCTTCTCCCGCAGTGTTCGTTGAGGATAGCACGGCCTCTAGTCCGGGCAAGCGAACGTTGCTGAAGGTGGGGT
>JAZFYE010000084.1:0-3359 GCA_036475395.1 Phycisphaerales bacterium
TGCAGCAGAAACGAACCTCACGGCCGTCGTATTCCTTGACGATCGCGTCGCCCATCGAGCCCAGCAATTTGCCGGAGATGGGGCAGGTCGCGAGCGTGTAGAGATCGCCCTTGGACTCGTCTTTAGCCTTGGTCTGTTTCTTGTAGGCTTGGTCGGCTCGTACACGTTCCTTGAACGAAGCCAAGACGAATTGGTCCTTGCGGGTGTTGTCCCACACCCCAAAACGCGCATTACAACCCCCGCAGCAGAAGCCGACCGTTTTACCTTCATAGGTCAGGAACGTTTGGCCGTCGATGGCCTTGCCGCTGATGGGGCAGGTCGTGTTGATCGCTTTGTTGGCGGGTGCGGTTGCTGCCGTCTGCTGGGCCGAGGCGGGCACTGCGAGGTATCCGATCCCAACTACGGCGAGGACGGCAAAGAACGGGTTTCGTCGGGCAATCATGTTCGATCTCCAATGGATTGTGGGTCAGACATGGTAGCAAATCCGAGCCCCAAGCCTGCACCGAGTAGAAAAGAATCGACATGACAACCAACGAAAGTAAGGCTCGCATCATTCCTCAAAACCCGGCAATGGCTGTGGGAACCAGGATTTCCACCCGGCCCGGGGACGCCAAGACCCACGAGAGGCCCGCCACGGCCGTGGCGGTGTTTATCAGACAGAACCGGGCTTGGCGACGATCAGACGGACAGGCCGGATCAGGATGAACCCGCAGCAGCCTAAAACCCGCACCGCGACGCGCGGTACGCTGGAATGATGCGGATCGGCGTTGATCTCGGCGGCACGAAGATCGAGGCGATAGCGCTCGATGCGGCAGGTAGGGAACTCGCGCGCGAGCGTGTGGCTACGCCTGCCCACGATTATCGGGCAACCGTCCAGGCCATCGCCGCGCTCGTCAAAAAGATCGAGCACGAGACCGGAGACGCCGCAACGGTCGGCGTCGGGATGCCCGGGGCGGTTTCCCCGCGCACTGGCCTGATCAAAAACGCCAACTCGGTTTGCCTCATCGGTCAGTCACTCGATCAAGATTTGGCGGCAGCGCTGGAGCGCCCGGTTCGTCTCGCCAACGACGCAAATTGCTTTGCGCTCTCTGAGGCAATGGACGGCGCTGCACAAGGCGCGTCGGTTGTCTTTGGCGTTATTCTCGGCACCGGAGTCGGCGGCGCCATCGTTATTGACGGTCAGCTCGTCGCCGGCTGCAACGCCATTACCGGCGAATGGGGGCACAACCCCCTACCCTGGCCCAATGATCAGGAGCGTCCCGGACCGGCGTGCTATTGCGGACAGCGCGGCTGTATCGAGACGTTCCTCTCCGGGCCCGGCCTGGAGCGCGACTTTGGGGCAACCACGGGAAACCAACGGTCCGCGGGCGAGATTGCCCATCAGGCCGAGAAGGGCGAAGAAGAAGCCGACGCGGTATTGGCGCGATACGAGAATCGCTTGGCCCGCGGACTGGCTTCGATCATCAACGTGCTCGATCCGCATGTGATCGTGCTCGGCGGCGGCGTATCCAAGATCGATCGACTGTACACGCGCGTGCCTCCGATTTGGTCGAAGTATGTTTTCTCCGACGCGGTGGCGACCCAGCTGGTCAAGGCCACACACGGTGATTCGAGTGGCGTGCGCGGCGCCGCCTGCCTCTGGCCCCCCGATTGACGAAAAAGGGGACGGGAATCATTTTTGACAATTCGGGATCAGACAGATGGCTCAGACGATGTATAGTCATTCAACCATTGGTAAGTGGCTTGTAGCTCGTGCAGACCGGATGGCTTGTGTGCAGCGGCTAGCGTCGCAAAGGAATCGCTAGCTTGAAGCAGGCGCCGCCGCCTGGAACGGCCGGTTCCAGTACGAGATCGCCGCCGAGATCACGGGCCAGGCCTCGCGAAAGGGCCAATCCCAGACCCACCACGGTCCGGCAAATCGCAAAGCTCCATCCCGAGGACGGTGCGGCGGACGACAACTTCGGCCGCTCCGTCGCGATCAGCGGTACTACCGCCATCGTCGGGGCCTCTCTGGTCGACGTCGGCGGCGCGGAAATCGGCTCGGCATATCTCTTTGATGCTGCCGCCTCCGGAATGTGCCCCTGGGATCTCGATGACAACGGTATCGTCGGCGCGTCCGATCTGCTCTCGTTGCTGGCAACTTGGGGGCCATGTCCGCCGAAGGCGGACTGCCCGCCCGACTTCGACCGCGACAGCTCCGTCGGTGAATCGGATCTTGCTGCACTCCTCGTCAACTGGGGACCGTGTCCTTGAAGAAGGCATCAAGGCATCGTGGCAGCGTGGCATCAAGGGGGGAGGAGAGCCGGGCCGAAGCATCCGTTGCCGTGTCGGGCCGAAGCATGGCGCCCGCCTATGGATCAATGGCAATGCGTATGAGAACGAACCGCGGTCAGTCAGTCGGGCGCCGGGGAGCCGACTGCACCTCCATCGAGGCGAGCGTGGTGTCATCGGCGAGGACGACCTTGCCCAAGTATTCTTGAAGTGACGCCAGCGCATGGGAAACATCTTCGGAAGGCGTGGTCGACTCGGCGATCGCGCTCAGCAGCCGATCAACCCCGAAGTCCTCGCCGGACGGAGCCTTGTGCTCGACGACGCCGTCGCTGTAGAGAATGAAGCGATCGCCGAGGGCAAGCTTCAGCGATTGAGCCACATAGCGAAAGTCCGGATCGATCCCGACGAGAATGCCTTGGGGGCGCGGCGCGGTCGCGGGCGGCTCGCCGTGGGGCTTGATGATCCAATGGCCGTGCCCCGCATCGACAAAGCGCAACACCTGTTCGCGATCGTCGAACACGCCAATCCACAGCGAGACGAACATGTTGGCCGGCGATCGCTCGGACGTGTAGCGGTTCACGGCGTTGGCGGCCTCGGCCGGGTCCGTGAGTCGCGCCATCGCAGCTCGTAGATACGACAGGACGGCGGTCATGAGAATCGCCGCGCCCATGCCCTGGCCGGACACGTCGCCGAAACAGAGTCCGACTCGATGATCGTTAAGGGGGAAGATGTCGAAGAGATCGCCGGCCACGATTCTGCCCGGCGTCATGCGCATGGCGTACTTCAGAGCGCCGACCTCACCTTCTTCGCTGGGCCAAAGGAACGCTTGAGCCTGTCGGGCCGCATTCAGATCCTGGTCGAGTCGCTCCTGGCGGCGCTGAAGCTCCGCCCGTTTGATATTGGCCAAGGCAAGCCCGGCAATTCGAGATACCGCGCGGCAGAATCCAGCGGCATCGTCATAGCCGGGCGGCTCGGCTTCGCGCGAATCAAGATAGATGTAGCTCACCACCGAGCTGTCCAGGGTGATCGGCGCGCACACGGCGCACTGGATGCCGAGCTGTTGGATACTCTGCCCGAGCAGCGCATCC
>JAZFYE010000085.1:0-7727 GCA_036475395.1 Phycisphaerales bacterium
CCTGATCCTCATGCACGGGCGATACACCAAGCAGCGCGGCGAAGACTCCGCAAGTAAGAAGGAACCTCTGAGCGATGGCAACAAACACGAAACGTCGTAGAACCACCGCTCGCAAACCGGCTCGCGCCGTAAAACGTCGCGCGATCACGCCCGAGGACCTGCTGCGGTTCCAATCAATCGCTGATCCACAGATTTCGCCGGATGGCGAGTCGATCGTGTTCGTGAAGAAACGCATCGGCGAGAAGAACGAGTATGTCTCGAATCTGTGGATGGTTGATACCAGCGGCAGGGACGCGCCGCGCCAATTCACCAGCGGCGGCAAAGATTCATATCCCCGTTGGTCGCCTGATGGAATGCGCATCGCCTTCATCAGCGGCCGCGACAAGCCCAAACCGCAACTGTTCAGCATCAGCGCCGCCGGCGGCGAGGCCGTTGCACTCACCACGTTCGACGAAGGATCAATCGGCGCGTTCAAATGGTCGCCCGACGGAACGATGCTCGCCGTCAGCTTCCGTCATCAGGACCCGCAGTGGACCGAGGACGCCAAGAAGAAGCGCAAGGACAAGGGCCTCAGTGACCCGCCTCGCGTCCTCAATCACTATTGGTACCGCCTCGACGGCGACGGCTATTTCAACGCGCAGCGCCATGAGTTGTTCCTCGTCGATACCCAAACTGGTACACACCGCAAAGTCTTCGCCAAGGACGCGCTCGGATTCTTCAGCTTCGATTTTTCGCCGGACACCAAGAAACTCGTCATCAGCACGAACCCCGATCGCCGAGCGCTACTCAAGCCGTGGAACGACGAACTTGTCCTGCTGACGATCGCATCGGGGAAAACGAAGAAGATTCCGAACCTCCCACGCGGGCCGAAGGACGCCGTCCAATGGTCGCCCAACGGGAAGTGGATCGCCTTTGCCGGCCGAGAGGGACAGGACTCGACCTACAGTGTCGAGAACCTCGAACTTTTTGTATGTGATCCTTCCACCGGCAAGGCGCGCAGCCTCATGGCCAAGGAGGATCATTGCCTGATGGCGATCGCGATCACCGACACCGCTGAAGTCGGATTCGGCGCGAATTTCCACTGGAGCCGCGATTCCAAGCGCATCTTCGTGAAACTCGGTTGGCATGGCGAGTCGCACGTTGCCTCGGTGCCCGTGCGCGGCGGAAAGATCACGTTCCACACCTCCGGCTCCGTCGATCATGACATGGGAAATCTGTCCACTGACGGCACGCGCATTGCATTGACCTCATCCACCGTCACCACGCTCGCCGAAATCCGCGTCGGCCGGATTGGCGCCAAAACGATCAGCACCAAACCGCTCACGGATTTCAATGGACTGCTTCTTCGTGAGTTGCGACTGGCCAAGCCGAGTTCGCACTGGGTCCGAGCCAACGACGGAACGAAAGTGCAGGTGTGGGTGATGAAGCCGCCGGGAGTCAAAGCGGGCCGCAAATACCCGGCTGTTCTGGAGATTCACGGCGGGCCGCACGCCCAATACGGCGTAGGATTCTTCCACGAATTTCAGGTGCTGGCCGCCGCTGGGTACGTCGTCTTCTACTCCAACCCGCGCGGAAGCAAAGGGTACGGCCGCGATCATTGCGCCGCGATCAAGGGAAGTTGGGGCGGCGCCGACTGGGTGGATCTCCAGGCTGTGACCAAATTCATGCAGAGCCGGCCGTACGTGAATGCCAAACGCATAGGGATCATGGGCGGAAGCTACGGAGGGTACATGACCAACTGGGCGATCGGACACACCAACACCTTCGCCGGCGCCATCACCGATCGATGCGTCTCCAACCTGGTGAGTATGTTCGGCACGAGCGACTTTCTGGATCGGCCGGACGATTACTGGCCAGGCAATGCTTGGGATCGCCCCGAAGCCCGCTGGGATCAAAGCCCGATCAAGTACTTCGGCAAGGTCAAAACGCCCACGCTCATCATCCACAGCGAGGGTGATCTTCGTTGCAACGTCGAGCAGGCGGAGCAGGTCTACGCAGCCCTCTCGGCACGAAATGTACCCACCCGCTTCGTCCGCTATCCGCGGAGCACGTTTCACGGGATGAGCCGAGCCGGCCCGCCCGATCTGAGACTGCATCGGCTTCACCAGATTCTGGAGTGGTGGGATCGCTGGCTGAAGGGAGGTCGCCGACGAGGTAGGTAGGGACGCGTCAACCCCGCGAAGTGGCCGAGTCGCCGCTGACCTCCTAGAGTCGTGACCGGTGGAAGGTGAGAGTGACTGTCGGTCACCCTGCGATGCTGGATTCTGGAATTGCCCATGAATGATTTCGTAGAACAAAAGACGCTCCCCGCCCTAGGCGATGGTTCGATCACGCAGATCGACCTTACGGACGAGCGTGACCAACAGGCGATGGAGCACGTCCGCGGCCTGCTCCAATACATCGGCGAAGATCCCGATCGGGAAGGCCTGCTGCGCACGCCGCAGCGCGTCATCGCCTCGCTCACCGAGCAGTTCCGCGGATACAACGAGGACCCGCGGAAGTTTCTTTCCCGCACGTTCTCCGAGGTCGACGGCTATAACGAACTCGTCCTCATCAGCGATATCGAGCTGTACAGCCACTGCGAACATCACATGGTTCCGTTTGTGGGAAAAGCGCATGTCGCCTACATCCCCGACGGCAAGGTCGTGGGGCTGTCGAAGATCGCCCGCGTCGTCGACGCCTTCGCCAAGCGCTTGCAGGTGCAGGAAAAACTCACCGCTCAAATTGCCGACACCATCTGGGACGTGCTCAAACCGCAGGGCGTGGCCGTTATCTTGCAGTGCCAGCACTTTTGTATGTGTTATCGCGGCGTGAAGAAGCCCGGCTCGTGGACGACGACCAGCAAGCTGAGCGGCTGCTTCTTGAAAAATGAAGCCTCACGCCTCGAACTGCTCACCCTCATCGGCATGAAGCGGAATATCGGGTAGGAGAGGTTGTCAGTTCTCAGTTGTCAGTTTGCGAGTCACGGGGCGCGATCTTCATAGCCGCGGATGCATATCCGCGGGTTTAGAATTCACGCGCCTCGTCGCAACAGTGCCAAGACCTTCCATCCACTGGGTAGCAACGCCGCCGCCACAACGATCTTCACAATCGCCCCGGGGATAAAGGGAATCAGTCCAGCAAGGAACACCTGTGTCGGCTCAACGATCATTGCCAGCCACGCCATGCCGCACACAAAGATCGCTATCGTTCCCAATGTCATAGCCGCCGCCGTCGTAACAAATCGTCGGTCCCAGCCGCGCTGCGCGAGCCGCCCAACGATCCACGCCGCTGCGACAAAACCGATCAAATAACCACCGGTCGGTCCAGCGAGATACGCTGCGCCGGCAGCGCCGTTGGCAAACACGGGCAGGCCGATCGCGCCCTCGCCAATGTACGCAAGCACCGTCGCCACGCCGCGCCTGGCGCCAAACAGGCCCCCAAGCAGCAGCACCGCGAACGTTTGACCGGTGATCGGCACCGCCGTAAAAGGCAGATGAACCGCCGCCTGCGCCGAGGCTGCTATCAAAACCGAACCCGCGAGCACCAGCATCACGTTATACGCGCACCGCCAGAGCGCTCCGCTCGGTCGACAGACATCCGCATACGTCAAAGCACCTTCAATTCGCATCACAGTTCATGCCCTCTCGCAAACGCGCTCACCTTTGGCTCGCGGCTAAACGGGGTCGATCGCTAACCAATCTCTGCCTTGAGCTTCGTGAGACATTCGATCAGTTTATCCAAATGCTCTTTCTCATGCGCTGCGGAAATCTGCACGCGCAGTCTCGCCGTGCCTTCAGGAACCACCGGGTAGCCGAACCAGATCACGTACACGCCCATCTCCAAGAGGCGCTTGCTCATATCAATCGCCTTGGCGGTGTCGTGGACGATAATGGGACAAATGGCCGTGGGCGATTCGAGCACTTCAAATCCAACCTCGGCGATGCCTTTGCGAGCATACGCAACATTATCGCGGAGCTTCTGCACCCGCTGCGGCTCGCGCATCAGAATCTCGATCGCCTTGTTCGCTGAGCACGCCACCGTCACCGGCAGCGCGTTCGTGAACAACGTTGGTCGAGCGCGTTGCACGATCATATCCATGCCGCGCTTCGTCCCGGCGAGGTATCCCCCCGCCCCCCCGCCGAGTGCCTTCCCCAGCGTACCTGTGTAGAAGTCGATCGCGTCGCCGGGCATGCCGTGGTGTTCGTGCGTGCCGCGTCCGGTTTGTCCCATCACCCCCGTGCCGTGTGAATCGTCGACGGCCAGCATCGCGCCGTATTCATCACACAATTTGCGAATCTCGGGCAGCTTGGCGAGGTCTCCCTCCATCGAAAACACGCCGTCGGTGACAACCCACATCACGCCGGTCACCTCGGGGTTGTTGACCGCGTTCTCCAACGCCTCGTGCAGTGAATCCATATCGCTATGTTTGAAGACGGTTTTATGTACGCCCTTCTTGATGACTGTCGCCAGGCGCATGGAGTCGATGATACAGGCGTGATTCAATTCATCGGAAATAATGATGTCGCCCGGCTCGCAGAGCGTAGGAAAGAGCGCTTCGGTCGCGGTCCATCATGAGACGAACGTGTACGCCGCTTCCACGCCGAGGAACGTCGCGATTGTCTTTTCGAGTCGCTGGTGGGGCTCGAACGTGCCGCAGATGAATCGTACAGAAGCCGTTCCCGCGCCGTATTTCTCGATCCCCTCGATGCCGGCTTGTCTGACTTCGGGGTGATTGGCGAGGCCCAAATAGTTATTCGAGCAGAAGCACGCGACCTCGCCGTAGCCGCGCAGCTTCATCGTCGCGTCCATCGGCCCTTCGATCATTTGAAGCGTCTTGAATTGGCCGCTGTCGACCAAATTCCTGAGCACTTCATCGGTGCGTTGATCGAACAGTTCGGATCCGGATACACGTGTCGTCGTGGTCATGATCGATTCTCGCGTTCTAGGTCTCTCCGCCGGACAGGTTCATAGTAACGTATCCACCGTTTAGCGGGTGACGCGTCCCGACTCCGTCGGGATCCCGGCCGCTCACGCATACCGCGCTTTGATACTGGGCACGAGATATTCCTCAAACGCGCTGCGCAGATGATGCTTGGGCTTCCACCCCCAATCATTGCGAGCTGCGGTGTCATCTACATCCGCCGTTGTGGTGGTCGTCATAACACCTCCTGCCACCAGACACCAGTTGTCACGCCCCAAATACCCTACGCGTGTCCACTTAAGGCTCTCGAATGTGTACTTTGAAGTGCCGGTGGATACATTCATCAGCCCTAATCATTCGGTTTTCTTCTGCAAAGATCGTGGTCGCATGTGGCCGAATGGCCGTCCTCAGTACATGATCATCCTCCCTCGGATAGCGGCACTTGCGAGCCTTCTCCCGGCGAGCTGCGGGCCAGTTCGTCCAGTTTAGAACGCACCTCTGTGGATCAACAAGAAGCTCGAAAAACGTCTTAACGTAGTCATTCATAGGCCTCTTTATCTGCCGGTGGTATTCGACAGCAAGTTGCTCGCTGAGCAGGAGTATCTTACGCCCCTCACGCAACGTGTTCAGCAGCACGAGCCGTCTCTTGAACCGCCGTCGTTCGACCGTCCGACTTGTCAAGGCTATGTTGGCCCTTTGCAGGACAGTGGTATCGATGACACACTCCTCTGCCATGCTCAGGACCTTGTTCCCGCCCGCTTGGCCATCTCTTCCATGATGGCCATGCGTTCCTCAGTCGCTTCCTCCATAAAGCCGCGGGGCCATTTCTTAATCTGGCCGAGCTCATCGATTTCGAGTGGGTGGGCGTGGCTCGTCCCATCAGAGCGTTTTTCCACGTGAATAATGCTGACTTCGCGTGGCGCGAGGCGGGGTCTTGTGCCGCGCGCTTTGACAGGTCCAATGATCGAGCGCCTGATGCGAAGCAGCAGGTATTCGCTATGCGTTTCAGCGATAACTCGCTTCCCGGCACGGGCAAGGCTCACGAGAAAATCAGCCATTCTCAATTGCGCGTCTGGATGCAAGTGAATCTCTGGTTCCTGCACGATGAACAAGCCTCCCGGCGGCGTGCGAAGTCCTTCGACAAGGACGGGGAACGCTTGGCCAATGCCAAATCCGACATCAGCAAAATTGGCCCATCGGCCAGAGTCGGTATCACGCAGCCGGATCTCAAAGATTCGCGCAGCGCGCGAGATACGCTTGAGCGGCATCAAGCGGACACGCCCTACGGCATTGAGCCACCGATTGACGCTACGAAGTAATTCGCCTCGTCGCTTCCCCCTGCGCGTCGCATCTTCAATGAGGGCGTTCACCATGTATTCGCCAACCGCGTCAACCACGTCAGGCGATCGTCCTAGATACTCGTATCGGCGGACGGGTTGGTGACGAAAGGCTCCAACCGCCTTCATCTGGCGCAACGTTCCTTCGAGCTCACGAAGGACCTGACGGGCAAACGCCCGGCTCCTTTGATGCCGGATGTTCGGTCGACCCACACGCGGTAGCTCCTCTTCACCGATTGCCGGAAGTAACTGATTGACAGGAAACCGAAAATTAGCCCTCTTTTCCCCTCCGATAGTTGCCCCTCCAATTACGAGCTCATACGGCCCACCGCGTCCAACTCCACGGTGGATCTCAAGCGGCTCGACACTGCTAGCCTCGATCCTCAGTCTGGCCAAACGTGGCGGCTGCGGTTCGTCCGACGAGAATTCAAGCTGAATGTCCCCGGCTTTGCCACCGTCGGATGTCACGATCCCCAATTCGATGATCACATGCTCCTTCGTGCGGTGTTGGTGGACGATATCAGCGTAGCTCCCAGCGGGATATAGCGTCCCACGCAGATTGAGCCTTGCCGCATACTCCGGAGAATCCAACGTCTGGCGAAGAAGCAGCAAACTCTGCAAGATCGAGGATTTACCCGTGTTGTTTCCTCCAAAGATGACCGTCAGCGGCGCGAGTGGGATTGCACCGCTGTTGGCGTAGCACTTGAAGTTCTCTAGCCGGAGCCTTGTTAGCGCCATGCGATGGACTGTACCGCAAGGCGCTTGGATTCGCTACCATCCCCTGGCGAACTCCTCGCCAGCTACCCAAGGTTGCCAGATCAGTGTCAGCCCAAGACCTGGCCTACGAATCTGGGGGAGGCTTCCGCTGGTGTGTGTACCGCGCTTTGATACTGGGCACGAGATATTCCTCAAACGCGCTGCGCAGATGATGCTTGGGCTTCCACCCCCAATCATTGCGAGCTGCGGTGTCATCTACATCCGTCGGCCAGGAATCAACCATCCGCTGCCGCTGAGGATCCGGCTCGAACGTGATCTTCGCCCCCGGGAAATGCTCGCGCACCAGCTCGGCGATCTCCTGGGCGGACGCGCTGAAACTACGGACGTTGTACACGCAGCGGGTCAGTTGGTCCTCATCCGCAGCGGCGAGCTTCAGCAACGCATCACTCGCCTCCGGCATCGTCATGAACGGAATGCGCGTGTCGGGACGAACAAAGCACACGTACGGCTTGCCCTCAGCCGCAGCGTGGATCATCTCCGGCCCATAGTCGCTGGTCCCGCCGGACGGAACTGTCTCAGCGCTGATCAGGCCAGGGAACCGCAGGCAGCGAAAGTCCAGCGTGTGGTCCAACCGATCCCTGGCCAGTTGGCGATAATGGTGGGCGTAGTACCGCCCGAGGTTCTCGCAGTACAGCTTGTTGCAGCCGTACATCGTAATCGGCCTCATGTATTGATCTTCGGCCACGGCGCCGGCGGCTTCTTTCGTGGAG
>JAZFYE010000086.1:0-23520 GCA_036475395.1 Phycisphaerales bacterium
GGCGGGTGGTGGTCGTGGTCGTCGTCGTGGCCGTGGTTCGTAAGTTCATAGTCAGACCAAGGATAGCCGAGACCGGCCCACAATCAATGTCGGCACGAGCCTGGGCGAGGCTTGAGGCTCAAGGGACAACGTTGCCGCTCGTCGCGAGAACGGAAAATCTCGGATTTGTCGGAACCTGATGTATCGGTTTGCGATATATTAGTTAGAAACCTGAAAGGGAGGTTCCCATGGCCCCGGCCAAAGACATGTGGCGAAGCTCGGCTGATCTGGTGGTGCTCTCGGTGCTCGCCGATGGACCGAGGTACGGCTATGCCATCACCAAACAGGTCGCTGCACAGTCCAGCGACTCGATTCGCCTCACCCCAGGCGTGCTCTATCCACTGCTGCACCAGATGGAAAGGCAGGGGCTGGTCAACGCGGAATGGGACACGGTGAAGTCCGAGACGGGAGACTCCAAGCGCGGCCGGCAGCGCAAGTGGTACAAGCTCTCGGCCAAGGGCCGTCGCCGACTCAAGCAACGCGTCGCCGCCCACCGGGCGTATCAACAGCTCATTGAATCGTTCCTGCCCGCGGCGGACTAAGGACTCGTTTCTCACGATGCGACTGATCGAACCAAACAAACTTGGCTCACTGTCAGAAGGACCGACTGACGAGACCGGCGGGGGCGCCGAGCGAACCGTCTCGGCCTGGTTGGATGTGCTCGTGCGACTGTTGCGCTTGCCCCAGCCTGCGCAAGACGAAATTCGCCAAGAACTTCAAGGGCATCTGTCGGAGCGCATTCGCGATCTGATTCTCGCCGGTCACACCGAGGACCAAGCGACGCGCACAGCGATCGGGGAACTTGGGGAAGCGAGTGATCTCGCCCAGCGATACAAGGACGCCAATCAATTTGCCAAAAGGAGGCTCGTAATGAACCTGACACTCCTCACCGCCTGTCTGGGGGTGGCCGGAATCGGCGTTGTTACCCTCACCGGCTCGGACGACCAGATCAAGGCAAGCATCTTCCAGGCGCCCGAGCCCAGCGGCTTGGCTGCGGAAAGTCTCGAAGCCAAGATCGATGTGGCGTTTAACCAAACACCACTTGAGGACGTGCTGGACTTCCTGGGTCAGCAGATCGAACGGCCGTTGTATGTCCATTGGTCGGACCTGGAAGACCAAGGTCTGTACCGCGAGGAGATGGAACTGACGCTGAACGTCTCCGGCTTGTCACTGAAACGAACTATGGAACTGGTTCTGGATCAGATCAACGACTACGTCGACTCTGCTGAATGGTGTTTCAGTGAAGACCTCGTTGAGTTGGGCACACGGTCGGAATTTGCTCGACGCGACACTGTTCTGGTAAGTTATGACATCACGAACGTGCTGGTGTCGATGTCGCGCAGGTTCGACTTGGAGTATGAGGATGCGAGCGAACAGGTCGTCGATCTTCTAACGAACTTCGTCGAACCCGACGACTGGGTGAACAATGGCGGCGATCTGGCCCAGGTGCGGATTGTCGGGGCCAAGATGTTCATTCAAGCGCCGCGACCGATGCACCGGCAGATCACATGGATCATCGCGGAACTGCAATCAGGCGAGAGCGACGTGGCGAGTCGCGGCGCCATCGGCTTCGGTGGGCATGGAGGCAAGGGTGGCGCCGGCGGAGCTGGCGGCTCTGGTGGTGGCGCGGGCGGTGCCGGTGGGGCTGGTGGCGGTGGGGGTGGGGGTGGTGGATTTGGTGGTGCGGCAGGCGGTGCCGGTGGCAAAGCGACCCACTTTGGACCGACTGACACGGATGGCTTTGGTGGCGGCGGGCAGATCGGGCGTTTCGGGCCCGCCAAGCCTGATCCGACCAATCCCGACCGGGTCGGGGTCAGCGGAGGCAGCGCGTCAGGAAGCGGCGGCACGAAAAACCACCCGATCGAACGAAAGTAGTCCGCAACAGTGTCCGAACCCGGTTGACGGGTACGTTCCGAAAGCAGAATATACGAGTGGTAGCTTGCCTTGACCGATAAACACCCAGATATTGGGTGTTCAGGAGCTTCTCGTGATCTGCCCGTACTGCGGTGAGGACGACGACAAGGTAATTGACAGCCGTGCCTCGGAGGGGGGGGTGGCGATCCGTCGCCGGCGCGAGTGTCTGGGATGTCACCGCCGGTACACGAGCTACGAGCGGATTGAGAAGACCGCCCGGATCGTCGTGGTGAAGAAGGACGGCACGCGGGTCGCCTTCGACGGGTCCAAGATCCTCGCCGGCATCCAGGCTGCGTGCGGCAAACGGCCGATTCCGGAGGACTTCAAGGTGAAGCTCACCCAGGAGGTCGAGGACGAGGTGCATCGGGAGTTCGAGCGCGAGGTCCCCAGTGCTGAGGTGGGACAACGCGTCGCAGCGAGGCTTCGCCGGCTCGACGAGATCGCGTACATTCGGTTCGCCAGCGAGCACCTCGAATTCCGGACGCTCGACGAGTTCGCCGAGGAGCTGAGCGATCTGCAGGCCAGGCCCAAAGACCTGCCGAATCAGCAGGCGCTGTTTCCGGACAGGACATAGCCGGGCGCCTTGGGTATCTCATTTCTTGGCGAACGCGCCGCGGATCTCATCTTGCAGGTAAAGGATGCGACCGCAGGCACTGCACGTGACCAGCGACTCGGTGGCTCCCAAGAGCAGGGAAACCGCCTCGAAGGGCATGTGCATGTTGCAGGCCCCGCAGGCATATTCGCGGTGACGACGATCGATCTCTTCGATCGGGGCCATCGCCTCGCCGTCGTAGGAATCCGCCAAGTGGTTGAACGCGCTCAGCTCGTTGCCGGGGATTCCCGCGGCGGCCGCATCGTGCTCGACCTGGAGTTCGGCCAACCGCTGCCCGACGTCTCCCTGACGTTCCTGCAACTGGGCCTCGGCAACTTCCTTGATCTTTCGGCGCTCGACGACCTGGCCTTGGAGCTGGGCAATCTGCTCGGTGATGCGGTCGATCTGCTCCATCTCCTCAAGCAGGTGATCATCGAGCCTGCTGCGCGACAGTTTCACGGTGTTCAGCTCGGTCAGGACGGCCGTGTATTGCTTGTTCGTGGAAGCGTTGTTGAGCTCGTCGCGCAGCTTCTCCATTCGTTCATCGAAGCCCGCACCCTCCATCTCGAGGTTGGCGACCGTCGCCTGGAGCTGATGTCGGCGGTGAGTGAGCTCCTCCTGCTGGGCTTTCAGCTCGTCGAGCTGGCGGTCCTGTGCCTGGAGATAACGCTCGGCCGAGGCGAGACGGCTCCGCAGGCCTCGCACCTGCCGGTCCAGGCGAAACAATGTAAGCAAATCCTCAGTCAGGGTCATATGCGATTCCGGCCAACTCGTTTGGAAGTGTACCAAGGGTTGCGTCGTAAAGCGATTCCCTGTCGAGGTTTCGCGCCTGGTTACCCGACGATCCCACCGGCCTGAGACGGGTACAGCGCGAACAGCCAATAGGCGATCGGCGCCACCATCAACGGCGAGTCCAGCACATCCAACACTCCGCCGAGCCCGGGAAGGATCGTCGAGGCGTCCTTCAGACCGGCGTCGCGCTTGAAAAGACTCATGGCCAGGTCGCCGACCTGCCCGCAGCCGGCGAACACCACCCCGGCCGCGGCGCCAAACCACCAGGGCCAATGATCGGCGGGTTCCGGCAGCCAGTAACTCGCCCCGGCCAGCAACGCCCCCAGCACGCCCGCGGTCAGCACGCCCCCCGCCAGTCCCTCCCACGTTTTGCCGGGACTAAGCCAGGGAATCATCTTGTGCCGACCGATGGCTCGCCCGGTGAAGTAGGCGCCGGTGTCGCAGGCTTTGGTGAGCAGGATCACCGCGACAATCAGCCACGCCGAATGATCGCGTCGAAGGGCCAGGAAGAACCCCATCATCAGCCCGAGGTAGACCATCGCGAAGACGACCGCGCCCGCCGCCGCCACCACGCCTTGGACGTTGCGATGCCGGCTGAACGTCACCAGCGACAGCACGAACACCACGATCATCCCGGTGGAGATGATGGCGATCACCGTGGTCGCCTCCAGGCCCGAGGTCGTTTCAGTTCGCGTCGGGATGCTGTAGCTGAGCACGAGTCCCGTGATGGCGGCAAGGCTCGTCAGCCAGGTGCGCGACGCGATGCCGTTGGCGCGGAAGATGGCCGAGAGCTCGCGGGCGGCCAATGGCGCAACGACTAAAGCCAAACCGAACAAGACCAGTCCGCGCGGTGGATGTTGCTTTTGCGCGAACAAGTCCTGCCACATGCCGGCCAGTTCGACACCGTCCAGCCAATCGTCCACCCACACGATCGCCAGCAGCACGATCACGAGGATTGGTCCAGTGATAAGTCGATGCTTCAGCACAATTGCTCGGGCGATGTCGCGCTAGTGGCGGGGGCCTTCATACCTCGCCCGGCTCCACCGCCGAGCTGTCCGGGGGCGACCACGAGTGTAACGCTCTCCCCCGGAAACCCAAGTTCTCTTCGCGTGCTTCTGACCGGAATCGACGGTGCAGGGCGTCCGGGGGTGACAGGCCGAGTCCTGCCCCAAGACGGCGGCATGGAGGCGCTATCAGGCCGCTTGGGCAAGGTTCTCAAGGAGCAGAGCTGAGTGGGGAGCAGCAGTGACCGGACAAGCGCGACGAGTAGCCTGAACATCCATCAAGGCTAGGAACATTCGTCGTACAAACAACCAGTCGGAAGTTTCTGTACGATCAGCAGTGCGGAGTTTTTGCCAGGGAGAGGCGGCTCAGGCGTCTTCTCCTGTCGAGGACGAGTCGAAGTCACTTCTTTCTGCGGTTGTACGGTGACTGATTCGTTGGCTTCAGCGAGACTCCCTTTTCCGAGGCCTTCGAGCGAACCGCGTCTTCGGTTCGACCAAGCTTCAACCCGATGACCCTCGTGGGCGTGTTTTGCTTGGCCAGCCTCTTAAGCTGAGCGACTTGGTCGCGAGTCCAGCTCTTTCCGGTGTTCCTGTTGTACTTTGCCATGGGCGAGTCTCCATAGTGCGACAGAATCCTAGCTGTCTCCGAAGGACGGTCAAGAGTGCTCACTCGATCCGTCCTCAGCCCATTCATACACAAGGTTTACGTAGTCCCCCCACGTCAGCTCTCTGTCTTTCAGGTGTAACTCACGGTACTTGTTTGGCAGCCACTTCTTGAACTTTCCGTATTCGCGCCAGAGCGCAGCGCCACCGGGAAGAGGGCCACTCCCTTCGTTCGTTGAGAGCCACTTCCGAATACTTCTTATCAACTCCTTCGGTTTGTTCTCATGCGTGGCAACATCCTGTCCCTTAATGTCGGAAATGAACCTCTCATAGGAGTGTGCTTTGCGTTCAAAGATGAGGCAGGACTTGCGGCCTTGCTCTTCGTTTCCGTAGTGCTTCGCTCCGAAGAACAGGCCAAGCTCGAATGGCATATTGAAGCGAGGCAAGTCATCGTCGAGCTCGACCCGAGAAAGGTCGTGAATGCCGTAGCGACACTCTTCGATTATCCGAAAGATCTTGTTGAGCCGAGCTTCACTTGAATCTTCCAGCTCTTGCGCACTTCTGGGGGTGTAGCCGCATCTTAACACAGTGAAGACCGCGGCGCGAAACAGCGGCTTGAACTTATCGTCGAATGGACAGTTGATGAACACACTCTGGTTGTAACTATCCTTCGCCACGTGTCGTGTTCCGCGTCCAAGCTATCCGATCAGGAATCAGGATACAGATGCATCTGGGTGAGATGGTCCGCTCCCCCGGCCGATGTGATTTTAAGCGATCCGCTGGATGGCCAAAGTATGGCCAAGGTGGCGGGCCGGCGGTGGGTATCCGCGCGCGTCGGGTATGAGACCGTCGGAGTGACAAAACAACGTGACCTGCCCCAAGATGGCGGCCTGGCGGTCCTGTCCGGCCGCGTGGGCAGGGGTGGGGACAGATTGACATCGCAGAGCCCTCGTCGTTAGATGAACGCTTAGCGCGCCTCCGGCAGACGATCCAGAGGTGTGTCATGGGGGCAGAAAACCAAAATTCCGCATGTTATGCGGATCAATCTCCTTATTGTTAGGAATCAACAGACATTGATCGCAAACCATGAACTTCGATCATCTTTCCGACAGTGATTTCGAAGAGCTAACGTACGATCTACTCGATGCCCTTGGCTTTGTGAATCTCAGCTGGAGACGCGGTTCAGGTCTCGGCGGGGCGTGTGCCGATCAGGGTCGCGATATCGTTGCGCAGTGGCTACAAACGGAACCGGACGGCAGCCAGAATCTGAAGACGTGGTTCGTGCAATGCAAGCACTATGTTCGTGGGGTGCCTCCTGAGAAACTTGATGGTGCCTTGGCTTGGTCAATCGCTGAGCGTCCTGATGTCCTTCTGTTCGCTGTATCCAACTTCCTTTCAAACCCCGCTAAGACACATCTTGAGAGCTACCAGCGGAACAATCGGCCAGCATTCGGGCTGAGACTCTGGGAACGGAAGAATTTTGAGCGACTGCTGTCGTCTTATCCAACTTTGATCAGGAAGTACCAGCTTGACGCAGGCGATCCGGCGGGCACTGTACATGCGGCTCACCTTGAGTATGTGCTCAGGCCGACTCTCAATACTCTCGATTATTTCCTCCGCCTGCTCGACAAGATGGACACGTCTATGCGTGATGAAGTATTCAGTTTTGCTTTCGCCGCTTTGATAAGTCCGCGATTGCGTGAACCGAGGCACAGCAGGGAAACCATCGCTGAACTGATGCTGGATCCAATTGACTATCCAGCGTTTCATGCGAAATGCCGCGAATTAGTAAAACAGGGTGTAGCTGAGCATTTTCTCGTCCAAGCGGTTGTGTCGGACGCGCTCAGTTGGACTTGGCGATTCAGTGATGCGGCACAGGTCGATGCCAGAATAGCGCGGTGTCGAGAAGCAATCATTTACTTCACCGACAAGCTAGAGACTGAGACGGGCGAGGACAACATTGATGACATCAGCGGCTGTATTGCCACGGCTAAGTCAGCGGTGGAATCCGCTCCCGAACGGCAAAGAACCTGGAAAGGTTACTATGATGCCTTATGTGGAATCCTTCTTCCAGCTTTGGCCCTAGAGGAACCCACGCGGCACCTTACGCCACATGATTCATAACAAATCGTTGAAACGGAGTTGGCTGGCGTTTCCGCTTTTTGCAAACTACTTTCCTTCGCTTCTGGTTTGTGATTTGTCACCGATTACTCGTGCGGACCGGCCAGATCGCTTAACTCAATCGCTCCCGACGTTCGTAGGTCTCGCCGAGCGAGCTGTCTATGTCGAGGATCAGCTTCTTCATCGGGCGGCGTTGGCGGATTCGATCCACCCATTGGCTGGGCATCGCCATCAAGGCGCCGAGGTCATCGGGGGAGTCCAGGTCTAACCAACTCGGGCTCGGTTGAGACGCCAGTCGTACTTGAGGAAGTGTACTTGCGGCTCGTCCTTACGTGAAAGCCACCGGCCGATCGGACCCGTCGGTTCGGCAAACGCCCGGACGAATCCGACCACGCCGCCGTAGGGCTCGACGGAAAAGTCGTCGCCGTACCACTGCATGATCATGCTCACGCCAAGTCCCTGCTCGTCAATGCCGTTTTGGTTTGGGTTGTTGATCCAGCGTCGGCATTGGTCGTTGAGCTGCTCATCGAGTCGCTGGGCCGAGTACGGCTCACCCCGAAGCGGCGGACAGCTCATCGCCGCGCAGACCAGCGCGGCATGGATCCGCGGATCGCCCAACGGCCGGATCTGTTCGTTCTCCAACGCATTGAGCGTCATCTGTTTCCCCGCGACGGTGATCAATAGCGTGTCGAAGAAACCGGGAATTTCCATCACGCTCGTGAATCCTTCTTTTGCGATCTCGCCGACGACCATCTTCAGGACGTTCACGTTGTAGGCGTTGCACAGAAACGCCAGCTTCTCGTCGGCACCCGGCGGAACATCAGCTTTGGCATATGCGGCCACAATCTCTTGGAGGCTGCGACGCCGAGGCGACTCACCCAGCACGTCGTATCGAACAAGTCCATCCGGCGTGACGATGTCCTTGAGGAGCGCAGCGTAGGTGCGGTTGATCGAGGCCAACGCGACTTCAGTCTTTGGTTGTGTCGTTGGGACTTGCGTCGGCGAATCGGCAGTCGACGCTTCGGCGCAGCCGGAGAACATCGCCAACGTACTCAGCATGGCACAGAGTCGAACGAAGCGCTTACGAACTGTGTTCATCACACACCTCTTGATAACCGTCGGAATCTTCCAATCCGCCCGCCGGCAGAGTGATTCGATCCAGGACAACCCGAATCGTGTCGGCATCAAGCCCGCGACGAGCCAGGGCCGCCCAGATACGACGTGCGGCAACGTCCGGGGGCTGCGAAGACATCGACCGTAATCGACCGGCCGCAAACGCAACGGCCGTCGCGACAACGTCAGTTTCCGCCAGCGTTTCACCGGCCACACGCTGAGCCAGCTCCGGCGGGATCCCGCGCTGACGAAGCTTGTGTTTCAGATACGTCACCGAAACCGGCCCACGATCGGCGACTGACACGGCCACTGCACGAGCGTACGCTTCGTCGTCAATCGCCCCGGCTGCGATCATTTCATTGGCGATTCTCTTGGCCGTCGCACCATCGGGTTCCTTTCGCATGAGCCTATCGATGAGCTCGCTTCGCGAATAGGGCCGTCGTTTGAGCAAGCGCTGTGCGTACCGGCGAACAGTGTGCTGAGCCATCGCCTGTCGGAGCGTCGCCGCGAGCCGCTCCGTCCAGACATCGCCAATCGCAATTCCCAGCGCTTCAACCGCGTCGGCGGGCAGGGTGGCCACGATCCGCCGGCCGACACGAATGCGCCTCAGCGACGCGTCGGAGGGGGGCGCGTCGATCGCGCCGATGCGTTCGCCAGGCTCGATATCAGGAAAAAGTGACGTGCTCATGACGAATCGATCTATCCCGGGACACGATACCGAGGCCATAGTCTACGATCCGCAGGCGAGGCGCATCGAATATTGTGCCGCCGCCAAGCGAAGCAGCGGTACACTGCCGAAATGATCGTACGTTCACATCCACTGACGCTCGTGTTTCTTCTAGCCGCGCACGGCGTCGTTGGGGGCTGCGCCGGGGGGCCAAAGTCAACCAAGCCGACGATCGCCACGCCGACAACTTTGCGGGTGACCCATCACGTCGGGGGGACGCATTATCGAACGATCGTGGCGGGGCCGGTGTGGTACCAGACGTTCGGCGTATCGCTGCTCGTGCTCGACGCCGCCACCGCCCAACTCACGGGCACGATTGACTTCGGCCCGATCGGCGAAACCGCGCCAGCGACGGACATGCTGCTCGATGACGATCGGTTGTACGTCGTGTTGCAAGACGAGGCTGTGGTCGAGCTCACGCTCGTTGATCCTTGGAATCCGCAGATCACCACCCGGGTAACCGCCGAGGGGCTCGGCCTTGCACCGCGATTGCTCAGCCGCGCCGCCGGCGACCTGTACGTCTCCGGGGCCGGGGGTGTCGTGCGGTGGTCGGACGGCCGGCTCATGTTGGCTGATCGGGGAATCGTCAGCCGAGTTGGACGTGCGACCGACGGGTTGGTGGCCTGCATCGGCCGGCGCGTCTTTCGACTCGACGATGGCCGGTACGTCGGTTCCGCGAGCGGTTTTTCACCGTTGGGCGATGAGTTCGAAATGCCCGACACGCTGATCTTCACGCGCCGCGGCGAGGCAGGTTCGCTCATCGGTCTTATGTCGGCCAATGTGCGCGAGATCGATTCCAAGCGCGCAACCGTCGCCATGGGCGGCGCGGTGCGCAGCGTCCGGGCGTTCTGGGGCCGATTGTGGATCGTCGGCGACGATCACATCGCCAGCTATGAGGTGACGGACGATGCACTGGCCGATCCGATGCGCATCAAGGTCCTCGGGGCACGCGACGTGGATCGCATCGACGACAACTACCTCGCGGTGGCGGGATCGTTCGGCCGAGCCGTCTATCGCATCAGCGATGACGACAATGGGCCGGGCGACGAATTCGTGTTCAGTCACCGCGAACCGAGCTGCCTCACCCAGGCCCAAAGTGACGGCCTGCGCGTCATGGGGCTCGGTCGCGAAGGCGCGTGGCTGTATCAGATCGCAAGCCATGCCGACTACGTGAGCGAGCCGCCGAATGAGCTTCCCGCGCCGCGGACTTCGGTGACGACTGATCTCGCTTCGGCTTCGATCAGCCAGGACGGCACGTCGATTGACATTCGAGCCCGCGGTGTTCCGTCCACCTTCGCCGAGCCTGGGGATGTTCAACTGCATTGCCTGGCCGCGGTCGATGGCGACATCTGGGTCGGCCACGATCGTGGAATCACGGTCGTTCGGCCGGACCGCAGCGGGGGGGTCGCCGTACGAGGCCGGCTTCGGTTGGAGGGACCAGTGCGCTACATCTTCCCCCGCCTTGCCGGAGGAGCCGCGGTCTATGTCAGTGAATACGGCGGCTTCGGCGTCGCGGAGTTCGTCCCCGAACCTCCAAAACGGCGGCGCTAATTCGGTACCTTATTGCTGCGTCACGCGCGAGCATTGCTGCAATACTTCCGGCACAGCGGATGCTCGGCACACAGCGCGCCGCGAGCCTTGCATACGCGCCGGCCGTGCCAGATGAGCAGGTGACTCAGCATCGTCCAGTGCGGCCGTCCGAACAGCGCCATCAGGTCGCGTTCGATCTTGGCCGGATCATTGTGTTTGGTCAGCCCGAATCGATCGCTCAGGCGAATCACGTGCGTGTCCACCACCGCGCCGACGTTGACGCCGAAGGCGTTGCCGAGCACGACGTTCGCGGTCTTTCGGGCCACGCCGCGCAATCGTAATAGATCGTCCATCGTATTGGGCACTTCGCCGCCGTACTCCTGGACGATCATCGTCATTGAGCCGTGGACCGCCTTGGCCTTGTTGCGGAAGAACCCCAATGACCGCACGTAGGGTTCAAGATCCTTCGGCGCAGTCGCGGCGTAGTCGGCCGGAGTGGGGAAGGCTTTGAACAGCTCGGGCGTGGCCTTGTTCACCGACACGTCGGTGGCCTGCGCCGAGAGGATGGTCGCGATCAACAGTTCGTGCGGATTGGTGTAATCCAGCTCGCAATGCGCATCGGGATATTCTCGGTACAGGGCGTCTAGTATTCGCTTGGCTCGGGCCTTGTCGGCGCTGGTCTTCTTGGGCAGGTCAAAATCAGCCTTGGTCGTCGGTCCTTGCGCTTTGAGCACCGTCATCGCTTCCTCGCCAGGAGTGGGGTTTGGAGTTCGCTTGCTCGGCCCCGCGGTAGGGCTGGAGTCATGGCCACGGCGGACGCGAACGTCGCCAGAACCACGAGCAGCAATGTGGCGTTCAGCACGGCTTGGGCCGCTGGGTGCCGGCGGTTGAACGCCTCGCGATGCTCAAGCGCCGTCGTAAGGTCACCCTGTTGGGCTGCATCCCAATACGCGTGCAAGTCCCGGTTCATCTGCGGCGCCCGTGCGAGGGCATGGAACGCAAACAACCCCGCGGCGATCACGATGCAGCCGGTGCGAATGAGGTTCGCCGGGCGTCGTATCTTCTGTTTGAACACTGTGAACTGTGCGACCAAGGTAATCAACATCAACGGGATCATCGCGAACTGAACGAAGTCAACGAGCGTAAACACCGGCTCCAAGACGTGCCCGGCGGCGAGATGGGCGTGCGCATTGGGCACGTCCAATTCGTCAGGCTCAAACGCAGCGTACGCCGAGAGTGATACATCCATTTCACCGAGCGTGGTAAACACGGCAATCGCGGACACGCCGGCGGTGACGAGCACCGCCAACCAGGCCGCCAGGGCGAGACAGTACACCGCGTTGCACAGCTTAAAAAGGGACTGCATCAGTCGTCCTCGTTCGCAACCACGGGCGATCCTTGTGACCACGTCTCGCCGTGGGCCCAAATTTCGCGTTTCCAGATCGGGGCCGTTGCCTTGAGTTGATCGATGAGAAATCGGCAGGCGTCAAACGCGATGTCCCGATGACCGCAGACGACCTGCACGTACACGCTGGCTTTGCCGACGGGAACCTCGCCCAGCGCGTGGTGAATCCGCACCACGTGACAGGCGAACCGTTCGATCGCCTCGTCCGCCAGTTGACGAATCTGTCGTCGTGCCAGGGGAACATAGGCCTCATAACACAACCGGCACAGCTCACCATGCTCGGCGTGAACCTCGCGTCGCGTTCGACCGAGAAAGACGCACTCGGCCCCGGCCGACGCCGGGAAGGGCTCGACCGGCACCGCCTCGACCGGATGATCGACCAGTTGCACATCGACAAGCGGCGTGGGTAGCGGCATCGTTGCATCGTACGCGCTGAGTTGGCTCAGCCGGCCACTCGCGATACGTTTTGCCCATGCAGTCGATGGCTGGTATTCACCCGCAGCTGCCTCTGGCCCCGACGCTGGGCCCGTTGGGCGACCAGCCGCGGGCCGCCCTGGATCGGCTGGCGGATATGGGGTTCCGCTACGTCCAGCTCTGCGCGACACAACGCGGGATGCGACCGCGCGACCTGGATCGATCCGCCCGCCGCGATCTGTTGGTGCGGCTGCGACGACTCGAGATGCAAGTCAGTGGTCTGGACCTTTGGATACCGCCGAGCCATTTTCTGGACCCCGCCCTTGTCGATCGAGCCGTGGAAGCCGTACGAGCAGCACTTGAGCTCGCCGGCGACCTGCAACGGTGCTCGATCAGCCTGGAGCTGCCTCGGCCGCTCGACGACGAATCACTCGGGCCGGTCATCGAGACGATTGCTGAGCAAGGGCTGCGAGTGGGGGTGGAGCTGGCCGATCATTCCGTCGCTAACGCTACGCAAGACCATCTTGGGATTGGCATCGATCCCGTCGCCCAGCTGAGCTGCAATGAAGACCCCGCAGTGGCGGTGACGAAGCACGCTGAACGATTGGTTTCAGCTCGTCTGTGCGATCTGCTTGCCAGCGGCACGCGCGGTCCGATCGGAGAAGCTCAAGGCGGTCGGCTCGATGTGCTGAGCTACCGGATCGCGCTGTCGGTCGGCGGGTATGACCGCCCGGTCGTCGTCGATGCGCGGCAGTGGTCCGATCCCTGGCCGGGACTCACCCAGACCGCCCGAACGTGGTCTGCCGCGAGGACCGGCGATCTCATATCGCCCGGGTGATCCCCGCCAAAGAAGGGCAGAGGCTTGCTCCTCAGCAAGCTTCTGGCCCTCGTCTGTTAATCGTAGAACCCGGTGACAGCCGGTAAGTCAGCCGTGGCCAGCACGAGGTTCGTCCTCATGCGGAAGAACGAGTTTGCGGCCTCGCGGCGATGGGCAAAGAAGAAGTTCAGCGTATATTCCTGTCCGTCCACAAGGCCAAGCCGATCCAGCGCCACATACTGCTTTGACGGTGTCGGGACGCCCCCGAGATCAATGGCCAGCTTGTCGTCGATGTACACCCAGGCATCATCGTTACTCTCGAACTCGAAGAACTGGCTCGTACATTCGCTGTACGTGAATGTTGCGGCAAACGTGTAGGTGAAGTAGTTGTTGTGAGGGTCGCCTCCATTGCCCTGCAACTGGCCATCGATGGGGAAGAAATCGTCCGTCATATATTCGTAGACACCTTCAGGGTCACGCTGGAGCGCGATGGAGTGACCCGTTGACTGATTCGTGCCGAGTTCGTCGCGGAACCACTGATCGAACGATCCAGCATCAGTGATGGCGCCGCCGCCCAAACTGCCATAGGTGCCGGCGGTGTCGTTGATCGGCACGCCGCAGGCGTCTTCTTGTCCCTCAGGTATATCCTGAATTTCTTCATTCTTCTTGAAGTGGTGGTAGACGGCAACTTCGTACACCATCGCGTCGGTTATGACATCGAACATGCGAAGGTGGAACGAATCATCTCGGTCGACCGCGTCTCCCTGCGACGTACCGGGCTTCGTGGGCCGCAGCGCTTCCAGGGCAACGAAGCTGACTCTCAGCTGGGTGAGCAAGGCGGGATCGAACGTTGTGGTAAACCCATCCGCAGTGTTGCCGGTTAGCACTCCATCACCGGCGTCGAACGTGTAGGTCCCTCCGCCGCCGTTATGAACATTTAAGAACTCCATCCGCAGGTTGTTCGGATAACTGCTGCCTATAACAGTATCGAAATCGGACCCTTCGAGCAGCGGATTGTTGACGACATCGATGTAGGTGATGTTGTGCTTGTCGTCGTATTGGTGCTCATGGAACAGTTCATTGGTCGAGGGCTCATTGTAGACATCAACATCAAAGTGACCGCCGGGCAGGCCGGGGCCGGCATAAGGCGCGATCGGATTCCCATCCTTGTCGTACCACTGGCTGGTCACCTCCTGGCCAGTGTCAATGAACACCGGTCGTTCAGTACTGTCGAGCATGGGACTGACATTCCGGACGTAGTGCCCCATGACGGCAGGATCGGTGATGGCGAAGTCGGGATGGCTGGGAAGAAAATCGCGAATCACGCCGGAAAGATTGATCACATCCGGCGGGGCGTCCTGGGCCCTCACGGGCGCGTTATTCACCGCTACAACGGCGATCACGCCTACGTACCCAAGGGCGACGAGCGTGGATCGCGTCGAAAGGAATCGAGGCCTGGCCATGAGAAAGCTCCTTCGAGCAACGGGCGACACCTCCATTGCTTCATTCAAAGGTATGATTCACCGAGGCGGCTCAAAGTCGCGGCAGTGGCAAATCACCCCAAAGCGGTAAGATGGACCGGCTGCACAGACCAGGGGGGGTCAAGGGAGAGTCCCCGACACCCCTCAGACACGCTGGTCGGGGCTGGCGTGAAGCCGCGTTGGCCGGTAACGGAGACGGGGCCGATTGGATCAGGTCCGATACGCCCGCTGCCGGCAGGCGACCCAGCATTTCTCAGGCGCAAACTCTTATTTTTCAAATAGTTAGGTGATTGTCCGGATGCCCCTCACTGGGGAGGGATTGCATGCGGCAGGTTCGGCAGGTAGCTCCTCGTCTTGTGGTTGTTCGTTGCGAGTCCGTCGAAGCCTCTGGCCACGCAGGAGCCGGGCCCAGGTGCTTCTTGGGAACCCCGTAACAGTACGATTCCGGCCGCTTCCGCCAAGTCGGTACCAAGAACTTCGTTGTATGAACGAGAAGCCCGCGGCGTGGGCAAGCTGACGCTGACGCGGCGTTGTAATGAGACTGTGCGGGATGTGCGGATACACACCGCAACACGAGTCGAAGCGGCACATCGCCGCGGACGGGGGTGCGAAGGGCGATGGAGGTCGCGCGGCCGACAACAGTCCGTAACGTCCCATTGTCAAGTTGGCGGCGATCGATGGCCGGTAGAGACGGTGTTCAGGATGATCACGCGGTGCGTGGAGGCAACGCTCGCAGCCCAGCGTGGATGGAGCCAGGATCGCGCGTTGATGCGGAAGGTGATCGCGCGCCAGAACATGATCATTGAACCATCGACCTGGAGGTTCTCGGCGCAGCGGACCTCTCGCGTGTTATGGGCGGCGCTGCCAGATGAGGTGCGCCAGTTGTGGGACGATGAGTTGGCTCACGGCGGTTTCCACGGCATCGGTCGACCCGGGCATCGCGAAGATGAACGTGTCGCCGCCGGCCTCGGCCTCCTTTGCCACCAGCCCGGCCACCGCCCGGCTCAACATGGCCGCGGCCTTTACGTGGCGGTAACTGAGCATCCGAAACAGCTCGCCGAACCCTTCGATTTCCACCGTCAGTAGGCGACGGACCACCTCGATGGTGGTGTCACGGGGGGCGATGCCGGTCCCGCCCGTTGTCACAATGACCTGCACGCGAGGATCGGCCAGCCAGGTCTCGATCTGGTGGCTGATGGCGGGGGGTTCATCCGGCACGATGCTGTGATGAACGATCGTGTGTCCCGCCTCCGTGAGCAGCCGCCGGATCAGTGGGCCGCTTCGGTCGGTCTCGACCGTCCGCGTGTCGGACACGGTCAACACCGCGCAACGAACCGAGTTGTTGCGGGCGAACGCGGTCGCGCGCTGTTGATGTTCGTCTGCGGACATGTTGGCGTTGAGTCGTTTCGCCTGGACGAGACCGGGGACCGGCGACCGGTGTGTTTGGCCGGCGGACGGTAGGATGCACAGCATGAGAATCATCGGCCACGGCATCGACATTGTCGAGGTCGCGCGGATCGCGACCATGCTTGAGGCGCACGGCCAACGGTTCGTGACCCGCTGCTTCACCGAGGCCGAAGCGGGCTACGCCGAGGCGGCCCACCGGCGGCGGGCGGAGCGGTACGCGGCCCGTTTCGCCTGCAAGGAAGCCGTCCTCAAGGCCCTCGGAACCGGGTGGCGCGACGGGATCGCCTGGCGTCAGATCGAGGTTCGCCGAGAGCCGTCCGGCCGACCGAGCCTCGTTTTGACCGGTCGCTGTGCTGAACTTGCCGATGATCTGGGTATCGTGCAGTGGCATGTGAGCTTGAGCCACACCGACACCAACGCCATTGCCAGCGTCCTGGGATGTGGCCCGGCGCTTGCAGCGGACCTGTGAATCGCCGGATACGATCCTGCACATGGCCAAGAGACGGACCAACCCCGCCCTGTATGAGCTGATCCAAGCCCGCCAGGGCAGCCGAGCAGCCCCGCCAACCCCAGATCCCGAGCCGACCGCGGCGGCGCCCACGACCGGCGAGTCGATCGGGTGGTTCAGTCCCGGCCGGACCATCCGCCTGCCCGTCGGCTACCTCTTCCTCGCTGCTGCCGGGCTGATACTCCTGGCCGTGTTCGCCTATATGTTCGGCTACCAGCACGGCGAGCGAGCGACTGAGCTCCAGTTCGGCGACCTCGCGGACCGAAGCGACGGGATCCCCAGCGCCCAGATCGCGCAGGACCCCATGGCCACAGACTCCAGAGCGGGCGCCGGATCACCACGCCCCGCGACCTACGGGCCGGCCGGTCGGCGTTTGAGTACCGGCTCCATGGTCACAAGCGGCGGCGAGTGGGGACCGCCCGAGTCCGACCCGCGCGAGGTCGGGCTCAACTATTTCATCCTCATCCACACCCAGCGCGAAAACGCCATCAAGCTCGCGAACTTCTGTCGGAATGAATCGCTTGAAGCCTACGTCGTCAAAGCCAAGAATATGGACCAATATCAGGTGATCGTACTTCCGGGGTATCGCAAGGGTGCACGAGAGCTCGAGCTGATCCGGACGCTGGAACGTCGCATCAAGCAAGTCACCCGAAAGTGGAAGCTGCGAATCAACCCCCGGGACGATCTGAGCTATTATCCTGACCGATACGATGGCTGACACCAGCCGCAGTACCCAAGGTCCAACGCCATGAGTTTGCACCAGAGTCTGAAAACCGAGCCGGGCGCCCTGAACGAGCACCGCAACGTGCTCACGCGAGCGGAGCGGATCACCCGCCTGCTAGAGCAGGATCGGTTCCGCGTGAATGACGATTCACCGCTGAGCCTTCCCAAGGTCGCCAACCGCGCGGTGTCCACGGGCAAGAAGAAGAAGGCCGCGGCGGCCGAGCAGACCGAAGAAGGGGCCGCGACGACCGAGGAGGTCGCCGGCGACTCAACCGCCTCATCCGCCTCATCCGCCCCAAGCAGCTGATCTCGTCAAAAGCGCCTCACGAACGTCAAACGACCCTCAGCAGACTTGCCGGGCGGTTCCTACACTGTCCCGAAGGGGAGCCGGTTTCGGTGGTGCGTTCAGTGGCGTGTGTGTCCGAGGATGCCTGCTCGTGGCGACTTGCGTGATTCAATACGACGACATCATCAGCGCCCGCGCCCAAGCGATCGATGTCTCGGGCATTCGGCGGGTCTTCGAACTCGGCGCGACGCTGGCCAATCCCATCAACTTTTCGATCGGACAGCCGGACTTCCCGGTTCCTCAGCCGCTCAAAGAAGCCGCCATCAACGCTATCCAGGCGGACCGCAACGGCTACACACTGACCCAGGGCGTCCAGGAGCTGCGCGACGCCATTAGCGCGCGCCTCCAGGAGGACCTTAGCTGGCCGGCGCCCTCCGACGAGCTGGGCCTCCTTGTCACCTCCGGGACCAGCGGCGCTCTGCTGCTGGCGTTCTTGGCGATCCTCGACCCGGGCGATGAGGTCATCATTCCCGATCCGTACTTCGTGGTCTATCCGGCCCTGGTGACCTTGGCCGGAGCGACGATCAAGTACTGCGATACCTATCCAGACTTTCGATTCACGGCGGATCGTGTTGAGCCGCTGATCACCGATCGCACCAAGCTGGTGCTGGTAAACTCGCCGAGCAACCCCAGCGGCGTCGTTTTGACCGGAGATGAGCTTCGCGACCTGACCGACCTGTGCGATCGAAGCGGGGTGCTGCTCGTCTCTGACGAGATCTATGACGAGTTCACCTACGAAGATGCCCGTGAGGACGGCCGGTGCCCCAGCCCGGCCCGGACGTCACGCAACGTGCTGCTTATCCGCGGGTACGGCAAGACCTATGGCTGTACGGGCTGGCGCTTGGGCTACGCGAGCGGTCCGAAGGCCATCATCGAGCAGATGGCCAAGCTCCAGCAGTACACGTTCGTTTGTGCGCCGTCCATGGCCCAGGCCGGTGTGATCGGCGCGTACGACCTCGACGTCTCCCAGCACGTCCAGGCCTATCAACACAAGCGAGACATGGTCGAGCAGGCCTTCGCCGGCGTGGCGGAAGTGGTGCATCCCGGCGGGGCGTTCTACGCCTTTATCAAGGTCCCCCCAACGGCCGCCGGGTCCGCCACCGCGTTCGTTGAGCGGGCGATCGAGCAGAACATCCTGCTCATCCCCGGATGCGTGTTCAGCCGCCGCGACACCCACCTGCGCCTGAGCTACGCCGTGAATGATCAGCCCCTGGCCGAAGGACTGGCGGTGCTTGGCGACCTTATGACAAGCTCAGCGTGAGGCCGGCCCCCGGGCTCGCCCAGATCGGCCCTTGACCCGAATGACCGGCCGGGACAGGCGAAGCCCGGTAACCTGGGCAGACCGGTGTCCTGACACGATTTCTTCGACAAACCAAGTAGAAATTGGTTGCTGGGGCGGTCCTCAGTGGTCATAGTAGATACTGCAAGACCGCGCTCGCGCAGCCCTCGGTGGCAGTGCGACTTACGAGCCATCCACCCGCCGCCGATTAGGACGTCGTCCTATCGGCGGTTTTTCGATTGGCCACGGCGATCGCGGATTGCGGCCAAGGCGAGGTCATCCACCTCACCCCACGAATCGAGGTGACGGCTCCGCACCGACCCCGTATCGCGTACACCCCGATGGACACAGCCGCGTGGCTCGACCTCGCTGAGGCATCGCCCCAGACTAGTCGTCGTCGGGCGGCGGGCTCTGGGAGTCGTCGGACACCATGCTCGCGTCCGGCGGACCTGGCGGGGCTACCGGGTCCCCCACTTCACGCCGTCCTTCAGACATCGCCCGCTCCTCAGCGGTCTGCGGGGTTGGCTTGCTGTCACAGCCCATCAGCACCGTGCCCACGACGAGGGTGGCAATGATAAGCGTCGTCAACTGCTTCATGGTTGGCTTCCTTCCATAAATGTGGCCGCTGCGAGAACGACCAGCCATCACTATATCCGATCCGCGGAGGCCAAGACGGGGCCCAGTCTGCCACGGCAAACTACCCCGCTCACGCCTCGCCGGGCCGATCGGCCGAGCCTGACGCCGGCCCATCCGTCTCGCTGGGACCGGCCGGGTCGGGTCCCGGGAGGAGCCCGCCACCCGTCCCGGGACCAGGCGCCGGCGTCTGCCTCTGCGGTGCCGGACGCCGGGGCACTGAGTCCTCACCACAGCCGCACAAGATGCCGACACCGACAAACACCGAAGCGGCCGCAATTACCGTCCTGTAGACCATTGGTTCACTCCTTGTCCAGCGACGGACTGAAATGCTTCACCGCAGCCGTGATGCCGGTATTTCGTTTCGCCAAGCTCGCCGATCAGCATCCGCGGGTCGAATCAAACCGTTGAACCGCGGCCGATCGTTCCGGTTAGAGCCGGCTTCAGCGCCCG
The DNA here is from genome assembly GCA_036475395.1 of Phycisphaerales bacterium. Classification (GTDB taxonomy): domain Bacteria; phylum Planctomycetota; class Phycisphaerae; order Phycisphaerales; family SM1A02; genus JADFNO01. Next base: position 19,902 of record JAZFYE010000086.1, read on the forward strand.
TTGCGGTGAGAAAGAAATGCGTCTCAGTGTGGTTTGACGCCCGGCCCCAGCCCCGGTTCCCCATTCCCCCTCACATTCGCCCGCTCTTTGCCCAAGAGGCCAGTTCCGGGTCAGGAGTCACAGGCGAGCCCCAGCGGGTCAAGCCCGCCGGCGAAACCCGGCGCTTGAGCTCTTCCCGAATGCCAAATGCCCAGCACCTAATGCCTCGTGCCTAGTGCCTAGTGCCCAATGCCTAATGCCTTCTTCTTCACGGACACGGCCCCCAGTTCACCAGCAGGGCGAGGAGGTCGGATGCGCCGACGGAGCCGTTGCCGTCGAAGTCGGCGGGGCAGCCTTCGCACGGGCCCCAACTGACCAGCAGGGTGAGTAGATCGGACGCGCCGACGGAGCCGTTGTTGTCGAGGTCCCAGGGGCAGGGCGGGGCTTCGCATTCGTCGGGGATGCCGTTGTTGTTGTCGTCGCGGCTGAACCCGTCGGCGATGTCGCAGAGATCGAGCTCGCCGTTTTCGTTACAATCGCCGAGTCCCCCGTAGATATAGGCGGCCCCGGCTTCGATATCACCGTTGACCGTCGTGGCATTCGCGCCGACGATCACGTGCTCACCGTCGGTGGAGACCGAGATGCCGAAGGTGTGCACGTCCTGGACCTCTTCGTACCGCAGCTTGGCCGTCTCGTTCCACTCGGTTCCGTCGAACGCAAAGATGTAGGCGGAGCCGGAGCTGTTGGCGTAGTCATCATCGGTCGGCGCACCAATGAGCGCCAGATCGCCCTGCAACGAGACGGACCATCCGAACTTGTCGCCGCCCCGGCCGTCGGAGGCGGTGAGCTTTTGCTCCTCAATCCATTGCTTCCCGTCAAAGCGAAACACGTAGGCGGCGCCGACGTTGAATAGCGGCGGCGCGTCGGCCGTGAAGGCCCCGATGAGGGCCGTGTCTCCATCCAGAGCGATGTGCCACCAGCCGAAGGCCCCCCCGCCATCGGAAGCGAGCAACTTCTGCTGCTCGACCCAAGTCTGTGTTTTTGCATCGTAGCCAAAGATGTACGCCGCCCCCGCCCCGGAGCCTTGCTCCGAGTCGGTGGACGCTCCGATCAGCACCACATCGCCTTGAAGGGACACCGAACTGCCGAATGCCCCATGGAACTGCGTGTCGGAGGGGATGAGCTTTTGCTGCTGGACCCAGGTCCGGCTATCCGCATCATATCCAAAGACGTACACCGAGCCCGTAGTCTGCACGGGGTCCTCGTCGAGCAACGCCCCGATCATGGCCACGTCGCCCCAGACGGCAACCGACCAGCCGAAGCGGTCCAGCTCGTCGCCATCCCACGCCGTGAGCTTTTGCTCCTGAGCCCAGAGCTGGGAGTCGGGGTTGTAACGGAAGACGTAGGCCGAGCCGGAGTTGAATCCATTATCGTCGTCAAGATACGCCCCGACAACGATCACGTTTGGATCGGTCGGGTTGATCGCCGCCGAAATCCCGAAGTTATCTCCGACTCCCGCATCAATCGGTGTAAGCCTCTGCTGCTCACCCCACATCTGGGTCTTCGCTTCAAGGCGGAACACATACGCGGCCCCGGAGTTTGCCAGATCGCCACCCTTGGTGACCCCCACCACGAGCAGCTCGCCAAAAATACGCACAGAAGTGCCGAAGTGTTCACCGCCGCTCGCGTCCGATGCGGTGAGCTTCTGGATTTCGTTGGCCAGACATTGGGCCGAGGCGGGCGCGGTCGCAACACCAAGTAGTCCCCCCATTATCGCTATCACCCCCAGTCTTGACACGAATCGTCCGCTCATTGTTCGTTCCTCCCGCGACCAACGGTCGCGGCTTTATACGTCATCTCTCAGTGCCTTCTTCTTCCCCTCGATGCCATGACGCCTTGATGCCATCTCTACCCTTCTCTATACGCCGTTTTTGGCCATTTCTTGCGCCATTTGGGAAATTTTTTTCACGCTCGGCCCCCTTCGCCTCCGCCTGATCGAAATCTCCAAAGGCGCCCGGCGGCCTTGGCCGGGCGCCATGTGAATCCCAACCACTTCGGCCCTACGGCGTAATGTCACACTCCGGATCAACCAAGCAGATGCAATGTTCAAACGCCGGCAGATCCTCTTCATCGCAGCAGAATCGATCGATGCAGTCCTGGACGTTCCGGGGCACCGGCCCGCCGCCGACCAGAACCCCGTTGTTGCACACAGCACCCCAGTCGATAAGCAGGATGAGCAGATCCGCGGCCCCCACCGAGCCGTCACAGTCCAGGTCCGCCAAGCAATCCGCGGGCAGCGGGTCGCACGGACCCCAGGCGACCAGCAACGCGAGCAGGTCCGCCGCGCCGACGGTACCGTCGCCGTTTAGGTCGGTGTCACAGCAGTTCTCAAGAGGCGTCAAAAGAATCGCGTGCGATTGTCCCGGAGCATTGCCCACACCAATAATCCAGCCATTGTCGTTGACGTCGTGAGCCTGGCGGATGATCCAGGTACTGGAACAGTGCTGGATGCTCTCGTTGAGGTCCGTGAACGACCAATTGGCCACCAGATCGCAGTTGCCGGCGCACTCCCAGAGCAGACCCTCGCCCAGCGTGCCGGTGTTCCCGACAACCTGGATGACCCCGCCCGGGGGCGCGTTGTTATTGATCCGCCAGCCCCAGCTCTGCTCGCCCGGCGCAAGAAGGGATCCGAGGTCCACGATAGGACCGGCGACCGTATCCCAGTACGCCGCGTGAGATTGAGGCACGCTCGTTATGGCAAACCCGGAAAAAGCTTCGAGGTTGCTGATACCTCGTGCCACCGAGCCAAGACCTGCGGGCAGCAGGGGCAGGGCGACCCCGGCACGAGGAGCCGGGGGATCCGGATCGGGCCAGTTCAGGGCCGTTCCAGGGGGGGCGTCGGTGCATGTGCCGCCCCCGAAAAACTGGAAGCCGGCGGCCGTGGGCTCGGGCCCGTTGTTGATATCCAATGCCGCCGTGATGTTTTCGCAGAGTGTGCCAGGATCTCGCTCCAATTCTGCGGCGGCGGTCAGGAACGGCGGGGGGTCGATGAGTTCAAGGGCGAACCCGCGCGTGAGGAGATGGTTCTGGGGGCCCTGGTCGTCGCACACGCAGTTGCCGAGGATCTCGCCTTTGCCCACGATCCAGGGATCGGGCGAGTCGTCGGAGATCGCCCAGGCCTCGGACCAAACGCCAGTGGCGAACGTGCCCAGGTCGATGAACTGGTGCACCGGAAGATCGAGCCGCCAGACGAAGGCGTGCCTTTCGCCTCCGATCTTGCCCCAACCCACGGCAATGCCTGCTGCATTGATATCGTGAGCGACGCTCTCGTCACCGGGGATAGCCGCTCCGGCAAGCTCATGCAGATCGTGCACGCCCGCCGTGAGGCCGAAGGCATCGACCGGCAGATACAGCATGGCATGCTTCTTGCCGCCAACCTCGGCCGTAAAGACCGCCTGGTTGGCGTTGTTGATGCCGAAAATATGATCGATGTTCGGCGTAAATCCGAGTGTGCCAAGGTCGACGACGCGGTAGCAGGTATCCTGGGCCGCGGCGGGCCAGACGACAGCCCAGCTCAGACAGCCGGCGAGCGCAATCAGGCTCGCTCGACCTATCCATGGTCTTCGCGAACGGCGTGAAA
>JAZFYE010000087.1:0-3633 GCA_036475395.1 Phycisphaerales bacterium
GCGCTGGTCGTTATCGGGGCGATGGTACTGGCGTTCCGTGACCAGCAGCGTGAGATCGGCATCGAAAAAGCGCTGGGCGCCTCGAACGGGAGTATCGCCCGCCGGTTGCTCACCGAGGCAGTCTTGCTCTCCGGATTCGGCGGCCTGGGCGGCCTGGGCGTGGCCTGGTTCGGCCTGTCCGTCTACGGGCGCAGCTGGACCAGCATCAAGTTCGGGCTGATCGAGACGCCGCTTTCGCCGCTCGCGGGCGCGATCATTCTGCTGGCGTGCATCGCGCTCGGCGCGCTTGGGAGTCTCTACCTGATCGCCCGCAGCCGTCGACTCGATCCGGTCGCTATCCTGCGGGAGGAATGAGGGGATGCTGACCCGTACATTTCTGCTCCGTTATGCATGGCGCAATCTATGGCGCGTGCGCGGCAGGACGATGCTGGTGTTGGCCCTGACCGGCCCCGTGTTTCTCTCGCTCCTGCTGATGCTTGCGAATGCCGCTGCGCTCGAAGGGCAGCTCGATCGCCTGGAAGCTGAAACGGCGACACTCATTCAACTGCGCGGACGCGCGACCTTTGGCACCATCAACCAAGCCGGGGGACTGAACCGAATGTTGCCTGCAGAGCTTGAACAGGGGCTTGCAAGGCTGCCGCACGTCGTGAAGGTGGAGCCTTACCTGGTCGCGATTGAACCGATCGCCGGGTATTACATGACACTGCACATCGGCGTGCGCCCGGGCGACGCTCGGCGGCTCGCAACCCACGGTGAGGTGGGTGCAGTCGACATCGTGGCCGGTCGGGATCTCGGGCCCGAGGACGAGGGTAAGGACGTCGCACTGCTGGGCCTTGCCTACGCGAAGAAGGTGAGTATCACTCTCGATAACTTCCGTCCTGGCGAGTCGGTTTTTGTCAAGGACCTGTTGCGTGACGGCGAGCCCGGTGTTGTCAGGATTGGCACGCGCACCATCGGCGGGCGGCCATTTCGCGTCGTCGGGCTGTTCACCAGCGGTTATGCCTACGGCGATAACCAGATGTTCCTGCCGTACAAGACCTTCCAGAAACACTACGGGGCGAAAGGCGCAGTCTCCAAGTTCTTCATCCGGGTCGACAACGTGCAGAACGTGGCAGCAGTGGCGGCGACGATCCGCGACCGGTTCCCGGACCTCGATATCATCACGCGTGCCGATGGCGCCCGGTTCCTCTCGGCGGCGCTCGGCACCATGCGACGGATCGGGCGCATCTGGCTCGGCGCGGCGATCCTCCTGGCGGGCGCAATGATCCTGTTTGCGATGCTGCTCGCTGCGGATGAACGCATCCGCGAACTCGGTACGCTCAAGGCCGTTGGGGCCTCGACACGCAACCTCGCGGTGGTGCTCATCGGGGAGTCGGTACTCCTGGCCGGGCTTGGCGCCGCGGTCGGCGGCGTCCTCTATGGCGTCTTCGGCGAACTTTTCGGTCGCGCTTTTTTCAAGGCGACTTTTGGCGTGTATCTGCCGGGCCATTATGGCGTAAGCCTGATGGATAACATGCTCGTGAGTTACGCCCTGTCGCCCGGCGTGGTGGTTGTGTTGGTGATCGCGACCGCACTGACCGGCGGGCTCGGCAGCCTGTATGCACTCTATAAGGCCTATCGGCTCAGCCCGGTCGAGGCCTTACGAGCATAATTTAGTTAAGGGGTGAGCTAATGCCCGATATAATTCTTGAATTGCGTGGCGTGGCAAAGCGCTATGGCGTGGGCGCCGCAAAGGTCGAAGCGCTCGCGGGGCTCGATCTAACGCAGGAGTCAGGCGGCGTCCTAGCGCTCGTGGGCCCAAGCGGCAGTGGGAAATCGACGCTGCTGCACGTCATCGGGGGTATGGACCGGGCGGACGAAGGCGAGGTGTTCGCCGTCGGAGAAGCGTTGCATCGACTGAGTCCATCGAAGCTCACGACCTTCCGGCGGCACAAGGTGGGGTTTGTCTTCCAAGCCTTCAACCTGATGCCGAACCTGACGGCGCTGGAGAACGTGATGTTGCCCGCGGAGTTCGCTGGTATGTCGGGAAAGGAGGCACGCCGCCGCGCCGAAGAGCTGTTGGAGCGGGTTGGCCTTTCCGGACGGATGCGGCACCGGCCAGGTCAATTGAGCGGCGGTGAGCAACAACGCGTTGCGATTGCGCGCGCGTTCATAAACGATCCGGCACTGGTCATCGCCGACGAGCCGACCGGGAATCTCGACACCAAGACCGGCGCGGCGATCGTCGAGCTGCTGACCTCACTCGCCGGCAAGCAGACCGTCATCATCGCGACGCACGACGAACGCATCGCCGGCGCCGCCGATCGGGTCATTCATCTGGCCGATGGTCAGATCACCGCGGAAGAGGCCGGCCGCGCCAAAGGAGATGCGGAAGAACGGCAGCCGGTGGGGCGATGAGGCCGCAGACCGGTGCTGCGGTCTATTGATAGGGCGACGACTGGTCGCGGCAGGGGCAGGGCATTGGCTAACGTTGGCGAAGAGCGTCAGGAATGAATCCGGTCATCTGGCAGCTCTGCAGGTCGTGGGTGAAATTCCGCCGAGGTCGTATTCCTCCGCCTAAGGTTTCTGACCCGGTTTGGTACTTCGCCTACGGCTCCAACATGAACGAGCGGCTCTTCAGAGAGCGACGGCACATGACCCCGATCGAGACACGGATCGCTCGTCTGGACGGCTATCGCCTCTGCTTCACGGTCGCCGGCGGGCGGCGTCCCAGGATTTCCGCTCCCGCTAACATCGTCGAGGCGCCCGGCGAGATCGTATATGGCGTCCTCTATCTCCTTCCGCTGCGCAAGTTCGCCCGTCTCGATGCAAGCGAGGGTCGACAGTACGCTTATCTCTGGACGGGTGTCGCGGACGCGGCAGGATCCGTGATCCCGACCGTCACCTACAAGGTCGCCTACCCGGCACTGGAGGGGCGACCGTCACTTCCGTATCTGAACGTCATCCGGGAAGCGGCACGGCAGCGGGACCTACCTGCCGACTACGTGGCCTTCCTCGATGGCGTGGAGGCGGCCGGGTGATGCAGGGTGTTTGTCGACGCCCACGTGGCTCGCTGCATGCTCGGCGGAGGCTCTTGTAGTGGCCCATAGGGTAATCTTACTCTGGTGTCCTCAGGGCTTTGCCCCACGGAGAGTTAAAGGAGCATAGGTTTGCACGTTAGTCTAAAGTTTCTCACGCTGGTCGCCTTTGTTGGCGGGATACAGGTATTAATGCCGCAATCTATGGCGGCGGAAGATAGCGAGATTATCTTGTCCGTTCCCGGCATTCCCGGTCCTTACTGTGCGTATGGCGTCGAGAAGAGACTGCTAGAACTGGATGGGATCGTGCGCGTCGAGCTGCATTGGACAGATGAGACGATACGCGCAGTCATCGCCGAGGGAAGAATGATTACGGCGGATCAAATAAGGATGGCAGTCAAGAAAGCAGATTACCCGTACGAGTACACCATTATAAAACCATGAAAAAGTATCTCGCGGCGATCCTCATTCTTTCCTTACTGTTAGGTGCTGCGACGTATTTTTTCGTGCCGCTGTCGTCTCCGACAGAGAATTGTAGCACTGTTACGCAGTGGAGCAATGACGACAAGGACGCGGCACGGTTAAATCACCCGATGGGTCTCGCTTGGAGGGAAAG
>JAZFYE010000088.1:0-2385 GCA_036475395.1 Phycisphaerales bacterium
CCGCGTCCACCCGCGGGATCGCCGACACCAGCATCTTGGTGTAATCTTCCCTCGGGGACTCGAAGATCTGCGAAGCCCTTCCCCGCTCCATCACCTTGCCGTCGAGCATCACCAGGACGTTCTCGCACATGTAGTTGGTGAGCGTCAGGTCGTGGGTGATGTAGACGAGCGCCGTGTCGATCTTCTCGCGCAAATCCTTGACCAGTTTCAGGACCTGCATCTCGGTCGTGGTGTCGAGCGCCGTCGTCGGCTCATCGAGGATCATCAGCGCCGGCTCGCAGGCCAGCGCCCCGGCGATCACCACCCGCTGACGCTGGCCGCCGGAAATCTCATGGGGGTAACGATCATAGATCCGCTCGGGCTCGGGGAGCTTGGTCGCGGCGAACAGCGAAAGCGCCGCCTGACGCGCCTCCCCCCAATCCATCCCCCGATGAATCTGAAGAATTTCAGTAACTTGTTTCCCAACTTTCATGTGATAAGTCAGCGATCCCAAGGGGTTTTGCGGCACGATCGCGACCCGCCGCCCTCGCAGTCGACGCAGCTCCAGGGTCGTGAACTCGAGCACGTCCTCGCCCTCGAACAGCACCTCGCCGCCCATGATCGCGCTCCCCGGCCGGCAATAGCCCATGAGGGCCCGGGCAAGGGTGGTCTTGCCGCAGCCGCTCTCGCCGACGATACCGAGAGTCCCGCCCTTGTCGAGCGCGAAGGAGACGTCGTCGACGGCGGGCACCAGCGCGCCGGTTTCGTCGTAATAACCGACCTTGAGTCCTTTAACTTCGAGCAACGCCATGACGTCTATCCGCTCAGGCCCCTGGCGGCATCGAGGCCAAGAGCGTTGGCCAGCCCGTCGGTGGCGAAGTTGAGGCCGATGACGAGGGTGCTGATGAAGAAGGCGGGGAGCAGCACCAGCCAAGGGGCGGAGTAAATTTGGCGGACGCCCTCCGATACCATCAGCCCCCAGTCCGGCGTCGGCGGCGAAATGCCGAGACCGAGGAAGGAGAGCGCGCTGACGGTCAGGATCGCAGACGAGGTGCGGATGGCGAACTCGACCGACACGACCTCCATGACGTTGGGGGTGAGTTCACGGACGATCACCGAAAGCGCTGATTCGCCGCGCAGCCGGGCCGACTTGACGTAACCGAGCGGCACCAGGGTCAAGGCCTGGGAGCGGATGATCCGTATCGCGCCGGGCATGTAGGTAAAGCCGATGACGATGGTCAGCACCGTCACCGATCTACCGAAGCCGGTGACGAAGAGGGCGACGAAGAGGATGCCGGGAATGGAGAGCTTGGTATCGACGATTCGCATCACCGCGTCATCATAGAGGCCGCCGATATATGCCGCCGAAATGGCGAACAGCCCGCCGATGACGACGGCGCCCAACACGCCCACCATGGCGACGAAGATCGACGCGCGTCCGCCCATGACGAGACGGGTGAAGTAGTCTCGGCCAATCACATCGGTGCCGAGCAGGTGCTCGGCGGTGCCGGGGGGCAACAGCGGAACGCCCGCCAACTGGGTCTCGCCGAAAGGAATAAAGACGGGCGCAAACAGCGCGCTCAGCATGTGGAGAGCCACCAGTCCGACCCCGATAGTGGTGGCGGGCGTGTAGGTCAGGACGGAATAGACGGTTCTCTCACTCACGGGCGTGGCTCCTGACGCGCGGGTCAAGGACGATGATCGCCAGATCGGCAAGCAGGTTCATGACGATCACGAGGACGGCGGCCAGGAAGGTGATCGCCTGAACCAGGGGCACCTCGCGCTTGTCGACGGCGTCGATCAGTTCCAGCCCCAGCCCCGGATAGCCGAACACCTTCTCGATCACGATCAAGCCGTTGAGAACGCCGGCGATGAACAAGGCGACCGAATTGAGCGCCGGAATGACCGACGCCTGCAGGGCGTGGCGGAACACGATACGCCGTTCCGGAATGCCTGACAGCCGCGCCCTTTCGACGAATTCGCTGTTCATCGCCTCGATGAACCCGGCCCTCAGCAGTCGGCTCAAATGCGCCACGTGGCCGATCACTACCGTGACCGCCGGTAGCAGGGAGACCGCCAGAAGCTCCCACAACGACGCGTCGCTGAAGACCGTGATGACGGCGGGAAACAGCGGAATCCAGACGGCGAAGGCGATGATCAGGACGGTGCCGATGACGAAGTCGGGAATGGAGTAGCCGATGATGGAAATGGTGGAGACGACGGCATCGGTCCTGCGGCCGCGGTAGTATCCGGTCGAAATCCCGAGGGCGAGGCCGATCGGCACCGCGATCAGGGTGATCACGATCCCCAACTGCAGGGAATTCAGCATGGGATGCCAGATGACGTCCATGATCGGCACCTTGTCGATCAATGTGACGCCGAAATCCCCGACGATGGCGCCGCTAA
>JAZFYE010000089.1:0-8725 GCA_036475395.1 Phycisphaerales bacterium
CCCACGATCTGGGTGCCCGCAATATCGTAGGCTCGGCTCAAGATTGTCCCTGGCGGCATCGGGACCGTGATGAACTGGTCTTCGTTGCCGATCCAAAGGAACGCTTGATCCTCTCCGGCTGGGCACCGGTAGTACCCCACCACATACGGCAACCCACCGTCGATCGGCTCGCTAATAGCCATGCCGATCGTGGGCGGAAATCCAAACGGCGGACACTCGGGTGCGTGAATAATCGCCGTAACTTCATACCCTCCGCACGGCTGGGCCGAGGTCTGCCCCGTCATCAGGAGCAATACCGCAATCGCCGCAACCAATACCGTCGTCAATCTGTCCCCATCTGTGTTCATCTGCGGTTAGGTCCTATCCCCAATTCGTGAGAAGTATGAGCAAGTCGCTGGCTCCGACGGAACAATTCTGATCCAGATCCGCGTCGCACTCGTCGCAGTCCAAACACGGCCCCCAAGCCGCGAGCAGAATGAGGAGATCCGATGCGCCGACCTGACAATCGCCATCGAAGTCGCCTATCGGGGATTCAATCGGTATGAGGACAAACGAAACCACATCCGATGTGGAATTCTCTCCATCGGCAATGATCTGCCCCGCCTGATTGATCGCCCAGGCGGTCTCGATGTTCAGCCCAAGTTCTGGCGAGATGAGATCGTTGAGATCCGTCATCACCCCGTCTTGCCAGATGAAGCCAGCTTCGCCGGCACCACCGAAACCGCCGACGATCGTTCCGGCGTCGCTGATGTCCCTTCCCCAGCCGAGAGGAAAGCTGGGCAAGGTGCCCAGGTCGATCATTCGGCCGTCAGTCCAAAAGAACGGATGGGCGACAGTTCCGCCGCCTTCGGGGTCAGGCAACTTCCCCCAGCCGGTTATCTGATTATGTATGTTGATGCCCTCACCTTGGGATGAGAAGCCACCGGGGATCGGACCGAGATCGGTCATCACCCGGTCCTGCCACACAAAAGCGATCCGGTCGCCATTGTCCTCACGTTGCCACCAACCGGTAAGGGCTCCATTGTTATTGATATCCAACCCGCGGTTATTGGCTCCACCGATTGACGGGCCAAGGTCGGTCATGACGCCGTCCTCCCAGATGAAGGCTTGCCAAGGGCCGATGTTGTTGTTACCCCAGAAACCCGTGGACTGGCCGAGGGTATTGATTCCATGGGCTTCGGACCAGTTCCCGCCGGGCAATGTGCCGAGGTTCGTGAACTTGCCAGTTTCGTGGTTGTAGAGGAAGCCAAGATTCCCGAGCCCATCGCCGCCGAGATCGAAGCTGCCGACAATCTTGGCACCGTCCGGGGTGATATCGAAAGCCCGGCTCAAGATTGTTCCCGGCGGCATCGGGACCGTGATGAACTTGTCTTCGTTGCCGATCCAAAGGAACGCTTGATCCTCTCCGGCTGGGCAACGATAGTATCCCACCACATTCGGCAAGGCACCATCGATCGGTTCGTTGATATCCGTCCCAACCGTGGGCGGAAATCCAAACGGCGGACACTCGGGCGCATGAATAATCGCCGTAACTTCATACCCCCCGCACGGAATCTGCGCGCATACCACATTGGACGCGGCGAGGACCCCGGCCGCCAGACCAGCCATCGCGATCTTCTTCCTAATGCCTACTGCCCATTGCCTCATGCCAGTTTCCCTCTAGCACAGATGTGATGCTCAAGTCATTATACGGGCAACCCAGGAAAGATGGGGGGAAAAACGAACGAAAAATGACAGCATTCTTGAGATTCATCTCCCCCTCCCCGCATACCCGTGTGGTCCTTGGTTGTCACCCGACCAGGCGACAACCAGCCGCACGCTTTCTTGATGTCAAATGCGCACAAAGGGGCGTGTAGCTACCGTACGGCGCGATCCTGCACCGCCACGACTCGCTGCGTGTTAGGTCTTTGGATGTCAACTACGCAGGCGTCACCTATGCAGGCGTCCCCTACGCAAGCGTCCCCTACGCAAGCGTCAACTATTCGGTGGACATCCGCCGCCCAAGCTGCCCACCTGGCGTCGTCAACCGTGCCGAACGCGGAGAAACCCGTCTGGGGCCTCGGCGCTTCGACGGGCCTCGGGTCGGCTTGACCTCGGGAAACGTCATGGGCTGGTGTTACGGACACGGCCCCCAGTTGGCGAGGAGGGCGAGGAGATCACTTGCGCCAACCTTCCGATCACCATTGAAGTCGGGCGAACCGCGATTACTGTGGCGAGGTCGGGATCGATATGGCTGTTTTGCGCAGGGGATTCAACGCCGGTGCTGCTTCGCCAACCGGGCGGTTTCGTACGTAAGCCCCTTTGTTTGAGGATACTTACATCCGACGGCCGGCAGCTTCCAAGCTGACTGTTGACGGTTCGAGTCCGTTCGCCCGCTTTTTACCCGATCCTCATCGTGCCGTCGGATACCGAGCGCGCGAATCAATCATCGTCCGCTTTGTCTAGCTCCACCCAGACCGCAGGTATGTCCTGATCGCGTACGAGCTGATTGAACGCGGGCACGTCGGTTTCCATGATCTCCCTGAGCTTGGCCAGTTGAGCCTGAACCTGTCCGTGCAGATCGTCAAAAACGTCGTAGCTCTGCGTGGTTGGCCGGCCGTTGCTGCGGGAAACAACGCCGGCCAGGGCCGCGATCTTGTTGTTCAATCTGATCGGGAAGTTCAGCGGGTCCTGCCTGCTCTTTGACTTCGTTTGGATCAGCTCTACCTCGACTGCCGTCAGATTCTTGTTCAGGGTCTTGCCCGCTTCGAGGATCGAGTCCATGCCGTCGATCTCTTTCGCTTTGGCCGTCATCGTCTTGATCTGTTTGCGAACGTTACGAATCTGATTGACCGCCCTGTGCGCCTCAGAGACGGCGTCGCGGATTCGAATCAGCAGGTCGAACTGCGCCTGGTAATCATCCTGCGTCGCGTCAACACGAGGGTCAGCGGCGATCTCAAATCCACAGTCCAATGTTTGCGCACCAACTGTCAGTCGCACCTGGTAGGCACCCGGGACTGCCTGCGGACCCCGCACGCTCCCGCCCCACATCACCGCCCCGGGTACTTTTTCCGCGTCGGCGTAGCGCATGTCCCAGCGGAAGCGGTTCATGCCTGCCTCGGCTGAGACGTTCCGTGATCCGCCTCCACCCCGCCGCCACGGCGCGGCGGCTTCGTCATCTTCACCGCTGGGCGAAGATTCCTTGCTCGTGAAGGAACGAATGATCTCACCATCCGAATCCAAAACGTCAAGTGTAATCGGCGCTTCGGGCTCTGTGGCCAAATAGTAGTGAACATCGACGGTGTCACGGCCGACACGATACGTTGGGCCGGGCGTGAACACGTGCGCATCGGCCAGCGTCACATCTTCCGTCAATTGCCGCAGGACGGCCAAATCGCTGAGGATCCAAAACGATCGACCTTGGGTGGCCACGACCAGATCGTCATCCTTGACGACGAGATCAGTAATCGGCACCGCCGGCAGGTTCAACTGCAGACTCTGCCAGTGCTCGCCATCGTCAAACGAGACGTACAGACCCGTCTCAGTGCCCGCGTAGAGCAGTCCGCGGCGATCGGGGTCCTCGCGCACGGCCCGGACGAACGCGTCATCATCGATCCCGGAATTGATTTGCTTCCAGGTTTTGCCGTAGTTGTTCGTCTTGAAAATATATGGCTGGAAGTCGTCCATCTTGTAACGATTCACGGCGAGGTAAGCGGTGGCGGGATCATGCGGCGAGGCTTCGATTTGGCTGATGAGGCTCCATTCGCCAAGTCCCACCGGCGTGATCTCGTTCCACGTTTGACCGCCATCCTTGGTGATATGCACAAGCCCGTCATCGGTGCCGACCCAGATCACGCCGGGCTCATGCGGCGATTCGACCATGGCGAAGATCGTGCAGTAATACTCGACTGAGGTGTTGTCCTTCGTGATAGGTCCACCCGATGATTGCTGCTTGGATTTGTCGTCCGTCGTCAGATCAGGGCTGATCGCCTCCCAACTCTGACCCTCATTCGTGGATTTAAAGAGCAGGTTGCCGCCGACATATAGCACATGGGGATCATGTGGTGAGATCACGATGGGGAACGTCCATTGGAATCGGTATTTCATCGTCACGGCGCCTGCGCCCATGGGGTTATCCGGCCAGACGGTGATGTTGCGCGACAGCCGGTAGCGGTGGTCGTAGCGCGTGAGATGCCCGTCGTAGCTGCCGGCATAGACAATGTTCGCGTCATCGGACCGGACGGCGATGTATCCGCTCTCACCGCCTCCGACCGAATACATGTCGCCCGTCCGCAACTTGGCAGCCTGGTTCGAGACGCTGATCGTGCTGTTGTCTTGCTGAGCTCCGTACACACGATAGGGGAACTGATTGTCGGTGGTGACGTGGTAGAACTGAGCAGTGGGGAGGGTATCCTGGCGGGTCCAGCTCTTGCCGCCGTCGAACGAAACGTTCGCGCCGCCGTCGTTGGCCTCGACCATGTTCAGGTTGTTGTCGGGATTGATCCACAGATCGTGGTTGTCGCCGTGCGGCACGCGCAACCTGGTGTCAAAGCTCTTTCCGCCGTCGGTCGACTTGTGGAACATCACGTTGAGCACATAGACGGTTTCAACATCCTGTGGATCGGCGTAGATGTGGGTGTAGTACCAGGCGCGCTGGCGAAGTGAGCGATCGCTGTTGACGCGCCGCCAAGTTTCGCCCGCATCGTCCGAGCGAAAGACGCCGCCGTCGTCGGCTTCGATGATCGCCCAGACGCGATCAGGACTGACCGGCGAGACGGTGACACCGATCTTGCCCTTTATTCCCTTGGGTAAACCGCCTGTGAGTTCCTTCCACGTATCGCCGCCATCGGTTGATTTGTACAGCCCAGAGCCGGGGCCGCCGCTCTCCAACGCCCACGGCGTGCGCTTCACCTGCCAGAATGCAGCGTACAGGACGCGCGGGTTGAGTGGATCCACCGCGAGATCGACGGCTCCGGTTTCATCATTGACGTACAACACGTTCTCCCACGTCGCACCGCCGTCTTGTGAACGAAAAACGCCGCGCTGCTCATTGGCCCCGAAGATGTGTCCGAGTGCGGCCACGTATACGAGATCGGGATTTGCCGGATGAACGCGAATGCGGCCGATCTGTCGCGTGTCGTCGAGCCCGATGTTCCGCCAGGTTTTGCCGGCATCAATTGATTTGTAGACTCCATCGCCGTGGGAGAAGTTCCCGCGTACGCACGCCTCACCCATGCCGACATATACGACGTTGGGATCGGATTTGGCGACAGCAATAGCGCCAACCGAGCCGGTCTTGAGGAAGCCGTCGGAAACTGGCTCCCAGGTGAGCCCGGCGTTGGCGGTCTTCCATACGCCGCCTCCGGTCACGCCCATGTAGTAGGTCATCGGATCGCCGGGGACACCGGCACAGGCGGTCGCGCGACCGCCCCTCGGTGGGCCAATGCATCGCCAACTCAGGGCCGAGAGAAACTTCTCATCGTACCCGTGGGTTGATGTCTTTGATTCTCCGGCAGCCGCGGCCGGTGGCGCCCAAGCCGACACCGCACCCAGCGACAATACCAGACCCAGGCATAGCGCTCCAAATCGTCTCGTGCTCTTCATTCGATCGCCTCCATCAAATGGTCCGCCGCTTCACTGCGACGCCCCACCAGCTTACCGATCGGGCCGCCGCTCCGCACACCCAAAACGGGAATATGGGAGCGGTCAAGGGCAAGAATGCGTCTCCTCGGGCGAAAGTGGCCAGAATCCGGCTTCCCTTGTGAACAGCGGGGCCCGAGAACCCACCAGCCGATGCGCCGCAGCTGCTATGGGCATCCTTTGCTCCGCTGGCCGTGAGAGTGCCAACAGACCGTTTGACTGAGGAAGGCGTTTCGCGTGGAGCGTTTATCCCCCAGTTGCCTGAGCCAACTGTCCGTCCCGGTTCTGCTGGCTACGACGTCGACCGTCTTGGCCGAACCCCAGGAAGGCATATGGACTCCAGGAACAGCCATCGGCCTGAGGTCGGTCTCCGACGTCTCGCTCGATCCTACCGGCCGGTGTGTCGCCTATGTGCTCTCGATACCTCGGGATGAAGACGATGAACCGGGCTCGCCGTATTCAGATATATGGCTTATATCAATCAAGGGAGGCGAGCCGAGGCGCTCCACCTCGCCCAAGGGCAACTCGTCCTCGCCACAGTTGTCCCCGGACGGGAAGATGATCGCTTTCCGCTCGACGCGCCAGGGGCAGGATTCTGAGACGCAGCTTTGCCTCATTGCCGCGGACGGCGGCGAAGCGAGCACGCTCACACGGAAGAAGACGTCCGTCAGCGCTTTCCGCTGGTCGCCGGATGGCCGATTGTCCAGGACTGGTTGAAACACTATCCTAGAGACGAGTACAGGACCTGGTCGCAGGTCACGCTGTCGAGCGAGGGGCCCCGCGCGCAGCGTGGCCGCGGCGGCGCGTCGCGACGGGGTTCAGCGTAGGAGGGCGACAATGGCGTTTCTGACCGAGCTGTGGCTTCCAATCTTGCTGTCGGCGGTGTTCGTCTTCATCGTGAGCTCCGTGATTCACATGGCGCTTCCGATCCACAAGGGCGACTACAAGAAGATGAAGAACGAGGTCGCCGTGCTGGAGGCGATGCGCGCGAACGGCATCGAGCCGGGCGCGTACATGTTTCCCTGCGCCGGATCGATGAAGGAGATGGGCTCACCCGAGATGGTCGAGAAGCTGAAGAAGGGGCCGGTCGGCTGGCTCACGGTGGTGCCGCCCGGCGGTTTCAACATCGGCAAGAGCCTCGTCTGGTGGTTCGTGTACTCCTTGATCGTCGGCGTCCTCGTCGCCTACGTCGGCTGGCACGGTCTCGGCGCCGGCGCGGGCTATCTCGACGTCTTTCAGATCACCGGTGCGGCGGCCGTGCTCGGCTATGCCGTCGGCTACTTCCACGAATCCATCTGGAAGGGCGCAAGCTGGGGGACGACGGCCAAGTTCATCTTCGACGGTGTTGCCTACAGCCTTGTGACCGCGGGCACCTTTGGCTGGCTCTGGCCCGCCCCTGCCTGAACGCCGATCCGAGAGCGCTGCACCTGACGGGCGGACCCCAAGTCTTGTCGTAACGTTGGCTGCTTCTTTGCCGCAGCCTGTTCCGCGCAACCTTCCGGCCCTCGGCGATCCACATCTTGATCAACTCGCGATCGAGCGTCTGACGGGTTGGCTCGCTTACGGACACGGCCCCCAGTTGACGAGCAGGGCGAGGAGATCCGATGCGCCGACGGTGCCGTTGCCGTCGAAGTCAGGCGGGCCGCCGGGGTCGGTGCCCCATTGCACGAGCAGTGAGAGCAGGTCTGTCGCGCCAACGGTGCCGTTGTCATCGACGTCCCAGGGACAAAAAGCGGCAACCTCGAACGTGAAAACGAATGATGCCTGCCCCGACCGGCTCGGCGGCACATCGTTGTCCATGAACGACCCGGATTGAACATCCAGGGTGTACACCCCCGGCTCGAGGGTGCCGGTGACTTCGAAGGCCTGCTTGTTGGTTCCACCGCCGGGGGGGGCTCGATGGACTGTTCAAAGAGCAGGACGCCTCCGATCCGGCCCCCCCACAACCTCGCCAGAACAAGGGCTCCGACGCTGGCATCGGGCAAGGACCCCGCGGTCATCGTGCCGTCGAGAGCGATCCAGCTCAACGACGGCAGCTCAAAGGTCACTTCGAAGTAGGAGATGCCGAAGGCGTGGACCACCCCCGGGACCGGTCCCTGGGCCTCGGAGGTTGCGGTGCCCGAGGCGGTCATCGAATCCGAATCGATCTGCGATTGCTGGCCGGCCGTCGCGCCGGCGAACCCGGAATCGCAGCCGTGCTGGGTCTGAACGAACGCATCGAAGGGCTCGAATCCCGCTGCCGCTTCGCCGTCGAAGAAGAAGTCACCGCTGCACTGCGGTGCGTTGACCTGCTCGTTGCTCACGAAACGGTCCTGATCGACCGGGATGATCCGTCTGTCCGGCCGCTGTTCCACACACCATCAGCGCGGCCGACGCCGCAGCGAAGATCTCCATGTTGAAGGTTGAGGTGCGCATCGCTTGACCTCCTTCAAGGTAAAGGCCGCACAGTGGTCCCCGCCCGTCGTCCCGATTCCATCGGGATGGCCGCCCCCGGAGACAGGTGCTCCCGTACAGCCGGACGGGAACAGTGTACCACAGGCGGGCTGAATCCAAGCGGCATTTGTGAGATATCAGCCCCAGTTGCCTAGGCTGGCGATGAGGTCGGTCGTTCTCATCCCCACACAGTACGAGCATAAGGCCGGCCGATCCGTGATCGCCGTTTCTGACCGTCTCAAGCGAGTTCTGTGCACTGAACCTTGCCATGGCGCTTCGGCGGGCTAGGCTGATGTCCGTACCCGACAGCGCCATTGCTGTCAGTTCAACAGAAGAAACCGAGAAAAAGGAACATGACCATGACACGAACGATGTACGTTGGCGGAGTCGCCACTGTATGCGCGACGATTCTCGTTTCAGCCGGACTTCTTGGACAGGACACGAAGTCATCTCCGCCCCCGGCTGAACAAATCGAGAAAATGATGGAGCAGGCCTGGATGCGCTACATGACCCCGGGCGAAGAGCATGCCCAGCTCGCCAAGAGAGCGGGAGAATGGAACCTCCATGGCAAGATGTGGTACTACCCAGGTGTGCCTGCCGAGGAGTTCGACGCGACTAGCTCGATCAAATCAGTCATGGGCGGGCGATACCTATTCGAAGAAACGGAGGGCGA
>JAZFYE010000090.1:0-4560 GCA_036475395.1 Phycisphaerales bacterium
TGCACCTCACTGACTAAGCTGCGATACATCGCCACCGCGAGATCGGTGCTGATCTCGTCGATGCCGCCGACCAGTTTGGGGATCGTGGCGGTGTTGTAATCGGGTCGCCCGGGGTCTTCGCGCTCAGGGCTGTAGGCCAGGAAGAAGTCCTTCCCGCAGCGAAGGCCCGATTCCGTCTCGAGGATCGGAAGCATCTCGTCGCGGGTCGTGCCGGGATAGGTCGTTGACTCCAGCACGACGAGGTGACCTTTTCGCAGTATGCCGGCCACCATCCTCGTACTATCGAGCACGAAGCTCAGGTCGGGCTCCCGGTGCGGACCGAGCGGCGTCGGCACACACAGGAGAATGGCGTCCGCGGCTACGAGGTCCTTCGATTCTGCGGTTGCGTTGAACCGCTCGGATGCGGCGAGCTCTTTGGCCAGGTCGGCCCCGAGGTGCTTGAGGTAAGTTTCGCCGCGCCTGAGCGTGTCGATCTTCGTTCGGTCGCGGTCGTAGCCGACCACCGGGAACCCTGCCTCGTGTGCCGCCCGCACGAGCGGCAGCCCCACGTAGCCAAGCCCGACCACGCCGATGGTTGCGGTCGCGCTTTCGAAGCGTTCCATCAATGTGGCGGCCGGGGCTTCCGAGGGGTCCGGTAGCGGTGTCTTGGATGTGGAAACGGTGGTCATCGTCATTGGCGAGGCCCGCGCGAGGCCGCTGGTCGTGACAGAAGTTGGTGTGGCCGGACCATAAGCAGTCGTATTGTACTACGCCCAGACCACACCCCGCGGTTCATTGTTCTATTGTCCGCCCCAAGCGCTGGCGACGCAAGCAGTAGTTGCCGGAAGCATGCCGAAGGGGACGGACACGGGAGTCAAGCGCCGTGAGCCTTAGATGAGCGACTCCGGCTGCTCGAGCAGCTTCACCAGCGTATTGAGGAACCGGGCGCATTCCGCGCCGTCCACGACACGGTGATCGCAACTGAGGCTCAGCGGCATCACCTTGCCCGCGTAGAACTTGCCGTCATTCACCAGCACGCGCTCCTTGGCCCGGCCGACGGCCAGAATCGCAACCTCCGGATAGTTGATGATCGGCGTGGAGAACATTCCACCCAAGCTACCGGCGTTGCTGATCGTGAACGTCCCGCCGACGAGTTCTTCACGCGGGATCGACCGATCTCGGCAGCGCTTGGCGAGGTCGGCCACGGCCCCGTCAATCTGCGCGATGCTCATCGCATCAGTGTTCGGGATGACCGCCACCATCAGGCCGTGGTCAGTATCCACCGCGATGCCGAGGTTGATCACACTCTTGAGAAGGATTTCCTGCCTCTGGTCATCGACGTTGGCGTTGAGTGACGGATGCTCCTTCAGCGCTCGGCAGACCGCAATCACGATGAACGGCAGGAAGCTGAGCTTCGCGCCGATGACGGCTGCATATTCGTGGCGCTTGGCGTCGAGGGCGGTAACGTCTGCTTCATCCACGAGGGTGAAGTGCACGGCCGTTCTGATCGAACGGTCCAGCGCCTCGGCGATCTTCCGCCGAACACCCCGCATCGGGATTCGTTTCGCCACCCCGTCGGTGGAGATAGGCGGCGGCGCGGCGACGGCGTGGGGGGCGAGCGCAGGTTGGGCTCTTTCGCTTCCTGTGTAGGTGTGAACGTCGCCGACCGTGACGCGTCCGCCTCGGCCGGTGCCGGGGATCTCGTTGATGTCCACGCCCAGTTCCCGAGCAACACGCCGCACCGCCGGCGTCGCCAGCGCCTTACCGGAACCGTCCGCGACCTGCTCTTGATGGTCACGGCGCGTAAACCGATCAGAGACGGTCAAGGAACTTTCCACCGTGCCGACGACCGTGCCGGCGTCTTCGCTCTCGGTCTTGGGTTCTTCGAGGCGAGGCTCGGTCGCGACCTCGCCGTTGTCCGCTTCATAACTGACCAGGACGCTTCCGACCGCGACGATCTCACCTTCCTTACCGTGCAGTTTCTCGATTACCCCGCTCCAGGGGCTGGGCACTTCAACGAGCGCCTTGTCGGTTTCCATCTCCGCGAGGGTCTGATGCTCTTCGACGCGGTCGCCGGGCTTGACCTTCCAGGAGATGATCTCCGCCTCGTGAACACCTTCGCCGAGGTCCGGCAGGATGAAGTGCGATTTGTCGATTGGTTGCTTGATAACCATGGTTGAAGAAGACTCACCACAGAGGCACAGAGAACACAGAGGAAGAACAAAGGAAGTTAGGTCAGAGGATTCTCCGTAGTAAACCATCTCGGAGGCGCGGTACGTTGAAGTTCATAAGCAGTCCGACGCGTTTCTTGGCGAGTCGTAGATAGGTGAGGAGTTGCGCCTCGTGGATGGGCATGATTTTTTCAACAGCTTTCAATTCTATGATCACTGTATTCTCAATCAAAAAGTCGAGTCGGTATTCAGCATCGAGTCGCCGGCCTTTGTATTCGATCGGAAGTTGAAGCTGTCTTGTAAATTGAATTCCGCACTGCTGAAATTCATATGCGAGGCACTCTTCATACACAGATTCGAGAAGTCCGGGACCGAGCGAACGATGAACCTCGATTGCAGCTCCAATAATCCGTTCGGTCAGCTGCTTGTGTACGTACCGGTCGTCTCCCAGCATCAAAGCTGGTTTCTCTGTGTCCTCTGTGCCTCTGTGGTGAGTGATCGTGTTCAATACGCTGTTACCTCTTCGATCGCTTTGCCGATGCGCTCGGCTTCGGGAAGGTACTCAAGCTCCATCTTGTAATACGGCATCGTGGTGTCGAAACCCGTGACGCGCTGGATCGGCGCTTCCAAATATAGGAAGCAGTGCTCCATGATGCGGCTGGCGATCTCCGCTCCCAGGCCGCAGTTCTTGGGCGCTTCGTGGACGATCACCACCCGGCCGGTCTTACGCGCGGAGTTGACGATGGTTTGGGTGTCCAGCGGATCAATGGTTCGAAGGTCAATCAGCTCGATCGATTTACCTAAGTTCTCGATCGCGTTCATGCATTGAACGACGGACGCTCCCCACGAAATGATCGTCAACTCGTCGCCTTCAGTGACGAGGCGGGCCTTGCCGAGCGGGATGGTGTATTCGTCTTCGGGCACTTCTTCGCGAAACGCTCGATACAAGCGCTTGGGTTCGAAGAAGATGACGGGATCGGGGTCGCGGATCGCCGAGATGAGAAGTCCCTTGGCGTCGTACGGCGATGCGGGCATCACGACTTTGATCCCGGGCTGGTGTGCATAGAACGCTTCCGGGCTGTCGCTGTGAAGCTCCGGCGCATGAATCCCGCCCCCGACCGGGACGCGCAGCGTCAGGGGCACGGTCAGCGCACCGCGCGTTCGGCTGCGCATCCGGGCTGCGTGCGTGCAAATTTGGTCAAACGCGGGTGCGAGGAATCCTTCGAACTGAATCTCCGGAACCGGCCGAAGCCCGGCCATGGCCAGACCGATCGAAGTCCCGACGATTCCCGACTCGGCCAGCGGCGTGTCCACGACGCGCTCGGCGCCGAACCGCTTGTACAGGCCCTCGGTGACGCGGAACACCCCGCCGTTCCGACCCACGTCTTCGCCGAGCACGATAACACGATCATCACGTTCCATTTCCTGGATGAGCGCGAGGTTGATTGCTTGTACGAGGGTGAGATTAGCCATAGGTCGGTATCTTGTGGTTAGACGGTTTCCTCAACGCCCGGGGGATGGAATGCCTCGACGCCTAGCCCCGATGGATCTTGGCCTAAGCTGCTCGTGCGCATTGTGTCGCGCTGCCGTCGAACTTCGTTGGGAATCTCGGCGTACATCGCATCGAAAATCTCACTGGAGGGAGTCGCGGCAATCTCCTCGGCGCGCTTGACGGCCGCGGCGACCTGTTCCTTGGCCTTGGTCTGCAGCGCTTCCTCCTTCGTGCTGTTCCACAACTTACCCTCCGTCAGGTAGTTGCGGAGGCGAACCAGGGGATCGCGCTGCAACCACAATTGCAACTCCGCTTCATCGCGGTATCGACGAGCATCGTCCGCGGTGGTGTGATCACCCAGGCGGTACGTCACTGCTTCGATGAAGGTCGGCCGACGTTCTTCACGAGCGCGCCGCGCCGCTTCCTTGACGACTTTCACCACGGCGAAGATGTCGTTCCCATCGCATTGGATGCTGTCCATGCCGTAGGCAAGGCCGCGCTGCGCCAAGGTCGGGGCGGAGCATTGAATCTTCGTCGGCACCGAGATCGCCCAGCCGTTGTTCTGGCACAGGAAGATGACCGGCAGATCGAGGTTGGCGGCGAAGTTCATCGCCTCGTGGAAATCCCCCTCGCTGGTGGCGCCGTCCCCTAAAAACGTACAGGCGAGCCGATCCTCCTTGCGATACTTGCACGCCCAGGCAAGGCCGGCCGCGTGCAGCATTTGTGTGCCGATGGGGATGGCCAAGGGCGTGATGCACAGTTCCGCGGGAATCTGATTTCCGCGCTCGTCGCCCATCCAATGCAGCAGGATGTATTCCATCGGCAGACCGCGCCAGAACAGCCCGGTGTTTTCTCGGTAACACGGGACAAGCCAGTCGTCATTGTTCAGCGCGTAGGCGGTCCCGAGCGAGGCGGCCT
>JAZFYE010000091.1:0-5526 GCA_036475395.1 Phycisphaerales bacterium
ACGGATATCCGTGCCTACCGCGTCGAGAATCCGGAGCTGATTGGCGCAAGACCGATGGATCTGTTCAATAAATATCAGGTCCCGGTATTGCGCGTTACGCGTGGTGGCGAGTGGATGGATGTCGAGAACAACGAGCCGCTGCAGAAAGGCGATGTGATCACTGTGCGCGCCGATGTCGAACGTCACATCACCGCGGGCGGAGGGGTCGGCCCAGAGGTTGCCGATCCACTCTCGCGCAACATCGATCTGGAAGTGGCGGAGATCGTTGTCGGCAAGTCCGAATATGCCGGCAAGACGCTCGAACAGGTTGGCCAGCAGGTGGGTTACGGCCTGACGGCCAAGGCGCTGTTTCGCGGCGGTCTGGAGTTCCCCGTTCTCCCGGACGAGAAATTGGAGGTCGGTGACGTCATTCGTATCGTCGGGCCGACTTGGTGCGTCGAGCACGCGGCAAAGAAACTCGGCGGCAAGATCGTGCGCGAATCGATCACCACCGAGTTCATGTACGTGGCGATCGGCATGAGCATCGGCTATATGATCGGTCTGCTGAGCGTGACCATCGCCGGCATCCCGTTCGCGCTTGGGACCTCCGCCGGCGTCATGCTGATGGGCATCGCCATCAGCACGCTACGCACGCGCAATCCGACGTTCGGTGGCCCGGTCTCCGAGGGCGCACGCAGTCTGTTGCAGGATATCGGCCTCAATCTCTTCGTCGTCGTGCTGGCGGCGCGGGTGGGACCGCTGATCCTTGACTCCTTCACGGGGACGACAGTGATTTGGCTCGCCGGTATCGGTGTCCTCGGCGCGCTTGTGCCCGCGTTCGTCGCGTTTCTATACGGCATCTATATCTTGAAGATGAACGCGGTGGTGGCGGCCGGCGCCACTGCCGGTGGCCGCAACAGTACGCCTGCAATGCGCGCCATTCAAGACGAGTCACAAAGCTTCACGCCGGCGATCGGCTATCCGGTGCCGTACGCGCTGAGCTCGGCGCTGGTATTGATCGGCGGCTACTTGGCGATGGTCCTAGCGTGACCCTTGCTGCAGAGGAGCACCTAAGCGACCGACTGTTGAGGGGCGAAGAGCTAAAAGCAACTTGATGTGGTGAAGCAACGACTTGCAAACCACATCTACGAAGGAGGAATACAATCGTGACTGACAAAAGCAAAGTGACGAAGACGCGTACCCAAACACCCTTTTCGATAGTCGATTTCTTCGGCGTGGTAAAGACTCGCATGGACGCCTGGCACGGCCTCCAGAGCGTGGCCGCCAAACTGGCGCGGCCCCAGCAGGCCGGCAAGACCGAGGAGCTGCTGATGTCCGCTAAGGATTTGCTTGGACAGACGGCGATCCTTGAGAGCTATTGGGCGTATCCCGGCCAGACGTTGTTCGAGGACGTGAAAGGTCTGCTTGCTAACGACGACTACATCGCTTTCGCGCAGGCGGTTGATCGCATCTCCCGCACCCTTATGAGCGGGGCCTATCGGCGTAGCAGCAGCGCCTGGAACCTGAGCGAAGAGATCGAAGATGACATCGCTCGGGCCCCCGAGTACTACTACGAACAGCGTGATTTCTCGCGTCCCTATTTCGAAGTGCTGGTGGTCGACGACAATGTCATGGCGCGCAACAACCAGCAGCGGGCACGTGATGAATTAAGGAAACTCCGCCGGCCAGAGGACCCGTTCATCTACGAGCTCGTGTTTGTCCCGAGCTTCGAAGACGCAATTGCTGGAATCTTGATCAACCACGATGTGCAGGCAGTGGTTATTTACGACTACTTTCCGTTTGAGTCCCAGTATGACATGCCGCTGTTGCGTGAACTGTTAGAAGAGTTTGTCGAGCACGACCCCGATACGTTAGCGCCGGAGTCCTACGGCACCGCACTCGCCGGGTTGATCCATCGGATCCGTCCCGAACTCGACATTTATCTAATGACCGATCGTAGAATTGAAGAACTCGCCGGCCAACTAGAAACGGCGGATATCCGTCGTATCTTCTACGACGTCGAGGAGATCAACGAGCTACACCTCAGCATCCTCCAAAGCGTCAACGAGCGCTACGACACACCGCATTTCTCGAACCTGCAGCGTTTCAGCCGGCGGCCGATCGGTACGTTCCACGCCCTGCCGATCGCGCGCATGAAGTCGATCACCAAGTCGCACTGGATCAAGGATATGGGGACCTTCTACGGCACTAACCTGTTCCTGGCCGAGAGCTCGTCGACCGCGGGCGGCCTGGACAGTTTGTTGGAGCCCCAGAGCACCATCAAAGAGGCACATGAAAAAGCGGCACGCTGTTTCGGTGGCGACCACTGTTTCTTTGTCACCAACGGCACCTCGACCGCCAACAAGATCGTCGTGCAGGCACTGTGCCAGCCGGGAGATATCGTGCTGGTGGACCGCAATTGCCATAAGTCGCATCACTACGGTTTTGTGCTGTCCGGGGCGCAGCCGCTTTATCTCGATGCCTACCCGATGATGGAGTACTCAATGTACGGCGGTGTGCCGCTGCACACCATCAAGCAGGCACTGCTCAATCTAAAGGCCGAGGGCAAACTGGACCGGGCGCGTATGGTGTTACTCACCAATTGCACGTTCGACGGTCACATCTATAATGTGCAGCGGGTGATGGAGGAATGTCTGGCCATCAAGCCGGATATCGTCTTTCTATGGGACGAGGCTTGGTTCGCCTTCGCCCGCTTTTCGCCGCTGTACCGCGGGCGCACCGCGATGGGAGCGGTGGCGGCCCTGCGCGAGCGCTATGCGAGCGCGGAATACCGTGCAGAATACGAGACCTTCAAGAAACAAGTCGGCGACATCGGTGGGAAAAATCCCAAGTTATTGGACACACACCTGTTGCCGGATCCAGACAAGGTGCGCTTGCGGGCATATTGCACACACTCGACGCACAAGTCGTTATCGGCCCTGCGCCAGGGTTCCATGATCCACGTCAACGACGAGGACTTCGAGGCCGAGGTGCATGAGACGTTCGAAGAGGCCTTTATGACCCATACTTCGACCTCGCCAAACGCGCAGATCATTGCCTCGTTGGACCTAGCCCGACGGCAGGCCGAGCTGGAAGGGTATGCGCTCGTCCGGGAGCAAATCCAACTGGCATTGAGCCTGCGGCAGGAAGTCAACAACAACCCGCTGATCTCGAAATACTTCCGGATCCTGACCCCGGCCGAGATGATACCGGCCGAATACCGGCCGAGCGGTATCAAGGAATACACCGATTCGGGTGTCAGCTGGAAGGACGTCGCCGATGCCTGGAAGACCGACGAGTTTGTGCTCGACCCGACGCGACTGACCCTCGTGTGCGGGACGGCCGGCTACGATGGGACTTCATTCAAGAACTATTTGATGGAAACACATGATATCCAACTCAACAAAACGGCACGCAACTCTGTGCTGTTTCAGTCCAACATCAACAACACACGCAGTGCGACATCGCATGTGATTAAGACCCTGGCCGAAATCGCCAAGAATCTCGACCGCAATATCGGGAGCAGCAACGCGACCGAAGCGAAGAGCTTCAAGGCACGCGTCAAGTCGTTCATGGAAGACCTGCCGGATCTTCCCAACTTCAGTCACTTTCACGACTTCTACCGCGACAACCCCAGCAGTGCGACGGCGGAGGGCCACATGCGCGAAGGATTCTTCGCCGCCTACAACGCGAAGAACTGCGAGCATATCCTGTTGCGTGGTGAAGAGATCGACAAGCGGCTGAGTAAGGGGCCGGAGATGGTATCCGCGAATTTTGTGATCCCGTACCCACCGGGCTTCCCGATTATGGTCCCGGGTCAGGTGATCACAAAGGAGATCATCGACTTCATGCGCAAACTGGATGTCAAGGAGATCCACGGGTATCAGGCCGCGGCCGGCCTCAAGTGCATCAAGCCCGAGGTGTGGAGCGGTTCAACCGCGCGTGCGACACAAAAACCGGCAGCGCGAAAAGCAAAAGAACTGGAGGCGGAGCGGGTAGTTTAGCCCAAGGTCTTCAAAGTCAAGCGCGGGTAGGTAGGCTGCCGGCCACACTCTACGCGGGGCAGCTTGATTACCTTGTTAGGGATCTGGCTCCACACGGCACGGTGAGCGTCGCCGGCAGCGCGTTTGTTTTCATCCAAATATGAACATGCGCCGGGCCCTGAAAGCTGTTTGGTCTCGCCTTAAATCGGCGCAGGATGTCGTCGAGGACGGTGGTCTTGCCTTAGTGGACGCGCGGAGCCTACCTGAGCATGTCCGCATTGCGGCCATCGCCCTCATAGTCGGGATGTTGGCCGGTGGGGCCGCCATTCTGTTCCGACTCGTTCTCGAAGGGGTTCAGTTCGGGTTCTTTGGCTTTAGTCATGGCAGCATCTTGGAGCTCGCACGATCGCTGCCTTGGTGGCATGTGATGCTTGCCCCAGCCTTGGGGGGGCTTGCGATCGGATGGTTTGTGCATGCGCTGGCCTACGAGCGCCGCACCCACGGCGTACCGGACGTTATCATTGCGTCGCTTGTCGAACGCGGTAAACTGCCGCCGAAAGCGACGGTTGGTGCCGCACTCATCAACGCTGCCTCGGCCGGTGTCGGCGCCTCAGTCGGACGCGAAGGACCGATGGTGCATCTCGGGGCCAGTGTCGGGTCTTGGGTGGGGCAAAGACTGCACCTCTCCGCCTACGACACCAAGACCCTGCTTGGTTGCGGCGTTGCGGCGGGAATTGCCGCATCGTTCAACGTGCCGGTGGCTGGAACGATCTTCGCCTTCGAGGTCGTACTCAAGCGATACAGCTTCCAACGGCTCGCCCCCGTCGTGATCGCCGCCGTGGCAGGAACCGCTGTCAGTCGACTGTATTACGGTGATTTTCCGGCTTGGCACGTCCCGGAGCGCGTCTTCGTGTCGTATTGGGAGTTTCCGGCCTTCGCCGTTTTGGGTCTGGTTTGCGCCGTCGCCGCATTTCTTCTCGTGCGCTCCGTGGAACTAGCCAGCCATCTCATGGACAGGTCGCCGATTCCGCGAGCGATGCGGCCGGCCGTCGCTGGCCTCGGCGTGGGTGGGATCGCCGTGTTTCTGCCTGAAGTCCTAGGCGTCGGGTACGAGGCCACCGATGCTGCACTCCGGGAGAGTTTGCCACTTGCCATATTGCTAGCTGTTGCAGCCGCGAAGATTGTCGCCACGGGATTGAGTCTCGGGTCGGGCTTCGGCGGCGGCATCTTTTCCCCGTCGCTGGTGGTGGGTGCGATGATCGGCGGTGCCTTCGGCATTGTGGCGACGGCGGCAATGCCAGAGCTGTCATCGGGTCCTGGCGCCTACATGATCGTGGGAATGGCCGCGGTGGCCGGGGCAGTACTCGGTGCCCCTTTCCAGGCGATACTTGTCGTATTCGAGATGACCGCGAGCTACTCGCTGGCCCTTGCCGTGATGCTGGCAACGGTGATCTCGGCGATCCTCGCGAACGACGTGCTGCGGATCGACTTTTTCAGCTGGCAACTCAAGCGGCGGGGCATCGACCTCAAGGCAGCTATTCCGCAAACCGTTCTCGCCGATATT
>JAZFYE010000092.1:0-2447 GCA_036475395.1 Phycisphaerales bacterium
GAGAAACCCGGCCCCGTGACCATTTCGCACTGTGAGGGCGCGTTCGACCTGCGCAGCACAGACCTGTCCTGTCGGGCGACCTGGATGCCTCCGGATGGAGAGCCGCAATGACCGCTGTGGGTCATAAGCGGAAGTCCAGCGTGGGCCGCGGAATGTCCGCTTCTGGGGGTAAAGCGGAAGTCGATTTCGGGTCGCTGGATGTCTCCTTTTAGCCAAAAGCGGAAGTTCCGAGCTCCGGAAATTGGCTGTTGTTTTCCAACTTCACCACGGTTGTTGCGCGCCCATCACCACGTAGTCGATCCTCTTGGAGATCGAACCGGCGATCTGCAAGTCGTCCTTTCGGTCTAACGAAGCGATGCCCAGCGGGCAGCCTCGGCGATGCGGTGAAGGCGCCCATCCGAGCAGGCTGAAACAGCGGCCGAAGCCGAGTAGTCCTGATACTCACGGCGAGCGCCAATATCGCGCAGGATGTCGGCGTCGAGCGATCCGCCCGGATGGTGGCCAACTTTACGCACGCTCCTGCGCGCAGCGAACCCGTCATGCGGCCGGGCGGCATCGACGATCCGGCGAATGACATCGGCCAGTATTCCCGTCCTGGAGACCTGTTCGGTGTACGCCATGTCTTCCTCCATCGTTGGAATTGGATATGGAGGAAATTTAGATGTTCCCTTTTATCAGGATAATACAATAAGATAGGAATTATTAATCCCATAAAACGGGACAATGGCCATGAACCCGCATATCGCCATGACCGCCTTTGTCGAGGTTGCGCGGGCTGGTGGCTTTTCCGCTGCCGCGCGCAGGCTCAGCATGTCGACGACAGCCGTCAGCCGCCATGTCGCCGAGTTGGAGCGGATGCTGGGCGTCACGCTGTTGCGTCGGACCACGCGGCATGTCAGCCCGACAGAGGCGGGCGCCCGCTACCTTCCGCGCGCCGCGGCGATCCTCGAGGAGATCGAGCGGCTCAATGCCGAGATCGGCGCCGTCGACTCGATGCCGCGTGGCAAGCTCAAGATCACCGCGCCGGCTTCAATCGGTAACGATTGGATTGCGCCGCTTTCGGTGGATTTCGTCGAGGCCTACCCGGAGATAGAGCTTGAGATCGAATTTACCGAACGCCTTGTCGATTTGGTCGCGGAGGGTTTCGACGCGGCGATCCGCTCTGGCCCGCTGGTGAGTTCCTCGATGATCGCGCACCGGATCATCGAGATGCGCTACCTGCTTTGCGCAAGCCCCTCCTATCTGGAACGCCGGGGCGCGCCGGAGCGGCCCGAAGACATCATCGAACATGACTGCATCCATTGGCGCGGCGCGGCCGACAGCGGCGCATGGGACTTCGCTAAGGAGGGTGCGCGAGTCTCGGTTCCGATATCTGGGCGTCTATTGATCAACAACTTCGCGGCCGAGCACGAGGCCGCTGTAAGAGGACTTGGCTTGGCGATTCTGCCCCTGCTCAACCTGCGCGACGATATCGAGGCCGGTCGACTGGTTCACGTGCTGCCGGACTACGAAGTGTATCGCGGCCTATTGAGCCTTGTGCGTCCGACGATGCCGTTCGAGCCCCCCAAGCTGCGGGCCTTCATCGACTTCATCACAGCGGCCCTGCGCGAGCGGGCGCGGTACGAGCCCGGCATCGTTCCCACGCCGTGAGAACCCGATCAGGCGCCGCCGATGAGGTCAGCCAGGCTTGCTCCGAGAGCGTCTCGACGCACAGCTCGGCGGCCCTAGCGAAAATCTGACTCGCATGCCCGGGGTGTGCTACCTGCGCCGTCGTAATGTTGACAATGCCCATCACATTGACTAAGTGGGCACGTTGGCCGGGTGCGAGCGACCGGCTCGTCCAAGGCGTTTGAATTGAAGCGCTGCGGGCCGCCTAGTTCTTTTCACTGATCTTGAAACCACTTTGGAAAGTCACCAACCGGGCCTGCAATGCGAAGGCTTGTCCCGGGCCATGGGGGAGAGAGGATCGTGGCGATCGACAAGAGGAAACAACGGAAGCGGAGCTCCTGGAATAAGGGCGTCAAGGTCGGACCGCGCGACCCGTTCACCCCATCGAACGTGAGGCGGATCAGGGCGCTGCTTGCCAAACGTGGGGATGCAGGGATGCGGGACCTCGCGATATTCTCGACCGCGATCGATACAATGCTGCACGCCTCGGACCTTCTATCTCTCACCGTCAAGGACGTGCGCCAAGGCAATCGCATTATGCGCGACACGCTCAAAGTGACAATGGCCGGCAAGGGTGGCGTTGTCCGCTGCACCCTGTCGAAAAAAACGCGAAGCGCCTTGGAGAGCTGGATCAACAGCTCGGCGAAGAAGCCGCGTGACCATCTCTTCACGGCACGCACCAAAGGGCATTCAAAGCCGTTGACGGCTCGGCAGTTGACCCGCCTCGTGAAAACCTGGGCAGCTGGCATCGGTCTTGATCCAGTGGTGTACGGGACCGG
>JAZFYE010000093.1:0-8906 GCA_036475395.1 Phycisphaerales bacterium
CCGCCCGAATCAGTGACCCCAGCAGCAGGACCACGCCGATCACCGACACCACCACGACATACATGTGATCGTCAAGTAAATCGATGAACTGCTCCATGCCGAAG
Source organism: Phycisphaerales bacterium (assembly GCA_036475395.1). Taxonomy (GTDB): domain Bacteria; phylum Planctomycetota; class Phycisphaerae; order Phycisphaerales; family SM1A02; genus JADFNO01. The sequence goes on from JAZFYE010000093.1 coordinate 105, forward strand.
CTCCTTTTCCCCCGTATCGCCAATCGGTGTCCCGTCGGTCGACGGCGCAATCTACCTACGCCCCCTCAGTTGATTGTTCCGTTTCCAGGCCTTCCTGTTTCATCGCCTGCCATTTCTATCGAGAGCTCATGTGGCCTAGCATTCGTTGGCACCACCGTCGCCGATCGGTGTACAACAAAGGATACGCAGTCCGCCGCCCTCGCACGGGTCCCGAGCATCGGTTTTTCGGACATCCCGCCGTCGCTTCCGACCCGATCCGGACCGCCCGTGCAGACCGAAGAGGATCGTGGTCGATGGTTGCACGGGCCGTGAAAGTTGGAACAATGAGACGAGTCTGCCCTGTTGATTGAGACTCGTATCGCCGTGATAACTCAGCGCAGGGAACCCTTGGCACTCCTTAGCGTCGTATAGATCACAGATGATGGACCCGCTCGTCGGAGCATTACTGGCCTACTACATCGCCGTCTGGGCGGTCATCTGTCTCTACGGGCTCCACCGCTATTGGGTCGTGTGCGTCTTTCTTCGCAACAAGGGGTGGAAATCCGCACCGCAGCCGATGGGGCGGTTCGGCACCCTGCCCACGGTCACCGTCCAGCTTCCCATGTTCAATGAACGACACGTGGCCGAGCGCATCATCATGGCGTCGTGCCGGCTCGACTATCCGCCCGACAAGCTTCACATTCAGATCCTAGACGATTCGACGGACGACTCCGCCGAGATCGCCCGGCGTTGCTGCGAACGGATGAGGGCCGCAGGACATGACGTCCAAGTCCTTCACCGAACCAATCGCGAGGGGTTCAAGGGCGGGGCGCTGGCCAACGGCATGGCCACTGCGACCGGCGAGTTCATCGCCGTCTTCGACGCCGACTTCGTGCCGCCGCCGGACATTCTGCACAACACCATCCATCATTTCACCGACCCCGCGATCGGAATGGTGCAGACCCGCTGGGCCCACCTCAACCGCGACGACTCCATCCTGACGCAGGTCCAGTCGATGCTCCTGGACGGGCACTTCGTCATCGAGCAGACGGCGCGGGCCTGCCGGGGTCGATGGTTCAACTTCAACGGCACCGCCGGCGTCTGGCGCCGCACGTGCATCGAAGAGGCCGGCGGCTGGCAGCACGACACGCTCACCGAGGACACCGATCTGTCCTATCGCGCGCAGCTCGCGGGCTGGCGATTCAGGTACCTGCCCAACGTGACGTGCCCCGGCGAGGTTCCGCCCACGGTCAGCGCCTTCATGAGCCAGCAACACCGCTGGAACAAGGGCCTGATGCAGACGGCGATTAAACTGCTGCCGCGCATCTTTCGCAGCAAGGCGTCCCTGGCCACGAAGATCGAGGCCTTCTTCCACCTCACGGCCCCCGTGCCCTACATCGCCGTGCTGTTGCTGATTCTGTTGGCACTGCCCGGGCTGTACGTCGCCCTGCCCATCTACGAGATGCAGCCGGTGGCCGCCCTGAGCCTCGGCGGCGCGTTTCTCGTGCTGGGGATGATCGCCGCCTGCACCTTCTACATCGTCTCCCAATGTGCCCAGGGCTACCGCTTCTGGCGCACTGTGGGCCGCCTGCCCGCCCTCATGGCGATCGGCGTCGGAATCAACGTCTTGAACTCCAAGGCTGCCTTCGAAGCCTTGATAGGAATAGAAAGTCCCTTCGTCCGCACCCCCAAGTTCGCCGGGGCCGAGGCCAGCGACCCCGACCCCATCCTGCGTAAGCGACGGCCCCGACTTCCCGGCGGAACGATCGAGCTGATCCTGGCCGGCCTGATGATCCTTTGCATCGCCTTGAGCGTCACCCGCCCGTTCGTCATGATCGGCGTCCCGTTCCTCATCCTCTTCGCCGTCGGTTACCTCGCCATCGGCCTCCCGAGCCTCCGCCACGCCTGGGCAATGCGGCAGGCCCGAGTCTGATCGGCCCGGTCCACCTCCAAACCCAATCAACCGCTTTCTTCAAAGCCGAGGGGTTCCTCGCAAAGCCCAGGATTCCATCCCTGGGATTCTTCTCCCAAACCTCACGCCATTCCTCACCCCCAGCGAACCGGGAAAGCCTGTCCCGATTCCACATGTCCCGATTCCATCGGGATCGGGGCCGCCGCGGTCAGGTGCAGCGTTTTGTTAGATCCTGAATGCTCTTCCTCAGTTGTTCACTGCTTGTCCGTCTGCCTCGTGATCGTCACGACCAACACGTCGGAATCGGTTTGCTTGTGAAACGACACAAGGATGTCATTCCCGAGGACTTCTGCTTCAGTCTCGATTCCGTAAGTCGCTGGGCGCCCGCTTCCGTGATAGCAGAACCCTTTCTCTGGCAGGGAAGAGGAAGAGTTTGTCGCATGCACATCGACGCCTAGGACCAGCTTGCCTAAGTCACGAGGGCCACGCGCCGTCTGAACATGGCACAGGCCCTTCTCAAACTTGATGGCTGCCTGCTTACGAACTTTCGTGCCATCGTCTGGGACGCCAGTGAAAAGGTCCAACCCCTTCCTGACCGCTGCGTCGAGCATCTGGCAGGCGGTGAACGCCTTACCATCAGCGTGTCGAATGAAGACCGGTGCGTCACCTCGACCCGCCTTGATTTGTTTGATTACGTTGGGATGGAGTTTGCCGACTGTTTCTCCCGGCTCGCAATACATCTCAAGTTTGACGGATTCAATACCCGGGAAATAGACCCTGTGTACGACCTCTTTTATCTTCACCCAGCCGAGCATTTCGTCCTGTGTTAGCTCCGAGATCTGCCGAGTCTCAATCCCGTAATGGTTGGCTTTTGTGGTGGCCGATCTGCTGAAGCCCTTCGAAGAGACCGCAGTTGTTGCGACTCCGTGATCGCGGCTCTTGGTGACAAGTTGTTCGATCCAAATCACGTCCTCGACCCTTGCCCGATCCCGGCATTCCAGGATGCGGATGGGTGGCACGTCTTCTTGCGTGCGGATGGACGCATCAACCTCACGCAATTCTCCGGTGACGGAGTCCCTGACGTAGTCCGGAGATCTGACGATTCCCCCAACGGGGCCAATGGCCCGTTCGATCCGTGCCACCAGCTTCTCAAATTCTCGCCAGTCTTCAGCCATAGCAGTTTCCAAGGCCCTTCCAAGGCCTAACAATTGTCAGACTGATCCGCATAACATGCGGAACTTTGGTTTTCTGTCCGTATAACACGGCTCTGGATCGTCTGCCAGAGGCGCGCTTAGCCATTGATCTAACGACGAGGGGTCTGCAATGTCAATCTGTCCCCACCCCTGCCCAAGCGGTCCGACAGGGCCTCCAGGCCGCGGTCTTGGGGCAGGACTCCGCCTGTCACGGTTGATTCCGGTCCCAAGCAAGCGACTGCAACTTGGGTTTCCGGCGGGGCGCGTTACACTCGCGCTCGGAAATCTCGGCGGTGGGCCCGGGCGAAGGTCAAATGGGAAATGTCGGACTCTCGGGGGTGATAGGGGTCGGCTGGCTGGGGTTCATGAACGCGTTCAGCGGTAGCACCACGCAGCTACCGCCTTCTCACTGAGCACCAGCGGAGGTCGTCTTCGGATGCCGGATCAAGCCGTCAATCACGTCGCGCTAAGCGCCGTCGCGGCTCGTTCCATTGCCCAGGCTGTCCGGCGGCGCCGACGCCAGTCGTTGATGATGCGATCGACGTCGTACGGGATCCTCGTGCTCATCCTCTGCGCCCTCGGGATCGGCCTCTACCTGTTCGCCTTTGCCGGCGAGATCACGACACGCGAGATCGTCGCGACCCAGCAGCGTGTCCTGGGCCAAGTGAGCGAGACGATCGACAAGGCGCAGCCGGTGCTGGACGGCGCGCTCGGCCGTGTGGAGGCGATACTCCCCCAGGTCGAAGCCCTCACGCACGACTACCAGCGCGTCCTGGGGGAGTCCGGTGAGGCGATCCAGGAGCTTGGGCAACTCCTCGCAGTGACTAGGCTATCTGTCGAAGAGCAGAACGAGCGGCTTGGGCCGCTCCTTGACGCCGTGATCAAACGTGAGGAGGCGAGAGCGGACGCTCTTGCGCAGGCAGTCGCCGTTCTCGCGGACATCCACCCGCGCATCGAGACGACCCTTAAGCAACTCTCCGCGCTGGCCACGCTCGAGGGCGCGACCGCCGAGCAGGCCGAGGCGCTCCGAACGGAGCTGGCCAGTCTGCTCGGGTTAGCGAGGACTGGGATCGATGAGATGCTGGCGGTCCTGAACGAGCTCAGGGCCGAGGACGAATCGCCGGGTCGAGAGATTCTCGAGGAGATTCTCGGTCGTGATGTGCCCGATCAGCTCATCCAGACGCTCGAAATTGTCAAGATCGCCGCGAGGGATCTAGGCGAGTTGAGCTGGGAGCTGGGGTCGAATCTCAAGGCGACACGTGAAGGTGCGGGCGCGTGGAGCCTGGTAGCGAACGAGGCGCGCACCCTCTTGACCAAGGTCGACAGGACGCTGGAGGAATACGTACAAGGCATGCAAGGCGCGGGCGACGCCCCGTCCGGCGACCGGGCGCTCGGCGTTGTGGTCTCCACGCTGGGCACGCGTGTGGGATCGGTCTTGATTCTGGTCTTCGTCGTCCAGATCCTCGTGGGCTTCTACAGGTACAGCACCCGCATGGCGTCACAGCACGACGGGATCGCGGACACGCTCGAGATCGTCGCCGAGACGGGCTTCGACAACCTGGCCACGCTGACGGCCCTCTTCTCGAGCAGCACCATCGACTTCGGCAAGATGTCAGCCGACTCGTCTAAGTCGATGATGGCCGCACTCCAAAGCCTGGCGGAACGCAAGGGCTAGACTCGCCTAGAGTATCGGATCGTGTTTCGTTGTCGCGAATCGTTGTCGTCATCCCCTGTCGTCATCCGTGTGAGGATCACTGATATCGGAAGAAGCGGGGACGGGAGTCTTTGTCGGGGCCGGCCTGTCACCGTCGATTCGGGTCCCAAGCAAGCGACTGCAACTTGGGTTTCCGGGGGGGAGCGCTACACTCGTGCTCCGAAAGCTCGGCGGTGGACCCGGGCGAAGGTCAAATGGGAAATGTCCGTTAAACGACGACAACTACGATTCGCAACCCTCGACGAGGCTGTTCGTGACGCAGAGCACTTATTGGCGAACGGGTACGAGCTGGCCGGGAATTGGGACCTGACACAGTGTTGTCATCACTTAGCGGTGTTGATGGATTACCCAATTGACGGGTTTCCCAGATTCCCATTCCCGATCAATGTAGGGTGCTGGCTCCTGAAACATACGGTGGCCCCCGGTCGATTGAAGAAGGTATTGGAATCAGGCGTTTGGCCGGAGCGTATTCCTACCGACAAGCGGACGGTGCCGAATACCGGGGGCAAGGACGCGGAAGCGGTAGCGAGGCTCAAACAGGCAGTGGAACGCCTGCAGACACACACAGGATCGTTTCAACCATCGCCGCTATTTGGAATGTTGGATAAGGAAACGCTGGTGAAATTGCATCGCATTCACACGGCCCACCATTTAGGTTTCTTGCTGCCAAGAAACGCTGGTACGCCACCAAAATGAGTTAAGCCGCGACGCGGCAGCTCGTTGGTGATGCCTCGATGCCCTGATGCCCAGATGCCACGATGGCGCGCGCGTGAGAGGCACTGAATCACACAGGTCCGCTCAGAATTGTAAGAAAAATATCCCGCCTGGCGAGCCGTCAGACCACTTTCTGCTGAGCGACTGACCGAAAGTACCTCCCCGGCGCGCGCAGACACAGCCGCCGGACCTTCGATGAAAGGAGCTGTTGTTCTATGCGGACATCGTCGTTGTTGGCACGCCAAATTTCCTTCGGGGCGCGGCGTCTGTGGCGCGCGCAAACTAATCCCTATGCCGCTGCGAATCCTGCGCGCGCCAGGATGACCGACCCCCATTTGCATGCCGCAATCAACGATCGGCCGGTGTGCCCAGCTCAGCGAAGACGAGCCATGATCTGCGTATGCCCGGCTCGAGAAACCGCTCGTCGTTTGGCGACGCTGGAGGCATGACGTGCATCACCTGAGCGCGCAAGCCCCGAAGGCTGGGCCAAACACGCTGGTCAAAGCCCCACATCGTCAACGTCACCGGCTGGACCGATTCCCGACGACGCGGCGGCAGTTGAATCGTCGTATCAGCGAGAATCAACTCGACGCGCGTGGATCGGCGGGCGGCGTCGTTCGAATCAGGCGCCGACGGCTCGGGCACGGTTCGCTCGTCTGGACCGAAGTCCAGGTCGGCCAATCGGTCGGTGGTCGTGACAAAGATGACCGTCCGACGGCCGAGACCGAGACCGGGCGCGGCCGCCAAGCTCGAACTCGTCGGTCGCACTTCGCCGAGCTTCCAGCACCCGATGAGTCCGCCGACGTTCAATGCGATCAACGCCAGTCCGAGTCCGATGAGTCTCTTGTGCGGCCGTCGTGCGCCGAGTCGCACCATGCCGGGCACGCGCAGATCCGACCCACACTCCGGACAGCGGGCCGGCCGATGCTGATGCCCCACCATGTCGTACCCGCATCGACCGCAGTGAAGATGCCCGTCGATCAAGGTCCCGCGGAATCCCTTATAGACCATCGCCGCGCCCAGGCCGAGCAACCCCGTGACACAGACGGCCAGAGCGAAGGTGATGAGTGCGGCGAAAAGCATGGCGCTGCGCGTCCTTGGCGAATGACGCTCAACTACATAATCGACAACACCACCGCCACTATTCACATTTTGTCTATGTAGTGTTGAGGCGACCCTGGATATGGTGGTGATTCGATGGTGCCGCAATGCCACGGCCAACCTGCCGACACCCGCGGGTCGGAGAGATCGCCGCTAAACACTTCGCAGGTACTTGTCTTTGTCTTCAGGTCAGTCGTCGTCGGCTTTGGGTTTGAACTTCTTGACGACCTCGGCTTGGACGCTGGGCGGCGTGCGCTCGTCGTGGCTGTATTCCATGGAGTATGAACCGGCGCCACCGCTGATCGATTTGAGTTGACTGGCGTAGCTCATCACTTCCGACAACGGTGCTTCAGCTTTGATCACCGCCTGATTGCCGGGCAACATCTCCGTGCCTTGGATGCGGCCGCGCCGGCCTGAGATGTCCGAGGAGATGTCGCCGATCATCTCCGTCGGCACGGTGATCTCCAACGTGACGAACGGCTCCAACAGTACGGGTTTGGCCTTTTGCACCGCGTCGATGAAGGCCTTGCGACCGGCGGTCATAAACGCGACTTCCTTGGAATCGACGGGGTGGTGCTTGCCGTCATACACACTGACCTTGATGCCGCCCATCGGGTAGCCGGCGATGGCGCCGTCGGACATCACCTTTCGAATACCTTTTTCGATCGCAGGCAGGTATTGTCTCGGAATCGAACCGCCGAAGGTCTCATCGACAAACTCCAAGCGCCGGGCGTCGTCGTCATCCTGGGCGTTCAGCGGCTCGACGCGCAGGTAGACTTCGCCGAACTGCCCCGCGCCGCCGGTCTGCTTCTTGTGGCGATGATGCCCTTGGGCCTTGGCGGTGATCGTTTCCTTATACGGAACCGTGGGCGGGCGCGTGGCCACCTCGACGCCGTAGCGACCCTTGAGCAACCTCAACTTGACGCGCAGGTGCTGCTCGCCGAGCCCGCGCAGCACCGTCTCACTCGTCGCTTGTACGCGCTCAACTTGAAGCGTCGGATCCTCGGCGGCGAGCTTGGTCAGGGCCTCGCCAAGCTTGGTATCGGCACCCTTGCTCGTACCCTCAATGGCCAGGCCGAACATCGGCTTGGGCACGGCCACGGACCGCAAGCGCAGATCCGAGCCGATCGAGCCGTCGTGCAGGACCGAGTCGTATTCGATTTCCTCGATCTTGGCGACGGCGCCGATGTCACCGGCGATGATCTGCTTCGTTTCCTCGTGGTTCTTGCCTTGCACCTTGAAGACGTGCGGAAGGCGGGTGCCTTTCTTGGCATCGTCGATGTAGGGGTTGACATCCGACCCAACGCCGCCTTGATGAACGCGAAAGACGCAAAGCTTGCCCACGAACGGATCGGAGGAGACTTTGAATACGTGAGCGGCCAGCGGCTTGGAGGCATCGGCCACGGCGAGGTGCTCCTTCTTCTCGCCGTTTTCGGTGTAGGTGAATACGGCGGGAGTTCCTTCCGCCGGACTCGGACAGTGTGAGGCGAGAACGTCCATCAACTGCTTTACGCCGACGGTCTCACGCGCCGACGTGAAGCAGATCGGAATCAGATGCCCTTCGCGCATGGCCTTCTGGAACGGCTCGTGCAACTGATCGGTGCTGACCTCGCCTTGGTCGAGGTATTGTTCCATCAGCGCTTCGTCAACTTCGACCACCTGCTCGATGATGGCGGTATGGTGACCGGCGACATCGCCGAAATCGCTTGATCCGGAATCATTGGCGAAGCAATCGACGACCGACGTTCCGCCGTCAGCGGGCAGGTTCACCGGCTGACATACATTCCCGAAGCTTTCCTGAACAGCGCTGACGAGGCCGGGTAAGTCCGTGGCGTGGTCGATCTTATTGATGACGATGAGACGCGGGATGTTGCGCTCCTCAGCGACCTTCATAATACGGCGCGTGACGGTGTGGATGCCGACCGCGGCGTCGATGAGAACCATCGCCGTCTCGACCGCGGGCAACGAGCTGATCGCCTTGCCTAAGAAGTCGGATGCGCCGGGAGTGTCGATGAGATTGACGTGCGCGCAAGCGTGATCGAAATGAACGATCGCGCTGTCGAGGCTCTGCTTGAGTTCCTTCTCCAATTCGTCGTAGTCGCAGACGGTGTTGCCATCCTCGATGCGACCGACCCGGCCGATCACGCCCGCCTCGTGGAGCATCGCCTCGACCAGCGTGGTCTTGCCGG
>JAZFYE010000094.1:0-2111 GCA_036475395.1 Phycisphaerales bacterium
GCCGGTTCCTCTTCCGCCTGGGCCGGTTCCTCTTCCGCCTGGGCCGGTTCCTCTTCCGCCTGGGCCGGGCGGATAATTCCACCCCACGATGCCGCGGGTGGCAGGGGTGCTGCGGTTTCGCGCTCGAAGCGAAGGAGTGGATCGTGGATCACCCCGACGAATGCTTGCGCCTCGCCGAGAGTGCCCACGCGCACAACGTCGCCGAGCCGGACACGGATTGAAGGGAATTTTCCAGGAAACGCCGGTACCGGCCGGTCGGATTCGAAAATCTCGTCGAAGATCAAGTTGGGACCCAACCAGACGATGCCTTCGACGGGCGCGGCCAGGATATTTGGCTTGAGTTCCAGGCTGCCGCCCCGAGTGGTGATCAGCGTGTCATCGGCCGACTCGGGAAACGGCAAGACGCGCAGCGCACCCACCAGATAGCCCTGTTCCGGCGGGCTGAAGGCGCCCATGAGGCCGAGCCCGATACCCGTGACTATGACGAGCGGCACGATGAACTCGGTGATCAGCACGGTAAGGATCGCAGCACGGCGCGAACGTCCGCCTGCACCGTCACGTGCTCCGGCGCCCGCCCCTTCTTCTTCGCTGCCTCGTTCCGGTTCTGCGCCCTTGGTCGGCGCCTCCATGGTGCCTCACCCCCGTCGACGACAGGCCGCTCGGCGTCTCTTTGCGACCGGGCGGGTGTCCCCAGTCCGCCGCAATGGCCGAGCGCCCTACCCGAATGTTCGGACCGGGAACGTCGTCGAGCCTACAACTTCAGATATCAGTCAGCAATCGGTTCTTCGAATGACGAGAGTCGCCCTCCCAAGCCGCTTCCTTGATCCGACTTTTCCCAGATAAGCTCCAAGTTCGCGGAAACCGTACTTCGATTCAGCCGCCAAGGGAACGGCATTCCCTCGGCAGCCATCTGATGGCCCGACGTTTTCGGTTTGACCGTTTTCGAAAGGCCATTCGGCCAATTTTCTCGTCATGCAGACACACCTCACCTGTCGTTTTGACGTGCCGTCGATGTCACCGGCCTACGCTGGAGTGGAGCATGGTCGCAGATCACCGATCAGCCGCAGGATCTTCTGAAACAGATCGCGGGGCACGGCGACTTCGGCCAGCTGGAACGTGACATAGCGGCCGCGGCGGCGAGCCTTTGCTGAAAACGTGTTGCCTCGTGAGGAGGCACTGGCTGCGGTCGAACCGCTGCCGAAGGAATTTAGCGGATTGACTCCTGTGACCATCATGCCGATACGGGTTACAGTAGTGGACAGGCCAGTAAGGGAGCACGCCATGATCGTTGAGCAGATATGGACTGCGAACGCTTACCGCAATTTCAACTACCTCATCGCCTGCCCCGAGACCGGCGAGGCATTGGCGATCGACCCCCTCGACCACGTGAAGTGTTTGGCCACTGCCGAGCGCCACGGGTGGGGGATCACGCAGGTGCTCAATACCCACGAACACGGTGACCACACAGGGGGCAACGCGGCGATGATCGCGGCTACGGGCGCAAAGCTTTCGGCGCACAAGAACGCCGAGGACAAAATCCCTGGCATTGATCGTGGTCTCAGCGCTGGCGACATCATCAAGGTCGGCAGGACGGTAGAGTTCGAGGTGCTGGACACGCCTGGGCACACCATGTCCCATGTGTGCCTGTTGTCTCATACCGACTCGCCCACGCTCTTCTGTGGCGACACGCTGTTCAACGCCGGCGCCGGCAACTGCCACAATGGCGGTCACCCCAACGAGCTCTACAACACTTTCGTGACCCGGCTCGCTAACCTGCCGGATGAGACGCTCATCTACCCCGGTCACGACTACATCGCCAATAACCTGCGATTCACGCTCGACCGAGAGCCCGATAACGCGCGGGCAACGGCGCTTCTCGACGAGGTCGAGCACCAGGATCCGAACAACGCGCTCGTTTCAACGCTCGCCCTTGAGAAAGAGATCAACGCGTTCTTTCGGCTTCACAGCCCTACAGTAATCAAGAGACTGCGCGAGGCTTTCCACGACCTACCCGAAGATCCGGACCCAAAGACGGTGTTCCTGAAGCTGAGGGAGCTCAGGAATACTTGGTGAAGACGGAATGTCTTCGCACAGAAAACTCCGCTCCAAGC
>JAZFYE010000095.1:0-3185 GCA_036475395.1 Phycisphaerales bacterium
AATTCTCTTATGAAGGGTTAGTGAAGGCACGCTGATCTAGCTCCAACTATACTCGCCGAGAGCGACACCAATTATCCAAACTACAAGTAACACGAGGATGATGCTTGGGAAAATCAAGCATGTAGCGATCAGGATTCGGAGCATGTGCTAACCCTCCAAGAGCAGAGATCGCACGTCCAAGCCGGGGCAGACCGTATGGCCGGCTGGCATGACGTCGCGGTGGCCGCTGACTACTACATCGGGAATCAGCAGACGCACCGCATCGATGTGACGGCGCAACGCGCCGATCTGCTCGATCGTCCAACCTTCCCCATCTTGGACGTTGTTTCCCACGAGGCACACGCCGAGCCGGCCCCTATTCGGAGGCGCGTGTGCACCACGGACGTTCATCGGTCGCCCGACTCGCATCGAACCGTCGGCAAGGATCACCCAATGGTAGCCGATGAACGGCCAGCCTCTGCCCTCGGGCTTCGGCTTCGTGTGCCAGGCGACGATATCCTCGAAGCTCGTAATGAGCGGCGATGCCGAATGGTGGATGACGAGCCGGTCGATCAGGCCGATCGCCGAGGTGGCCATCAGGGCGATCCGCCAGAGGATGCCGATGGCTCCTCCGGGGGAGCCACCGACGTCTCGGATGCTACTGGCGGTGGCCTGGCGAGTGCGCGCCGATTGAGTTCGAGTAGCAGCCGTAGATCGCTACGAACCCCCGCCACTTCGCCCTTCAGCTCCTCTGCCGTCTCGGTGTTTTTCAGCACGGCCGTCTTTACGTTCCCGACCTCGTTCTCAATCACGGCGATCTTCGCGCCGGTCTCGACGTTGCCCGCCAGCACGATCAGCGCGTGCTTCTCAGGATTGACGTGATCCTCGATCGCGCGGAGCGCTCCGCCCCATGAAGTTGCGAAGGTGATCGCGCCCGTCACGATGGCGATCAGCGCCCCGGCGCCCAGCATCTCGCCGAGCGCGGGCGTCCGGTTCTTGCCCGTCAGAGCCATCTAAGCCATCCCCTCCATCCCCGTCGCTTGGCCTTCGGTCGAATCCGACAGAAGGTTCGGCCCGAACGGGATGCTCTGCACCGTTTTCTTATTGATGCTTGGCGCGCTGACGAGTCCGGCCGCGTTGACCGTAACCCCGCGCACGACCACATCCCCTCCTGTCGGCGTCACGATCACGAGATGCGCGACGGTAATGCCGCTGGGGTCGCCGATCGGTTTGCACTCGAAACGGTTGGCCACGACGGTCGGATCGTCCCCGTCGAGTATGTAGCAATTCGTCCACGAGCCATCCGAGACGAACGAAGTCGTCGCCTGAATGTCGCCCGCGCTCTGGAGAACCGCGTCCGGCCGAACGGGCCCGATATCCTGAGCGCCAGCCGCGGTCGCGATGAACGCAAGCCCCAGCGCCAAGAGTAGAGTTCTCATGGTAAACCCCCCTAAGTTGTTTCGTTCCTTACTTGGCGAACTCTCACATTCGGATCTGCCGTGCGGAGAGCAGCCAAATCGAGACTGACCGCGCGTACTTCCGCAGGGGACGTCGCGGCATTGACGGCGGCGCGTTTCGTTGCGAATTCATCGATTGTCAACCCTATCCAATCGATCCAAGTCTGCACGGTGGCGATGCGGTTGGGAAAGGTCTTGGAGAGCCCTTCGGTCATCAGCATGATCAGGTCAAGGCGCTCGGTAGTCGAGTAGCGCTGCTCAACGAAAAGCTCCATGCGGACTTGCAGCCTCTGGATCTTGTCGCGCTTGACATCCGCGAGATCCCTGCCCGTGAGCACGAATGCTGATCCATTCCAGCGATGAAACTGTGTGGTGTCGCTCCGGGTTGAGCGGTTGCGCCGCTGCTGTGCTGGCCGAATCATTGGCTCGCGAGGACGCACCGCTGCACCGAGCAAGGTTTCGCCGCCGCCAGCGGTCAGCGCCGAGAAGCCATGCCGCAGCAGATCCCCGCTCGACGTTTCTATGATCGCATTCCAGTCAGCCATTCCTATACCTCGTCGATGAAGCCATGCACCGAGATATCCACGTTGTCTAGGACGTTCGATACCTCGTACTCGATATCCTGGTTGGCATCGGTGCGCGCTTCCATCAGCCAGAAGGTTAGCGGGGGTGCATTCGGAAGGTCGCCAGGATCCAGCATCTGGTAGCTCTCTGCCAGCGAAGTCGATGAACCCGGAACGCGGATGGCCACTGAATTGCCGTCAGCGCCCTGGTCAAAGTCCACCCGCAAGAATGCCCGCGTGGAAGATTCGGGCACGAAGTCTGAGAGATCGACGGTAGCGAAGACGGTGGCGCTCCCGCCCGAGAGAACATTCAGAGCCGTCGCTGTCTCGTCGTCGTAGATATAGGAGCGATCATTCCCGAGGCCGGCTTGCACGAACGAAAGGAAGTCGCTGGCTGAGTCGTTGCGCACGGCGCCAACCCTGCGGAAGATATCGTGCGTGATCGGCAGAGTCGGGGAGGTGAAGCTTACCGACAGAAGGATGCTCGTCGCATTTACTCCCGTCGAATCTCCGATGACATGGACGGCATACCAAGTGTCCGAAGCCTCAACTCCGGTGTCGAGTCCGCCCGCGCCCGAGGCTGTGATATCTACATCTAGCGTGCCCACGAAACTGATGTTTGAGATGTTGGCGCTGTCTTTCACAACGCTGGTAACGCCAACCGTCCCCAACCGCGTAGTTGAAACTGTGAGGAATGAGTGTCGCGCCTCGAAGATCGTTCCTGGCGGGAACGCCGCAGCAATTGGGCCAATGCTAGGACCACCGGGCACGATGTTCAGCGTGATCCCGTTGAGAACGCGCTCGATGTTCTCCAAACGATTCGCGATCCGGTCGTGCTCCTGCGGTGGAATCGCGCCGAGTACGACACCCACGACGGTCTGCTGATCGCGTAGATCTTCACCGCCAGGGATGATCGTTTCGAGCCGCAGTAGCGTTCCGGTGTCGAACGTCGCTCCGTTCCAATTCACGGAGTAGAGATCCATCACGCCTTGAGCGGCTACTGTTTCGAGCGTGATCGTGCCGTTGAGTTGAAGTGCAGCGAAGCGCGCTCCAGCGCCACCGCCTCCGGTGAGCGTAAATTGCACCGTGCTCTGTACGCGACCGGAAGCCGTAAGGGCGATCCCGGCCGGGATCTGCCATTGCGTATCGCCTGAAATGAAAACCGTTGGCGAGAAGCTCTCTTCGT
>JAZFYE010000096.1:0-4710 GCA_036475395.1 Phycisphaerales bacterium
TCGGCAGCAGAGCGTCAATCGGTGTGCCGTTGGCCTTCTCCTTGGCGATGATCTTGGTGACTGCTTCGAGCGTGATAGGCTCGATGTACGTGCGGTCGGAGAACTCCGGGTCGGTCATGATCGTCGCGGGATTCGAGTTGACCAGCACGATGCGGTAGCCGTCCTCCCGCAAGGCCTTGCACGCCTGGGTCCCTGAATAGTCAAACTCACAGGCTTGGCCAATGACAATCGGCCCAGAACCCAGGATCAGAATCGTGCTGATGTCATCGCGGCGGGGCATAGTGAGTCAGCGCAAACTCCGTGACAATAGCCCTCATCCCGCGGTCACTCCACGGTCTTTCAACTTTCGTAGAGGATACGAGCGGCTGGGGCCCTTGCCACGCCCGTCGCCGAGGGTTCCGATCCCTAAAGAGCCCGGTGTTTGACAACGCACCTCCACCGCCGGACGGTACCACCCCGTCATGCCCCCGCTGCTGATAGTCATTTTCGCCGTTGCCGGCTGGATCGCCTTGGCGCTCAGTCTGAGGTGGGGGGGGTTATGGTTCTTTTCCCGCGGACCGGGCGGCGATCCGGTGACAGGGTTGATGGTTTTAGCGACCCGGGTGTACAGCCATCTGATGCATCGGGCCCGCTACGAGGGACTCAAACACGTACCGCAGACGAACCGACCGGGTGGCCTGATTGTGGTCTCCAATCACGCAAGCCCGATCGATCCGGTGTTGATCCAGTCCGCCTGCCGCTTTGAGATTCGCTGGATGATGGCCGGCGACATGATGATCCCCCAATTGGTCTGGCTGTGGCGTCACCAGCGGATGATCCCTGTGGCCCGAGATGGCCGCGACTTCGGCCCGGCGCGAGAGGCGATCCGGCATGTGCAAGCCGGGGGCGTCCTCGGCGTCTTTCCCGAAGGGGCGCTCGTACGACCGCGCGATCAGGTCCGCCCATTCCATCCCGGGGTCGGCTTCATGATCGCCAAGACGCAAGCGCCGGTACTGCTGCTGTGGATCAGCGGCACCCCGGAGGCAACTCGGCTGGGGTCGGCCCTCACCAGCCGCAGCCGCGCCCGAGTCAGGTTCATCGACCGTCTGGAGTTTGGCGCCGAGCGCGATCCGGCTGCGATCACCCAGACGCTTCGTCACCTGTTGGCCGAGGCGACCGGCTGGCCGCTCTGCGACGAGCCGCTGGCGCCGACTCAGGTCGACGTGGTCGATCCGTTCGGCGCCCCACGGGCCGCGGGGCCTGACGCCGTTTCTTGAGATTGGTTGGCGACCGAGCGAAACCGGCCAGGCCACACTGTCAGGGTGCAGACCATCCGGTACGATGCCGTGATGATCTGCCGCATCGAGGGTGAACTGGTGGCGGCTCAGGACGGCCGTGTCGAGCTTGCCTGTGGGTCGCTGACGTATGAACTGTTGGTGCCGGCCGTCGAGCAGCAACCGTTGAGCGGAGCGCTCGGTACACGCGTCGAGTTTCACACCCTGCACGTGCTGGAGAGCCAGGGGCAAGGCGCGGTGTATGTGCCCCGGCTCATTGGGTTTCGATCGACCGAGCAGCGGGCCTTTTTCGAGCTGCTGACCACCGTCAAGGGACTGGGTTCGCGCAAGGCGTTACGAGCGATGCGCCTACCCCATCCGGTCATCGCCCAGGCGATCGCGGCCAAGGACGTTCAACTCCTCACCTCGTTGCCGGAGATCGGCAAACGGACGAGCGAAACGATCGTGGCCCAGCTCCACGGCAAAGTGGACGGCTTTCTCGAGTTCAAACCGTCGGCGAGCTCGACCGATCCGAATTCGTCGGCCGAGCCGAGCAGCACCGCGATGATCGGTGACGCGCTGGCCGCGCTGTGCCAACTGGGTGAATCGAACCCCGAGGCCCACCGGCTCATTGAACGAGCCCTGGCCGTCGATCCGAGCCTGGATTCCGCCGACGCCCTGGTGACGGCCGCCTACCGTCTCAAGGAGCCGGCGTGACGCTGCCTGCGGTTTCGGACACAATGCGGGTGATCGTCCGCCCGGCGAGACGATTTGAGAAGCGACAATGCGCTATGCGATGATCATGGCGGGGGGCGCAGGAACACGACTCTGGCCGATGAGCCGGCGCGATCGGCCCAAGCAGTTGATCCCGCTGATCGACGGTCGATCACTGCTGAGCCTGGCCGTCGAGCGCCTGGAGGGTGTCGTACAGCCGGAGCGCCGGCTGCTGTGCACGAGTGAGGCGCATCGCCCGCTACTCCACGAGGTGCTGGGGGCTTTCACCGATGAGCAGATTCTCGGCGAGCCGATGGGGCGCGACACCGTCAACGCCATCGGTTTCACCGCCGCGGTGCTCGCCAAACAAGACCCCGACGCCGTGTTCGCAGTGCTGACCGCGGACCACATCATCGAACCGCAGAACGAGTTCCGGCGAAAAGTCTGCTTGGGCTTTGAGCTGGTGGAACAGGATCCGACACGCTTTGTGACCTTTTCCATCATGGCCACGCATCCCTCCACCGCCTACGGCTATGTGGAGCGCGGCGACGCCATCCCCGGGTTCCAGGCTGCTTATATCGCCAAGCGCTTCGTCGAGAAGCCGGACGCGAATACCGCGCAATACTATCTCGACGCGGGAACGTTCGGATGGAACGGCGGCATGTTCGTCTTTGGGGCCAAGCAGTTCCTCGAAGCGCTGCAATGGTTCAAGCCCGCCTCGTACGAAGGCGTCAACCGCATTGGTGAGGCTTGGGGCACGCCCAGACAGCAGGCGGTGCTCGAAGAGGTTTATCCGAAGCTGCCCAAGATCAGCGTTGACTACGCGGTGATGGAGCGAGCAGTACGGGACGGGCGCATCACCGTCTGCACCGTCGCCATGGGCGTGTGGTGGATGGACGTCGGTTCGTGGCCAAGCTTCGGTGAAACGCTGACCGAAGATCAGCACGGCAATCGAACCAACGCGCGCACCACGCACCTGGACTCGCGCCACGTCCTGGCCGTCTCCGACGACCCGAATCACACCATTACGACCGTGGGCTGCACGGATCTGGTCATCGTCCACACCAAGGACGCCACGCTGGTCTGCCCGCTCTCACAAACCCAACGCGTCAAGGAGCTCGCCCAAGAGGTGGACGAGTCGTTGCAGTGAGGAATGTGGTGGTTAGTTGTTGGTGGTTAGTTGTCGGTGGTTGAATTGGGGAAGGTGTGCATGCGCTTTTTGGCGATCGATCTTGGGGACAAACGCACAGGACTGGCGATCGGCGACGACGAGACGAAAGTCGCCTCGCCGCTAACGGTGATCGAGCTGCCGTGCGGCGACCCGCTGCTCGGAGCGCTTACCAAGGCGATCGACGAGCACACACCGGATGCGATTGTCCTCGGCCTTCCGCTGAATATGGACGGCACCGAGGGCCCGCAAGCGAAGCTGGTTCGCGAGTTCGGCCAACAGCTGCAGCTGCGATGTGGCCTTGACGTGCATTGTCACGATGAACGCCTGACGAGCTTCGCCGCCGATCAACAGATGGCCGGCACCGGTCGGACCCACAAACAGAAGAAGCGATTGCGCGATGCCCTCGCCGCCGCCGAAATCCTGCGGGACTTTCTCGATCATGTCGAGTAAGGGCGGCCTCACCTGAAGCCGGACCTGACGAGTCCGCGAGGAAGGTCCGGGTCGCCAACAAAGCATCAATCGGCATGCATGAAACTGAAGTGCATCTCCGCGTGTCGGCAATGCAGATTCACCCAATCTTCGTGCGTCATCGCTCCAAGCAACGGGCTTGGCTGCATCATGCGCTCCCCACTGTCGATTCGTGCGACGGTATCGCGCAGAGCCGAAACCGCATCGTCCCATGTTGTCTCCGGATCAGGCAGCAGGACATTCATCCGGGCCGGCAACTTCACCCCCGGCTTCATCGGTTTCGTCAAGATACGCTTCTTGAAAGGTCGAGCCAGTACCCGAATCAGCAGCGGCGCCGTGAAATCGAATCCGTCGATCGTCCCGTCAATGAAGAACGTCACGTGTTCAACGATCTGCGCCGGCGTCCAATTGCCGTCTGCGCAGATAGACTCGCCGGTCTCGGACGTCACCGCCCCAAGCTCCTCCACATCACGCAAGATCTCCTGCATCGTGTGGAATTGAAGTTTGCGGCGCTGTGCCACCTTTCGAGTATCAATCGCCGTATCACTCGGCATATCCACACGCCTCGGCGTCCAGGAACCACTTCAACTCGCCCTGAGCCGGCAACACACCTTTGATCGGCAGCTCATCCAACGATTCGTGTCCGCGGGCCAGTCGTTCGATCATCGGCGCCTTGGCCGATCCGGTCACCAGCACGGCGATCATTCGCGCCGAGTTGATCAGCGGGAAGGTCATCGTCACGCGCTGCGGCGGATCGGCCTGCTTCGCCTCCACTCGCCGGATGATGTGTATGCGTTCGTGCAGAGCCTCCAAGCCGGGAAACAGACTCGCGGTATGCCCGTCCAGACCCATCCCCAAGAGGACCAAGTCCAGCCGGTCCTCCCCGGGTTGGCGACGTTGCAGCACCTCACGCAACTGCGACTCATAGACCGAATCGGCCGTCTCCGATATCGCCGGGATGGGGTGAACATGATCCGCAGGAATCCCCGAGTGCACCACGATCGTCTCGTTGATCATTCGGAAGTTTGAGCGTTCATCATCAAACGCAACGCAACGCTCATCGACGAGCCACAGGTGCGTGTGCGCCCACGGCAGTTGGCGGTA
>JAZFYE010000097.1:0-24973 GCA_036475395.1 Phycisphaerales bacterium
GCCTTGATGCGGCTCGGCTGCACGCCGGGGTAGCACTCATAACGATCGGTTCGTTGATAGACGAGCCCCACCCGGTCAATCGCATCAATCACGCCGGCCGCAGTCGGACAGGCAACCCAGACCAGCGGACGCATGATGTCCATGGATTCAGCCGCCTCGACGACGCGCTTGGTGAGCCACGGCTTTGTGACGGCGGCGCTCCACTCGCCGGGAAAAGAGATCGGACTCAGAACACCGAAGTGATCGTCCACGCGAACGAACCCTCGCCTGAGACTGGCGAACTTCCGCAAGACCCGGCGCAAGAACATCGCGCCCTCGCGCGGATCGGGCGCTCGCATGCCGAGGGAGTTTACATACAGCACGGGAACGCGCTTGCTCAGTTCGCGCATCATCCGAATGTCGTAGTGACCTCGATTGTGGTACCACCAATCCTCGCCGCCGAAGCAGATGACCCCATCGAATAGACGACGAGCCGATGCCGCGCGCTGTTCAGGCTGCCTTGACATCCTTGTACTCCTTAAGACCTGCCGACATCGGAGGCAGAGCGATCCGGTGGGATCCACCGCCGTTGACATTGGCTGGAGTCATTTGGGGGTCACCGGCAATGAAGTCTCGCACGGTCGTCAGCAGCTCCAGCGACGCGTGCGAACAAATCGGTCTGGGCGCGGTGAGCTGCTCGAGTGAAGCGAGTCGCTCCGCCAGTTCATGCTCGTTCATCGCGACCGTTACCCAGTCCACCGCTCGAAATCGCGCAGCGGTGGCGACCTGGTGGTCGTTCCGCGTCTCCCCCAACGGACCGCGGCGAGGCATCACAAGAATCGGCTTGCCAAATTGCAGCGCGGTAATGATCGATCCCATGCCGGCATGAGCGATGATCACATCGGCGTCAAAGACGCGCTGCCGATAATCCGCAGGCGAAAGTGCTGCCGTCCATCCCATGTGTCGCGGCATGTAGTCCGTCCTACCAACTTGCGCAAAGACATCCGGTTTGTCGCGCTCTTCCGCCCATTCGTCGACAGCCCGAATAAGGCGGTCAAACGGCATCTGCGAGCCGACGGTCACGAATATCACACCACGGCTCCCGCAAACAGAGGTCCCTCGGCCCTGGCGAGATGAGACCATTGGGTGAGCCACAAGTCGGCGTACGGTCTCGCCTGTCGGCCGGAGAGCGATACCTCTTCAGCATTGGCGATGCTGTCAAGCCAGACGGTTCTAGCTCCCAACAGCTTCCCGAGTCGCACACCGAAATATCCCGGCGCGGCTCCTGTGGTGACGACGACGGTCGGCCGTACGCGAACGAAGATCAAGGCCAGACGAACGCCCATGACCGGGAGCGCGAACCAGTTTCTTCGCGTAGCATCGTTGATGACGTAGAAGTCTTCCGCCCCGACATCGGATCGATAGGCTTTGTTGACCGTTACATAAGCTACGTGGTGTCCTGAAAAGGCCGCACGAAGCCGCAACAGCTGTACCCAATGCCCGCCGCCGGAGGCAACGGCGAGAATCCGTTGTTGGCACGACCGCATCTCACTTTCTCCGCGGCCACGAGGCATGCGAAACGCTCTTCGCCTTCGTCCCAGCGATTGCGCTCTAGCCGGTGATCGGATCGGAGACTGCGCTAATGTATGCGTGCTTTCCTCTGGATTGCGGG
Source organism: Phycisphaerales bacterium (assembly GCA_036475395.1). Lineage (GTDB taxonomy): Bacteria > Planctomycetota > Phycisphaerae > Phycisphaerales > SM1A02 > JADFNO01. The sequence goes on from JAZFYE010000097.1 coordinate 1,652, forward strand.
TTCGGGTGCGGCGGGGCCAGGCTTCGGCGAACCTGCCGGCGGTGGCCCAGTGCAGCTTGCTTCGCGCGGCGGCATCAGACCATCGACCGAAGCAGGAAACAGCGCCCAAGGCTACCGCGCGAATCAGATGGCGCGATACGAGCAGTGTCCATGCGATTGCCGCCGCGATCACGCCACCATGCTTCCGGTGCAAGCGGATGAGCCCCTCAGCGAGAAGTAGCTCGCGTCGTTCATTGAGCCGCCCTGCGCTGGCGCCACCCAAGTGAATGATTTCACCCACCGGCGCGAAGCGCACCTCCCAGCCAGCCTGTTTGAATCTGACACACCAGTCTGTCTCTTCGCCGTAGAGAAAGAATGACTCGTCGAGGGCGCCCACCTCATCGATCGCGGTTCGCCGGATCATCAGGTAACAACCGGTAACGACGTCAACGTCGCGCTCGTCATCGCGCGCCCAGTGACGCATGCGATGGTGGCCGAAGAATTTTGGCCACGACAGCGTGTGGAGACCCGTAGCTGCCAGGAAAAAGTACGTCAGGGTCGGAAACGCGAAACATGTCGGCTGCAGCGACCGGTCGGGGTTGAGCACGCGGCAACCGAGCGCGGCCACCTGAGGGTGCTCGGTCATGTAGCGCACCGATCGTCCGAGCACGTCACCGAGAACGACCGTATCAGAGTTCAGCAGCAGGAAGTATCGACCGCGCGCGCGGCGAATGGCCTGATTGTTGGCCGCTGCGAAACCACGGTTCGTGCCGTTCTTGATCAGGTGAACGCCGCTGAACTCGCGCTCGACCATCTCGGCAGAACCGTCGGTCGATGCGTTGTCAACGACCAACACTTCCGCACCGATGTCTCCAAGATTGTCGTGCACCGACCGCAGGCAGTCTCGGAGAATGTCGCGAGTGTTCCAGCTGATGATGATGATCGAAAGGTCCATGGACGGTAAGTCGGCGCAGATGAGGGTCGTTCAGTGACACCTCGATAAGCGTGCGCGGCACTTGGCGTTGGACAGCGCTACAAGCAGCTGTCCGCACGCAGAACGTTTATCCGGCGTGTGGGATCAAGCGCGCGTGGGAACGATGAGACAAACGGGGAACGCGGGATCGAGGCTTTTGCCGGTTGTTGGTCCTCTCGGACGAGCGACGGTGAATGCCCACACGGCGCGGGAACTCGGCGTGAGCGTGCCCACCATCGCCAGCGTCAGATACCACAGCATGGTGATCTGCCCGAAATAGGACACCGCGATGAACGCGATACAGTGAATAAACAACGACGATCCGAGTGCCCAAGCCATGATCAGATTGGCTCGACGTACGTGGGACGGCTCAAGGGCGCTCCGAGCTGCGCTTCTCGGAAACGCCTGGCTGAGCGTGAAGCGTTGCCGCAGGGACCGCCTCTTGGAAGAGCGGGCGACTCGGACACGCGGGCGCTCGATCGTTCGACAGATCCGACCAACTCCCGCAAACGCCAAAGCAATCGTCGCCAGAAAGAGCAACAGTGTGACCAAGCCACCGTTGACGCCCTCCAGAACGTACTGATTGGTGACATCGCCCATGCCGTAGGTCCACCAGTGACGCGTCGATCGGGTGCCAATGAGCGCCCATTCGCCGAAATGATTGATGGCTTCGTCGATGAGGAGATAGCGGTACCATCCGGCGGAGCCGCCGACGACATCGATCCGTGCCAGGAGATGCCAGACCGAATTGTTCATCACGAAATGCAGCAGGATCACGAGGCCCACAACCGCCCATCGGATCCATTGCATCCACCGGCGCAGCAGAAACAGGAATGCTACCACGGCGCCCAGCACCACCACGATCAGGGGTGTGCTGCTCGTGCAGGTGAGGATCACGGTCATCGAGGCGAGCAAACCCAAGCACGCCATCATCCGGTCTCTGGCATCTCTCCAAAACAATGATGCAATCAACGGCATCAGCGACGCCCAGAAGCAACCCGCCAGGAGCGGATGAGGAAACGCACCTTGACAGCGCAACTTGCCCCCTCGGCTGACCGTCAGCTCCGGCACGCCGCCAAAGATCGCAAACATGTTGCGCCCAGTGCTCTTCTCGATGAGGAAAGAAAGCGCCACCGGGATACTGATGAGCGCGACACTTCGAGCGATCGATGCGATATCTGACCAGTCACGGATCAGCAGGCGGAACATGAAGTACATGCCGATGGCGTCGAACATGAAGCCAAACCGGTTGATCATGGCACCCACGGTGCCGTGCAGGAGGTTGTAGGTGAGCGTACTGCTGAGCACCCACAGCACGATGACGGTGTCGATCGGTTTCCATCGCAGGCCGCACAGCTCGCTGCGGATTAGCAGGCGGGCCCAGCCGAACAGCACCATCATCCGCAGCAGGTTGAAGTCGAGTGTGAGAAAGACAATCCGCTGGGCCGGCGAAACGAAGCACGCCATGACGACCATGGGTACTACGGCCAGCCGCCGGGGGAGCAAAATCACTGCCACGCCCAGCACGATGAGCGCCACCAGGCCCAGCGGATGGAGCGTTGTCTGGTTGTGCCAGTCGTGGAGAAAGCTCTGTTGAGGCATTATAAATGACTCGACTCAAATACAGAGAGGCGATTGAGTTCAACCCAGGGATCATCCAGGGGCACAGGCCGATTCCCGCAGATGAGCGCGTCGAGCACTGTGGCCAGTTGTCCGGTCAGCGCCTGGCGCGTGAAGGGTGCGAGCACCGAGCGGCGAACACCTGCCGGTTGCCTGCCGTCGCGCCATGAGCTGAGCAGCTCGATCAGTCGCCGGGTGACCGCCGTCACGTCATCCGGCCGGCACACCGCGCCACAGCCGCTCGTGCGAATCAGCCGGGCGGCGTCGCCTTCTGGCAGGCAGCCGAGCACGTATCGCTCGCTGGCGATCGCTTCGTACAGCTTGCCCGGCACGATGAGCGCGCGTCTGCCGTCGGACAGTCCGTGTAACGGCACGAAGACTGCGTCGCTGCATTGCATGAGCTCAAGGGCTTCACGGTGCGGCAGAGTGCCGTGTTCGACAAGGTGCCCTTCGATCCTCAGCGATCGAGCCAGGGGCCTGTGATTGTGATGGACGTGGCCGACAAGATCGACCTGCAGCACCGCGAACAGATCGGGACGCTCATGTTTCAGCGCCGCCAGCGCTTCAAAGAGGTACAGGCCTGACCGGCCGGTCGGGTCGATACGCCGCAGCGACATTCGCATCTTCGCGCGCCACCCGACCGCCTGTTCCTTGATCGGATTGTGCAATGTTCCGACATGAACCAGTCGAAACCGGGCGGTGCGCCGGCTGGTTTGCGACGATGCGGTGTCCTCGAAATCCGCGGGGTCAAACCCGTTGGGAATTGTGCACGCGCGATCTGCACTGACGCCGATCAACTCGATAAACGCACGTCTCGCTTCGGGCGTGTTGGCAATCACCGTATCCGCCCCGTGCAGCGCCATCTTCATCCGCGAGTAATCGCTTCGTGCATGAAGAAAGCTCGGATACACCCGCCAGCCGTCCAGCGCCCACGGATCACGAAGATCCAGGAGCCAGGGGACGTCACACGCACGTCGAACGATCGGCCCCAGCGCGGCGACGGCGTAGGGTGACACGGTCGTGATCACCGCCTGTACCCGATGCGCTCTGGCTGCCTCGAACACGGTCGGCCTGGCCTGGGCGACCCAGTGTTCATGGTCGGTCCGGAATCCAGCGCGCCACCGCAGACGATCCCAAATGGAAAGGCGAGCCGGCGCGCCGTTCGGCACACGATAGATGATCGCGTCCTTGCCGACCTCGTTGAGCAGCGAAAGATCGTCCGTCGGCGCGCTTGCTGACTTCGTCAACGTGTCGGCGGTGACGATGATCGGCTGGTAGCCGAAACTCGGCAGAAACTTGGCGAACTTGGCGAAGCGCTGTGTTCCGGCGCCGCCGCAGGGCGGGAAGTAGTAGCTGACAATCAGAATAGGGATACGGTTGGTCATGCGGCGGCCCGGAACATTCCATGGTCGTGCAGGTGTGAACCTGCTTTGGGTGACCGCCACATTGTGAACCGCCGGCGGTACACGCTCAGGCGCCGGTTGAAATGAACGAACAGTCGGCGCGGGGCGGTGCGAACCGACTGGTCAGCGACGGTGGCGGCACAGGTAGGGATGACGCCGTGGGTCTGGTGACCCCATTTGCAAAGCAACCACGCCGCCGCCTGCTTCCAGGTCCAATCAATTGAGCCCTTGGACAGGTGAACCACCGGAGCGTCGATCGCAATGGCCTGGAGGCCGCGATGTCTTGCCTCCAGCGCGATGTCGGCGCCGTAGCAGTGAAAGCCCGGCGTTTGCGGATCGAACCGCAATTCTGTCGAGCGGCGAATGATGATCACGTGCTCGTCAACGCTGATCACCGCGGCCGGCAGCGGGCCCCATCGGCAGAAGCCGTGCGGGTCGGCAACGCTGCCGCGGAAGCTGCCGTTGGCGCGAACGCCCACCAGACCGGCCACCGCGACCGGCCGATCTGATCGCTCCTCCCAGCTACGGATCTGATCACTGACGTTCATCCACCAGCCGAGGGGGAAGATCAAGTCCTGGTGGGCGCAGACGACCCAATCGGCTCGGGCCCGGTCGATGCCGAGATTCAGCGCTTCCGCGGCCTTCCACTCTTGATGATCCGCGTGGATCGGAATCCACTGGACGGTGCCGGCCCGGTGCTGCCGGGCCAGGCTCTTGCTCGCCTGCGCGTACAAAGCCTCATCGTTGACCAGCGTCACGACCGTCAGCCGCGGCTTCATGGTGCGAGGCGTCATCGTGCTACTCATCGTTTGTGTCGGCGCATTATCCACGTCGAGATGGCAAGTCGTCGAATGCGGTTGAGATGGCGGTTGTACCGCTCGGATCACGCTTCGGGCTTACGCGCCAGTGCCACCACCGATCGGCAGAAGTCCACATTCATCGCCCGATGCAGCGGGGCAAGCAAGTACTGGTGTGCGAGTCGGCGGCGCGCTGATCCGAAGAAGACGCGCGATGCGTCGATCACTTTGAGTCCCACCCATGTTAGTAATCCGACCAAATCAAGTTGGTTGAATGCGGTCTGGTGAGTGAACTCCAGCTGCGCGCCGGGCGTGAAAATGTTCGGTACGGACACGAGCACGTAACCGCCCGGTCGGCAGGCATCCACACAGCCCTCAAGGAGTTCCAGGCAAACCTTCGCCTCGACGTGTTCGAGCACCTCAAAGCAGGTCACCAGGTCGTACTGTCCACCGACCTCGGCAAAGCCGTAATAGTCATGAACGTTGGTGTGGTCGATGTCCAAGCTTCGATAATCAACCCCGGGCCAAAGTCGTCGGATCGTCGGCTCCCACACTCGATCTGTCGCGCCCACGTCAAGAGCGCTTTCGATGTGCCCCACATGCACGGCCGCATCGTCGAAGAAGCTCGTGATGATCTTCATGTCCCAGATCGACGGCCAGCGGCTGCGGAACGCGCTGCGATGTCGTGCGTATTGCAGCCAGGAAATACCAGCAGCCGTTGTTGCAGACGTGCGATCCGGAGAAGTGACCGCTGAAGGAGTAGGCTGGACCACGGTCATGATGGCGTAATCCTTTTGAGTGTCGCGAACAAGACAAAGCGGACCCCGCCTATGCCGCCTGTGTTTCTGCCTTGGGTAATGCGGCGTGGGTCACCGCGGCAGGACCGCCGCGGACATACGGTCGGCCGGTGAGCATCTCGTACATGTGAGCGAGCCGCTCGCCCTGGCGGCGCGCATCGAAGTGTGCTTCGACGTGCTCCCGCCCCCGCTTGGTCATCTCGGGCCACGAGTCGGGGTGCGACGCGAGGTACATCAGCCGGTCGACAAGACCGTCAACATCCCGCTCGCGCGCGAGCAGGCCGGTTTGCCCGTCGAGAATGACCTCAGGGATGTCACAGTGGGTGGTACTGACGATAGGTATGCCGGTGGCCGCCATCTCGATCAGGGTCACCGGCGCGCCGCCTTCGGTGTCGCCGGTCGATGCGGTCACGCTCGGTGAAATGAAGATGTGATGCCCATAAGCCTCAGTGAACAGGACATCATGTGGTTGGAAGCCGAGCAAGCGAGTCTTCGGCATCAGGTCGTGCTTTTTGAGAACGTCCATAACGCGCTGCTTCTCGAGCTGATCCTGGTCCGAGCCGCCGGCGTCACCGATGATCGTGACCTCGACCGGCGTGTGTCGCCGGAACCGTCCCACCGCCTCCAGCGCGTAAGGCAGCCCCTTCTTCTCGCGAAACGACGCGGCCAACAGCACCCGAAGCGGCTCCGAACCTTCCCAGCGGCGGGGCTTGAATTCGATCTCATCAACGCAAACGCCCAAATGATGAACCCGCACTTTCTCCGTCGGGCAACCCAGCTCGACGATACAGCGCGCCATGTGCGGACCTTCGCAAAGGACAAGATCTACGGAGTCGAACAGCTCCAGATAGCGTTCGGTCCAGCCGTGAAGTGGCAGATAGTTCACGTCCAGGCCATAGAAGCTGACGATGTGTTTCAGACCCAACATCCTTGCCGCCTTGAGGTTCTCCCAGCCCATGGAACCGAAATGCGAATGGAGGATTCGGGCGTTGTGGCGTCGGGCCTGCCGAACGAGGAAGCCAAGATGACGTCGCGCGCGGAGCTTCCTCAACCCGGCGTCCCAGAGGCGACAAAGGCGCGGAGCGGCGTCCAGCGCGTGGATGTTCGGCAGGCGAAACTGATCGAGGTTCTTCCTCGTCGGGCAGACAACGTGGCTCTCGATTCCTGGTGGCAGATAACGCACCTGGTTATAAAGCCAGACCTGGGTCTGCTCGAGCCAGCAGCCAGGCACGGCATGAACAACGACCAGGGAGTCGGCTATAGACAACCGTTGCGAGTAGTGCTTCACGTCAAGAGCGCTCACGTGTGGTCGGGCAGATCGTAATTATGCGACTTGCGGCTGCTGAGCACGGCGCGTCGTCACGTGCTCGAGCACGATGTGCCACAGATCTTTGTAGGGCTTGATCTTGAACGCGTGGACAGGGAGCCAGTAAATGGCGATGCCGGCAGGCACCTGCGCTGCCAAGTACACCCACTCTGAGAGACCTTGTGGCATCGCCGTCCGAAGGGCGAGGACGCCACCGGCCATAACGACCGCACAGACCAGCGGCGCCCGCACGACATGGACGATTTCCATAAACGAAACCCCGATCAGTCTGCCCGGGATCGCGAAGGCGGGATACACCAAGAACACGCAGACAGCTACGGTATAGGCGGCCGCAACCCCAATCGCCCCCCAGCGAAGCCCGATGATAATCGCGATCGTCTTGACCACCGCCGCGAACATGCCCCATCGGAGCATGAGGTCCGTTCGACCGCGCGACATGAAGATCCAACCGGTGGTGCTGCCGATGGAATGGACCACGCCGACGATGCAGAGAATCCGAAGTACCGGCGTCACGTCTACCCATTGCGGGCCAAGGACCGCCGGAATCATGGAATCCGCAACTGCGCCGATGCCCAGCATGAGGGGGAAACAAATCAGCGCGATGCATCCCACGGATTTCAGGTAGATCTGCTTCATACGCTGCTGATCACCTTGAATCGACGACAAGGCCGGGAACATGACGCGGGAACCGACGAAGTGGACTTGGCGGAGTGGAAACATCATCAGCTCATACGCCTTGCTGTATATGCCGAGGGAGGCAGCACCTGTGACCCGTCCGATCAGTAGATGATCGATTCGCATCGACCAGTAGTTCGTTATCTGGTAGCCCAACAGGTTGCCGCTGAAGCCGAGGACATCACGGATCGCCGAGAGGCGGAAGGTCAGTCGAGGGTGCCAGGAACTCGTGCACCAGATTGGCACGACAATGAGGCAGTTGAACAGTAGGACTTGGGTCGCCAAGCTCCACACGCCGAAACCGTGCAGCGCCATCAGAATCGCTGTCGAGCCGGCGCCAAAGATCGCCACAGTCTCGATGACCACGAGTCGGCGAAAGTTCATCTGGCGATTGAGAAGAGCCAATTGAACAACTTTCAGGGATCCGATTGCGAAATTGAGCGAGAGTAGGATGGTGAGCGGGAGGAGGATCGGCTTGCCGTAGAACCCCGCCACGAGGGGGGCGGCTGCTGTCCCTGCCGCCGACAGCGCGACCCCGAGTAGTACCGTCAACCAGAAGATTGACGAAAGGTGCTCCTCGGTAAGGTCCTTTCGCTGAACGATCGTCGCGCCGAATCCTAGATCCAAGAACAGCTCGGCCAGGCCGGTCAGGACGGTGACCATGGCGACCAGACCGTACTCCTGCGGGCTCAGCGCGCGGGCCAGGACGATGCCGACCACGAGAATCAGCGTCTGGCGCACGGCCTGCCCGGGGCCGGTCCACAAGAGTGAGCGCAAAACGCGCTTCCGAAAACCATACATTAGCGCTGTCTTTGCCTATGCTGCCGCACTCATCGCAGGGAGCGATTCACACTGCACGCACTTCTTCCACCACAGGCACACGCTCATCATCCGCCATAACAACATCGGGTTTACGAGCACCAGCGATTCGTAGTGTGTTCGTACAGAGGCGAGATCGATATAGGGACAATCCAAGCGCCGACGGTGCTTCCACCGTCCGGTTCGCTCGAGTCATTCGTGCTCGATGATGTACAAAGAGCCGTCACCGAACGTGCAGATCAGCCGACCGCGCGTGTGGTGACCGGCGCACTCTTGCTGGGACCGGTTGCGTAGTCGGTTGACGAGCGGATCGTGGAGGGGACCGGTGGTGGTGCGTGCCGGTTTCCTCGACCGGCAGGAACTTGGCGTCCGGCAACAAGAAGCGCATCAGTCGGTACTCAAGCCTGGTACCCAGCTTCAGGTAAGTGCGGTCGGCGACGTTGAACACGGTGACCCCCTCGCCCCCCCCATTCATGTCCTCTGCCCGGGCCACGACCTTCACCCTCTCCCTGATGCCATCGGTGCCGGTCTCTTGGGTGAACTCATCAAGCCGGCGTGCTAGGTAGGCCACGCGGGTCTCGACGGTGCTGATCTTGAACTGCGGCCCAAACTTGTCGGTCATGTCTTTGGCGGGCACACCTGCGTAGCAGTGATCCGGCTCCATGTCGCGGGTGACGACCGAGCCGAGCATGGCAATGCTGCGGGCGCCGATGTGAACTGGTGATACCAAGCAGTGGCCCACCAGCCACACATCGTCTTGGATGACCAGCGACCGGGAGCCATGAAAACGACAGCCGTACGCGACATCCCCGAACTGAATGTGAGTCCATAGTTGGCTATGGGCACCAGCACCGACGTTGTTGCCGATGGTCGTGCCACCCTGGGCGTCGACAATGCAGGATGTTCCCAGCCAGAAGTTGTGCCCGATCCGCAATGTCCCCGGACCGGGGAAAAAGCAGTAATCGTAGATTGTTCCATAGTCGCCGATCTCGAACACGTCCGAGTTAACAATGATGTTGTCACCGAAGGAGACGCCGTCCCCGATGCGCACCCGCGAGCAATTGAACACAACGTTCCGTCCGAAAGTAACATGGCGGCCGATCTTGACGTCGTCGGTGGCGAAGATCGGACGGGGGAATAATAGCTGGGCTGCTTTCCGCCGCAGGCGTTGAATTAGCTTCATGGGCTCAACCCTTCAGACCCTTTATCATGCTGCGCTCCGCCCCGCTCCCCTCTGCGCCGCGGGGACGATACGCCTCACCGCCGAGATGACGTCGTCGACATCCCGGTCCGTCAACTTCGCCGACAGTGGCAAGCTCACCGTGCACCGGCCGATGTGCATTGCATGCGGGTAGTCCTGCGGATTCCAGCCGAAACGATGCTGATAGCACGGATGCTCCGGCAAGCTCAAATAGTGCACCCCCACGCCGATGTTCTGAGCCGTCATCGACTCGAGGAAAGCGTCACGGCTGATGCCGGCCACCGCCTCGTCCACCCGGATCGTGTACAGGTGATAGGCGTGGCGCGTGTCCGATTCGGGTTCCGGTGGCCGCGTGACCGGGAGGTCGCGCAGCGCTTCGTTGTACTGGTGCCAGATCTCTCGTCGCGTCAGCCAATTCCGCTCGAGCCGGCGGAGCTGGTGGATCCCGATGGCGGCCTGGAGGTCCATCATGTTGTATTTGAAGCCGGGCTCAACGACCGAGTAGTGCTTGTAGCCGTCGTCGCTGAACCGGTGCCAAGTGTCCCGGCTTAGGCCATGAACGGCGAGCGTCCTGATGCGAGCGGCATCTTGCTCGCATCGCGTAAGCACCATACCGCCTTCGCCGGTGCAGACGTTCTTGGTGACATAGAAACTGAAGCAGCCGAAATCACCGATCGTACCCGCCTTGAGGCCCTGGTATTCGGTCTCGATGGCGTGCGCGCAGTCTTCGATGACGTTCAGATTGCGGCTGCGAGCGATCGCGAGGAGGGCACCCATGTCGCAGGGGCGGCCGGCGAAGTGTACGGGAACGAGAGCTCTGGTCCGCGGCGTGATGCGGCCCGCGACCGCGGCCGGAGCCACATTCATCGTGCGAGGGTCGACGTCGGCGAGCACCGGTGTCGCACCGGCGTGGATGATCGCGTTGACGGTCGCGCAGTAGGTGAGGGCGCTGGTAACGACTTCGTCACCCGGACCGATGCCCGCCGCGAGGAGTGCCAGATGCAGTCCAGCCGTACATGAGCTGACTGCCACCGCATACGGTGCGCCCTTGTACGCTCGAAAGTCGTGCTCGAATACGGCAACCTTTGGACCGGTCCCAAGCCAGCCGCTTCTCATGGTGGCGACGACTTCCTGAATCTCCTCCTCTTCGATCGCCGGGGCGCCAAACACCAGAAAATCTTCTCTTACCGGAATCGATGTTCTCATTGTCACGCTCGAGGCCATTGAAAGAGAGATAGTGTGGGCACTTCCCGGGCAGGCTTCGCCCTTGTCGCGCGCACTGGAGGGAGTGCCGACGAGGCCATTCGGATTGATTCTTGCGGACCGGTCCAGGATCCAGATGCCTGTCTCAGTCCACCTGTTCAAGCAAGCCTGCGTCGATCTCCACGCTCGTCGCACGGCCCAGCGTCTGGACCTGCAACACGAGCCGACTCGGTTTGCGACTATCTTCCACAAGTCCCTCAATCCCCCTGAATGGCCCTGCTCTCACACGGACGCGCCGGCCCACGTGTAGGTATGGGTACAGGGCCAGCTCAGCGCCGTGTGCGACGGCGCGCTGAATCTGCTGTAGTTCGTGGGCGACGCGCTGTTGATCAGCGACGCCGATCACCTCGACAATGCGCTTCGTTGCGGTGGCCAGGTACGTATCTTCGACCGTGCCGTAGAGAAAAAGATAGCAGGCGAACAGCGGTTGCTCCACGACCCGGTGGCGATGACCATAGCATCTGACACGCCGGACGAGCGGCAGGAAATGACGGATGCCGGCGGAACGAAGCACGCGAGCAATCAACTTCTCCTGACGGCTCCTGGTGCGCAGGACGTGCCATCGGATTTCGCTCAAGCCGGGACGCGTGAAGATCTCCGATTCCGGCCGCTCGTCGTTGACCCGGATGTTCCAACCAGTCGCGCCAGTATTCGTGCGACGGTTCGTCCTGGTCGATGCGCCGTTCGGGTTGATTGCAACAACAGACATTCCAGAGGTTCCCGCCCCGAACGATCTCGGCACGCCGCGGATGGACGCAGTTGGCATCGGCCGGGTAAAGGCGGCAGCGATGATTGTCCGGAAGAAACTGATCGGACCGAAGCATGCGGTAAACCATACGTGTTTTCCCCTATTTCTTGGGGGGGTGGTCTTCCTTCCGGCGCCGTCCGCTGGCCCCGGTCGTCGCCGCCCAAGCCGAGCGAACACGTGGTCTGGTCCCGACGATCGCGCGGCAACTTAGAATTGCATCCAGCCGGATTCTCCGAAGCGATCTTGCTGCCCAGCCCGGGGCTGAAGGCGACCTTCCAGGTTCTCTGGTCGAGCTTCAACGCCATGAACAGGGTCTCTCCGAGGCTAGAATCCATCTGCTGAGTCGCTTAGATTGCATCGCTCCCTTCGAAAGAGTGGTTTTTCGAACGAACGGAGCGTACCGTCAGCGGCCCGCTTTTCACGCGACCCCCACATAGCATCTATCAGTCGCCGAGGTCGACATTCGAGACGCATAAGCCGTATCGCACCGTGAGCGACGCGAGCGTGGCCGTGGATTCCACGCGCATCTTCTTCATGACGCGGCTTCGGTGGATTTCTATCGTTCTGGGGCTTGCGCACAGGTGACGACCGATCTGCTTCGTCGTCATTCCGTCAATGATCAGCGCCATCACCTCGCGTTCTCGGGCGGTCAGTGTCGCAAAGCGTGCTTTGAGTTCGGCGCGCGTTGACCGGTGACGACGTGCTTCGGTGTCCTTTTCCAGTGCCTCGTGAATGTGATCAAGGAGGTCCTTGCGGCTGAAAGGCTTCTCCAGGAGAGCCACCGCACCCGCTTGCATGGCCGCAACGGCCGTTGGTACATCGGCGTGGCCAGAAACAATGATCACTGGTGCGATCCAGTCCTGCTCGATCATTCTTGCCTGCATTTGAAGCCCGTTCATGCCGGGCATGCGCAGATCGAGCAGCACGCAACCTGGGACGTCCGGGTCGTAGTTCTCCAGGAAGTCCTCTGCCGACACAAAGGTATTGACGTTGAGGCTCGCCTTCCTCAACATCCATTTCAGTGAGCGTCTCAAGTCCGCATCATCGTCAACAACAAAGACCGTTGGCTCAGGCTTCACCGTCGGGCTCCACCGGGATCGCAGGCAGGGTAAACCGAAACGTCGCACCCTCCGTTTGGGGCTCTGTCCACAGCCGCCCTCCGTGCGTCTTGATGATCGACCGGCTGATTCCCAGACCCAACCCAAGGCCATCGGATTTGGTGGTAAAGAAGGGCTCAAAACACTTCTCCGCGGCCCCTTCGGGGAGCCCCTTCCCCGTGTCGCTGACCGTGACCTCGACGCTTCCGATTGGAGCGGAGCGAGTTTGGATTACCAGCTTGCCCGTCCGTTGGTCAATTTCTCTCATGGCGTCGAAAGCGTTTCGAGCGAGATTCAAGATCACCTGCTGAATCTGGACCCGATCGACAAGAACGAGGGGCAGCTCGTCGGCCAGATCGAGTTCTATCTTGACGGCCTCAGCCTGCGCTTCGAATTCGACCAATTCGACGACCTCACGTATGAGATCATTCGGAGGAACTGAAGACGGGTGGGACTCGTCTTTGCGGACGAGATTCCTGATCCGCTGGATGATCTTTCCGGCCCGCCGAGTCAGTCGACCGATTTGCTCCAGCGATTCGCGCACGTCCTGTGAATCCGCCTCTGCCGACTGGAGTATGTCCAGGGAGCCGTCGGCGTAGTTGCCGATCGCTGCCAGCGGCTGGTTGAGCTCGTGGGCCAGCACTGCGGCCATTTCGCCCATTGTGCTGAGGCGTGACACGTGGGCTAATTCCGCCTCTAGTTGCCGTGCCTTTTTTTCAAGTTTCTCTCGTTCATCTTCGGCCTGCTTGCGCTCGGTGATGTCGCGGACGAAAACGCATACGTATTCCTCGCCCTCGTAGTCGAGGTAATTGGAGAGGATCTCCACCGGAATGATCCGTCCTTCCTTGGTCCGATCATGGGTCTCAAAAGACAACGAAGCAGCTTCTTTCATCTTCGCGAACTGTGCCGGCCAAGCATCTTGCGAGAGATCCGGGTTGATGTCGGGCACGGTCATCGAAATGAGCTCGTCGGAGGAATACCCCAGCGCTCGGCAGGCCGCCTTATTTGCGTAGGTAATCCGTCCATCGGACCGTACCCAGTAGATACTTTCCGAGCTGTGCTCGACCGCAAACTGAGTCAACCGAAGCGCCTCTTCGGCCCGCTTGCGCTTGAGCTCGGCGCCGGCGCGGGCGGCAAAGACGCGCAGGATCGACTCTCGCGGCACGTCGTCCTGCATGGGAGCGTCATGCATGACGCCCAAATGACCGATCGGATTCTCTTCCCGGTCGCTCAGCGGCACGGCCAGGTAACTTTCTATGCCATTGTCCTGCAGCCAGCGGTCCTTGGGAAATGCCTTGCCCACTTCGCTCGGGTAATAAGCGATCTTGTCGGCAAAGACTTTCTCGCAGGGCGTGCCTGTCACGTCGTATTCGAACGGCTCGGCGAAGCCGGTTCCGTCCCAGAGGGCAAGCAGGCGCAACCGTTTCGGGACGGTCGGGTGAACCTCCGAAACAAAGGCATATCGAACCTGGAGCGCAGCCGCGAGATTCCGAACCAGAGAGGGAACGAATTCTTCGGCGACGGCTTCGGACGTCCCTTCGACCACCGAGCGGAGGGCATCCTCGGCCCACTTGCGTGCGGTAATGTCCTGCACCAGTGCGATGCAGTAGGAAGGCGTACCGTCGGAGCCGGAAAGGAAGGCGGCCGTGACGTGAGCCCAGACCGTTGCGCCGTCCTTTCTGACATACCGCTTATAGAGATCAATGACCTGACGCCGGCCGACTCGAACTTCATCGAACTGGGTGACGGTCTCCTCTCGATCGCCAGGGTGCGTTATCTCAGGGACCGTGAGCGTCAATAACTCCGCCTCGTTGTATCCAGTGAATCTGCAGAATGCGGGATTGACCTGCGTGAAACGGCCATCCAGTGAAATCGTGACTATTCCTGCGGCGGCGTTCTCGAAGATTAAACGAAACCGCTGTACGCTCTCCCGCAGCACCTCCTCTGCACCTTTCCGCTCGGGAGCGGCTGGGTCGAGCTTGATCTCCACGACGCGGCTGCGGAGCGCTTCCAGCTCTTCGAGAAGTTGCGCCTTGGTCTTCCCTGAGTCACCTATCACCGTAACCATCCGTGTGATGTCATAGGCCTTGCTGGCCGGAATCAGCAGCAGCCGCAAGCCCCCGGCGGGCGGCCGGATTGTCGCACTTTCCCAGCAGAGTGACAAGCCCTCCCCCCGGAATCACGAACTCCAATCGTTTGTTCTTCTGATATCTGTCTCTGGCGTTGACGCTAGTCACCTACCTAGCTGTCACCTGACTAGGTGTCACCTGACTAGCTGTCACCTATCTAGGGGACACGTCGTAAGGCCGCCATTCTCTCTCCGCCTTGGAATCGCCAGCATCTCGCGTCGGTGGCTGGGTCCTGCCTCAGGATGCCGGCCTGGAGGTCGTGTCGGGCAGTTTCGGCAGCGGTTGGGATAGATTGACCTCGCAGACCCCTCGTCGTTTGTTGGGTTGGTGAGCAGTTGCCCGCGTCCGCGCCAGCCGCCGAGGGCCCACATACGGGAAAGCCCTTATGGATTGGCTCGGTTGCTGGTTCGATCCACCTTCCGAGCGGCAAACTTGCTTGTCCCGCTCACCTCCGAAGCACCGCGACGTGCGGCCGGGGTGTGCCCACATACGTAAGAGCCCTTATGGATTGGCTCGGTTGCTGGGCCGATCCACCTTCCATGTCGATGTGGTTCCAGGGGTCCAGCAGCAGGCGTTATCTCGCACCGGTGGTTGTCATCTGTGCCGGCGTGGCGCTTTCGCTCCTCGCGTTCAACGCGCTGCGGAACGAGGAACGGCAAGTGTTGGCGGCCCAGTTCGAGATCGCCGCCGACGACCGCATCTCTGCGTTGGCGCGGGAACTCGAGGACGCCCTGCAGGGGCTTCGATTCGTTGAGCGCTTCTTTGCCGGTTCGCACAAGGTTGAGCGCGACGAGTTTAGGGTGTTTGTCGAGCCGTACACGTCACAGCATCCGGGTTTGCAAGCCCTGGAGTGGATCCCGCGCGTACCGGATGCTGAGCGGGCCGCCTACGAGGAGGCCGCGAAGAAGGAGTTCCCCGATTTCCAGATCACCGAGCAGGGAGCCCAGGGCCGGATGATCCCGGCCAAGAGGCGTCCGGAGTATTTCCCCGTCTACTACGTCGAGCCTTATGCGGGCAACGAGTCGGCCCTGGGCTTCGACCTGGGCTCGGATCCGACACGTCTTGAAGCGCTGACCCGGGCCCGCGATACCGGGCACGTATCCGCCACGGCCGCGATCACGCTCGTTCAGGAGATCGCAGATCAGTCCGGCATGTTGGTCTTCCTGCCGGTCTACCGCAACGGTGCGCCAACAGATTCCATCCAAGATCGGCGCGAGAATCTCGAAGGCTTTGCCCTGGCAGTCTTCCGGATCACTGACCTGATGGAAACGGCGCTGGACTACCTGGAGCCGCAGGGGATTGATGTCCACCTGTATGACATGTCGCCCCCCGTGGGCGAGCGTCTTCTTCACTTCCATCCGTCACGGATGCGCAGCGTTCCGGTGGCGCCCGCCCTCGATAAAGAAGCCCTCCAGCGGAGCACCATCCATAAGGTCGTGACGCTTGATGTTGCAGGCCGGGAATGGTCCGTCGTATGTACCGCGACGCCGGAGTTCGTAGCGGCCAGTCGCGGGAGGGAATCCTGGGGCGTCCTGGCCACCGGACTGTTCGTCACCGGGCTGCTGGCAACGTATCTCGTGGGCAGCGCTGCCCGCGCGGCCAGACTCACCGCATCCAAGACGCGGCTGGAAAACGAGATCGCACAGCGCAGGCAGGCGGTGGAAGCGCTGCGGATTCGCACTGACCAGCTCACGGCGGTCACCGAGGCCATGACCGCCTTCCTCGAAAGTGGCAACTGGCAAGAGGCCAGTGCCAGGATTCTCCGCAATGCGCTGAGCCAGACGGGCAGCGAATACGGGTTTGTCGGGGTCGTCGTGGAGGGACCGGCCCTGCGCATCCTGGTCCACGAGGGGATCCAATGGGACGCGGTTGTGGGCAGGGAGTTGTATGACCAGGCTCTCCGCAGCTACCGGGAGCTTGGCTACCTGGAGTTCACGAACTTCCAGAATCTCTTTGGCAAGGTCATTACAGAAAGGCGGGCCGTCATCTCCAGTGACCCGCCAACCGATCCGCGTTCCGGGGGTCTTCCGCCGGGTCACCCGCCGCTGCGCCACTTCCTGGGTGTACCCATTTTCAGGGGAACCGACGTGGTCGGAATGATCGGCGTAGCCAACCGCCCCGAAGGATACGCCGGGACTGAGCAGGACAGGATCGAGATCCTGTGCCGGGCGGCCGGTGTTCTCTACGACAGCTATCGGCGACGCCAGCGGGAAGATGCGCTGGAACAGGAGCGCAAACGGGCGCAGGAGGAGCGACTCAGGCTGATTCAAGTCGAGCATGAACGGAACCGCCTCAAGGAGGCAGTGGCGGCACAGGAGCAGTTGCTCGGGGTCGTGGGGCATGAGCTGCGAACCCCTTTGGCCGCACTGCGGGTCATCTCCGAGCACCTGCTGACCGAGGATGCACGCCAGACGGACGAGTGGGATTTCTTCCTCCGATCAATCAACGATGAAACCATCCGCATGGCCAACATGGTCGACAACCTGCTGGAGGCCGCCCAGCTCAACAGCGGCACGGTGAGGTGGAACTGGGGCACGGTGCGCCTCGAAATAGTCTGCCACACAGCCATCGACGAAATCCGCCCGCTGGTGGACGCGGCCAAGATCCATTTGGAATGTTGCGTGGAGCCGGCAAACTTGGCCATGAGCGGTGACGCCGACGCCATTCGCCGACTTGTGCTCAATCTCGTCAACAATTCCCACAAGCACACCGCCGAAGGGTCGATCCGTGTCATGGTGCGGCGGCTCGATGAACCGCAGGGGCCTCGCATCGAGATCACGGTTCAGGACACGGGAGAAGGCATCGCCCCGCACCTTGCCGACCGGCTGGGCACGGCCTTCGCACTCAATGCCGGGATCGCCGGTGCCAGCTACACCAAAGGAACCGGACTTGGACTGGCTATCTGCAAAGGCATCGTGGCCGCCCACGGCGGAACGCTGTCCATCCAGTCTGCTCAAGGCAAGGGAACGACCATCACCGTCCGCCTCCGCACGGACCTGGGCGAGGCGGCCGCCGACACCGCCGACCTGACGATCGAGCGGGAGATTGCCGCATGAGCACGATCCTGGTCGTCGATGACATGGCCGTTTTCCGCGAGCCCATTGCCGCGGCCTTGCGAGCCAAGGGCTATGAGACGATATGCGCGAGCGATGGCCGGGAGGCGTTGGGGATTGTCAAGACCGGCCAGCCCGACCTCGTATTGCTTGACGTTGCCATGCCCATCATGGACGGGCTGGAGTTTCTCAAGGCTCTGAACGCCGACGCCACGATACCTCGACCGCCGGTGATTCTGCTGACCGCGGTCGCGGAGAAGAGCTATGTCCTCCAGGCGGCGCAGCTCGGTGTCAACGACTACCTGCTGAAATCGCAATTCTCTCTGGAGGAGCTGGCGGCGCGCGTTCAGCGGCGCCTCTCGGTAGACGATGCGCAGGCGTCAATGTGCCGGGCTGCTGCCGCCGTCCCGCAGGCGGATGACCCTGAGGGAGCGGCACGGGAGGAGCCCGCGGCCAATCTCAAGTCCCTCAAGCCGATCATGAAGAGGGCCGAGGTCGTCGAGTGTCTCGAGAAGTGCGGTGAACTGAAGGCGCTTCCTCCTTCGGTTACCGAGGTCTTGAAGCGCACAAGAAACGCACGATGCTCGCTCGAGCAGATCGCCAAACCGATCAAGCAGGATCCTGCCATCGCGATCAAGATCCTGAAGCTTGCCAATTCATCGGTCTATTCCCGAGGTCAGCCCGTCGAAAGCGTCGAACATGCCTTGACGCGGATAGGCTTGGACATGGTCCGCCAGGTCATGTTGAACATCAGCGTGATCGACCAGTTTCGTTCCGTCTCGATCGTGGAGCATGTTCCGGCCAGTCATTTCTGGGAGCACTCGATCGCCTGCGGCATTGTCGCGGCGGAGATTGCACATGCCCGCGGTGCTAATGAAACCACAGCGGCGTTTACCATGGGCCTGGTCCATGATGTGGGGCGCCTCATCTTCGCGAAGCAGCTTGGTGAGGACTACCAGAACGTCGTGCACGCGGCCAGAGACCTTTGCCTTCCGTTGGAGCGGGTGGAGTCGCGGATGCTCCTGCTGAATCATGCCGACGGAATGGACCGCCTGCTTCACAAGTGGCACTTCTCCAAAGAGTTCATCGACCCCGTGGTGTTTCACCATCTCTCCGTAGCCAATATTCGCAAGGCGACACCGCACCGCGTCGATGATGTGGCGACCTTGGCGCTCGCCAATCGGCTCTGCCATGCACTGATGTTGGGCAACAGCGGGAACGAGGCCATCTATCAGACCGAAGAGTTCTGCGACGTCCTGGAGCTCGACGCAGAAGTCATTCAGCGAATCGAGCAGACCGCACGCGACGAAACCGAGACATTGAAGCTTGGGTTGTTGGCGATGTCGGACGGAGATGCCTGGCAAGACTGTCGAGAGCGACACCGCTCAGCGCTCACCGCTCCCTTCAGATCGCTGTTTGTCAGCGCCAGGCCGGAGTTCGACGCGTTCCGGATCTTCTGTGACCAGCTAGGTGAGCGCAGCGGCGAACCGCCGAACATCGGCATCGTTCACCTTACCGCTACGAACGAATGTGAGCGGGTTACACAGGATTACGTCTCGACGGAATCCCAATCCGGCGTGGATCGACTGCCGTTGATCATCCTATCACCCAAGGCCGAGCTGAAGCTCAAGGATCGCGTCATGGCCAACCGGCAACACGAGCTTCTTCCCACCCCGATTGTCATTGCCCGATTCATCGAAGCGATTAACCGCTCCCTTTCCGGGGACCAACCCAAACAATACGGAGCATAGTGCCGTGGCAAAGCAATGCACAACGACACGTTCCAAGGCTACCGACTCGCAGTCGATCATCGAGAGCATCGCGAAGAACGAGGGCGAAGAAGGGCGAGTACAACCCTCAGCTCATCGAAATTCTCGAAAGGGTGTCGATCCCGGGGATCGATGACGCCCTGAAGGGAACGGTGAAGGAACTCGACGTTTGGAAGCTCGCCCGGGGCATGTATGCCCACGAGGACATTCTCACTTCAACGGGAATCCTGCTCGTCCCCAAGAGCAACGAGATCACGCGGCCACTCATCGAAAGGTTGAGGAACTTCGCCAACGGGATGGGGATCAAGGAGCCCATTCAGGTTCTGGTGCCGCAGACCCCCGTGGCCTACGCGGCGTGAACCCCTGGCTTTCCTCGGTAAGGACCGCGAATCAGAACGCGAAGGAGATCTCCGCGACGATGCCCTGGAACTCCGGGTCGAGCCAGACGTCGACGCCGCTGACCGGAGGGCCATCGGTACCGAACCCATCATAGACTTGGTAGACCTATTCGATCTTGGCCTGGGGCGTCACGGTGAGCAAGTACCCGCTGCCGACCTGAATGCGGTGAACCAGCCCGTCGGAATCGACGTCGAGGCTGCTGTCGGCTGAGGAGGCTAGGCTCAGGGCCGAGGCGCCGCTGTAGCCGGCGGCTGCGTACAGGCGAGGCGTGAAGTGATAGGTGCCTTCCGCCGACTGATTCGATTGTACGCGTCGCTCACCTCCCATACAACGCTAGGACATCTTCGGCACGGTGGATATTGTCTTGCTACTCTCCGCCTGGGGGACTGACCTGGGCGGTCCGCCGGATTTCAATGACGATGGCAACGTCGGCGCATCCGACCTCCTCGCCCTCCTCGTCAACTGGGGGCCGTGTCCGTAGCAATGAGGCAACCCTGTCCACGGCCAGGTCGTTGTTACGCAACGAAACTCGACCATTCTCCAGCTCGGCTCTTTCACCCACCGGCTCCCCTTGGTATCTTCTCAGGTCCAGGTGCGGCGTGTAGCCGCGCTTCACGATAGGCACCTCTCTGGACCCCCTGGAGAGGTGCTTTTCTCTGGCCACCGCTGCTGTCCGCTTGCCGTCCGGGGGGTAGCGAACTAGGGCATGGCATGGTCTAATTCGGCTGACCAGTCGGCTGGATACCGGCTCGTCGGAGGTGGAGAAAGAGTTCATGTTGAACGAACTGTCCCCGTGGGTCGAGTTGTTGTTGGGGATGGCGTTCGTCGTGGCGACGAGTTGGCGGAGGCGGTCGAGACTGTCCGGCCGGTCGAAGCGGCGACGCTGATTTGGCGGGGCGACCGATTCGGTCGTGGCCTCTAGGGCCTTAGAGACCGCGACTCCCATCACACCCCTCATTCCTCGTAGGGCAGCTCCGCGTAGGGCTGTTCCTCCTCGGACTTGAAGAGGCGGGTAGGCTCTTTGTTGCTGGCGGCTCGCAATTCGTTGAGATGGGCGACTACGTTGATTTGCCGGCAAAGCTTCTCCAGATCGCTGGTGACGAGCATGGGCAGGTGGCCGGTGATCCGTCCGATCAAATCTTCGCGGGTGTCGTCTGCCATCGTGTTCTTTCTCGGCAAGGGGGTGGGAGTTTTGGGCGGTGAGGACGTCTTATACCACAGGTTCGTGATATTGGCGAGCCGTGAGCCCTAGCCGACCTACTCGGGCTGTTGGCCAGCTAGTGTCTGTGCGGCAAGGGCTGCTGTCTGGCCGACCTGGATATCAACGGCAACGTCGGCGCCTCCGACCTCCTCGCCCTTCTCGTCAACTGGGGGCCGTGTCCGTAGCACCAACGCATGACGTTTCCCGAGGTCAAGCCGACCCGAGGCCCATCGAAGCGCCGACGCCTCAGATGGGTTTCTCCGCGTTTGGCACGGTTGACGCTGCCGGGTGGGCCGCTTGGGCGGCGGATGCCCACCGAATAGTTGACGCCTGTGCAGTTGACGCCTGCATAGGTGACGCCTGTATAGGTGACGCCTGCGGAGTTGACATCCAAAGACCTAACTCGTACGAGTCGTGGCGGTGCAGTGTCGCGCCGCACGGTAGCTACACGCCCCTTTGCGCGCATTTCACATCACAAAAGCGTGCGCTTTTACTGACATGTTTTGTTCCACCCCCAAATGTTCCAGAAGTTTTACCTTGACACGTGTGCCTGGCGCGTTAAAAGACGGGTGACATTTCGAACCCGCAGGTGACATGACGGGGATCGCCGGCCAGGGAAGGGCCCAGGCAAGCCAATTCACGGATGAATAACCGATCCGCCGACGTGCGCCCGCATGGCAAGGGAGGTCTGGACCCGGTGATTCACGAGAACGTTTGACGCAAAGGCACCGGACAGCGATCGCGCTGGCCGGCTGTGGGCCGCCAGAGGTGCGCCCAGAAAAGGAGGTGCCCCGGCAAGGTACAAACGCAGTACGCGGCTCGGTCGATCCCTCCCGGAGGAAAAGGGCCCATGCCCTCGTGGGGCATGGACCCGTGCATGGCGCGCCAGACCTCTGACGACGCTCCTGCTAAAAAAAATCCTCGACTTCGCGCAAGATTTCCTCCAAAGCGGCGTATATACGGGTGGAGCGACGGTCTCCGGCAGGCATAAGCACAAGGCGGGAGGCATGAGCCATGAGGCATGAGGGCAGAACAATGAGCGGACGATGGGTGCGGATTCTGGCCACCACGGCGGCGATGATGATCGTGCAAGCGGCGCATTCCGGGGGTGAGCCGCCGGAGTATCAAGTTGACGTCATTCCCAGGCCGTTTTGTGGGATTTTTGGGTACGAGCCGGCGGTGGGGCGCGGGATCAATGACCTCGGCCACATCTGCGGCTACAACTTTGATTGCAACAACGACAATGAACCCTTCTTCTGGTCGCCCCAAACGGGTCGGGTCGTTCTGGATATTCCGATCGGCTTCTCGGAAGGCCGAGCCCAAGATCTGAATAGCGCTGATGAAATTGTCGGGTTCCTGCGAATGAACGTGCGTCCGCAGGCGATCCTCTGGCATCGAGAGCAAGTCGTCGAGCTGGGGGTGCCTCCCGGCGGAGATTCAAGCAACGCACTGGCGATCAATTCCGAATCCCAAGTTGTCGGCTACTGGGGCAATCTCGTCGTCGGACCCTCGCCCCTGGCGTTCATCTGGCAAGACGGGGTGATCACTGATCTAACGCCGGACCTGGGCGCGCCGAGGAGCATCGCCTACGACAACAACGACCTGGGGATGGTTACGGGTTGGATGGGTACGAATGAAAACACAGACGCCCACGCCTTTATCTGGGACAACGGCAAGGTGACGGACTTTGGGCCGATCCCCGGCGGGTTCACGGGCGAAGGCATGGCGATCAACAACCATGGCGACGTCGCCGTCCAAGGCCGAACGTTCAACGACAACGACGAGGTGATCGTCCGCTCGTTCCTCTGGCGAGACGGCGAGTGGATCGATCTCGGCGTGTTGCCCGGTTTTGACGAGACGTTGGCCACGGACGTCAATGATGCGGGGCAGGTGATCGGGCGCTGTGACATGCTCGACAGCACTGCCAGTAGACCGTTCCTATGGCAGGATGGCACGATGTGGGACTTGAATGAACTTTGGACTTCAGATGACGACGATCTGATCGGCATCGGGTTGCCGTGGGCAATGAATACGAGTGGGCAGATCACAATACAAGGCGCCCACCAGGAGTT
>JAZFYE010000098.1:0-6888 GCA_036475395.1 Phycisphaerales bacterium
CCCTGGGCGGAGCCCTTCGCCGAGGAGCGGTACTGCGATGGGCTCTTGCGCAATCGCATGCTCAACGAGCTTTTTCACGAGGCGGTGCCGCCTGTTCTGCACGAGGACGACCATAACGCGATGTCACAGTCGATCGAGAACCGTTCGCCGTTTCTTGATCGTGAACTTTTTGATCTTGCCCAGCAGATTCCTACACGCCATCTGATCCGCGGGGGATTTGCCAAAGCGGTGCTGCGGCAGGCGATGCGCGGGATCGTGCCGGACCGAATCCTCGATGAGCGCCGCAAGGTTGGGTTCAATGCCTCGATCAACTCTTTCATCGACTTCGCTGATGATGAGGTGCGATCGGCGATCCTGGATGAGAGCCCGATCTTCGATCATGTGCGCAAAGAGAAGATCGAAGCGTTACTCACGCAGCATCAACTTCCAAACAGCAAAAGCAAGTTCCTGTTCTATTTCCTCAACAGCAAAATGTTCGTCGAGGAGTTCGGAAGCTGACGAGATCCTCACCGCAGCGCCATCGGCCGATCGAGAACAACGGTAATCCGGCACACGTGATACTTGTCGGACCCCAACGAGCAGGTTTCGTTCGTCACGGAGTCCGCAGACCAATACGACGTTGCGAGGCTCGATCAGCGGCGACCTGTTTTGTCTGAAGCCTTGCCGAAAGAAGCGTACGAGGCGGTTCGCTTCGCGGTCGAGGCGCCGAGGCCCGGCTGGCCATGGTTCAGCGGACCGCCGGGTTCGGAATCGCCCCCGGCCACCACCGTCACTCGGTAATCAGGGCTATCCCAACTCACAGGGGGGTTACCATTGACCTGGTCACACATCAGGTCGGCGGTGGCTATAAGCCGATACTCATGGCCGGTCTCAAACCCGCCTGCACCGGGCGCACCAGATACAAGCAAAGAGTTCCCATCAGCCGGATCAAAAGAGTAAACAAAATCCGTTGATAAGAGCAGTACGAACGGATCGCTTGTATAGGCTGTTCTGCGCTCAATGGTCACGGGCGCATTGGCGTTGAGCGTAATCGGTCCATAGTGTCGCAGCTTCACTTGAAGATCGGGATCGGCGTCTGTGAGCAACACCGTGTCGCCGTTGGCCGGCACACACGATTCATCGTGAAGATCAAACGGGGCCAGCCCCACCGACCCGCCGCCGAGCGATTCGGCGGTGTTGTTGTACCCGGGCCCGGTCAGTATGACCTGATCCGGATCGCCGTCGAAGCCGATCTTGACCGGTGCGTCCCACACCGCTTCTGGAATGTTGTCAGCATTGAATATGATCTGCGTTGTCAATCCGCCGACAGGCATTTCGATCGTGCGGTTCGCGCCGGCGTATGACTCGCCGAATGTGATTGCCGCATCCAGTTCGACGTTGAACGATAGTTTGCCACCCGATGGCTGTGTGCTCATTGCACGAGCCTCAAGAGACCCAACGAATCTGTCAACAATGATCTTTGAGATTGTCCCCGCGCCGCCGTTTGCACGAGCGTTGATATCGGCATACACACTCTGGGCCTGGCTGATGTTATGGATGTTATGCTTGGCCTCAATGACGACCGGTGACGCTGCCGTACCGATATATCCATCTGCACGAATGAAGGCGATTCGACCCAGCGGAGCGCGAATATCACCGAAGATGTTTCCTACGGCGTCGACCGTCGTGATCCCGCGTACGGCGTTATCCGGTGTCGTCGCGATAATGTCGTCGGTGACATCGCCGCCCAAGAAAACGTCCCCGATCGCCTCGACCATGGTCAGACCCACGTCCCCATCAACCTCAACCCTGTTGAGCAAGTGCTCGCCATCAGCGGTCTCCAGGATGTTGTGAACCGTATCGATCTTCAGATCAGGGTCATCACAACTGGGCCGCACCCGCACGACCACGGGCGATCCGGCCGGCGGACCGGCAACCTCGATGAACACGTGATCGATAATCTCCCCGCCACTGGTCGGATGGATCTCAAAGAAGCTCACACCGAAGGGTTTATAGAGGTCCAGGAGGTATACATCGAAATGATTGTTTCCCAAATCAACCACCTGATAGGCCCCTGGCGGGATGGTGGGGTCGCAAGCGTTGCCAGTCACGATGACGCCGCCGCCGCCGCCACCCCCACAGCCTTCCAACGGGCCCCACAGACTAAGAATGAACAGCAGGTCGCTCGCCCCGACCGTACCGTCGTTGTCGATGTCAGCCGGGCATGCCTCGCACGGCCCCCATGATGCGAGCAGAATGAGGAGGTCGGCAGCGCCAACGGCGCCGTCGCCGTCAAGGTCGGCGTCACAATCCGAGGGCAGATCGTCGAAGCTCGTGGCGCCGATGCGATACCAGCCCGACTGTAGCCAGAATTCAGACACGCCAGGGCTGGAGGTTACGGCAAGCATCATACGAACGTCACCATTGGCGGGGGCGATGAGATCGTAGTTCCAACTGAGACGCAACTCACCGTCAACGTAAAGCTTGACCAAGTCTTGGCCATGCTTCTCCACGCGATAGGTGTGGAGCCCATCGGTGGTGTCAAGCTCGTACTTGGCCACGATGTCCCCGTCGACGAGCCAGTCAACCGGCCCGCTCGATCGAGTGAATCCGACCGCGTCCTCGGTAATGGCGATGGCCATGAACCGTTCACTGTCCTGGAAACCGCACTGCAGAACGATGTCGATGTTGTGTGGGGGAGTGGAGTCGGCCCCGGGAGCGGTCCGGGCGATCACCTCATACACAGCGTCCTGAGAGGCGCAGTCGAATATGTCCATCCGGCAGAAGGCGGCGCGCAGCCCGTTTGGGGGGTCAGTGTTTGGGTTCGAGACGTCGAGAACGTGCAGCAGATCGTCCTTGAGTTCGCCTGGGATCCAATCGGCGGTTCCGCAGCCGGCCAGCCAGGGCGGCGTCGCCTCATTGGGCAGTACGCCCGACGACGCCTCGTACGAGATCGGCTCGTGCACATCTTCGCAGTTCTGGGCCAAGGCCGAGGCGGTCAACCCGGACACCACGATCCCGGCCGCCCCCACCGCGGCCCGCATATTGAGTAACCGTCGACATGCGCGTGCGTTCCCGCTAAGCGTCATCTTGCTTTCTCCCAAGCTTTTGCGCAGCGATGATCGGCGAGCCGTTCGCCCCCCGGGCCACAGCCTCGCGCTTGTAATTTGCCGGCGCTCTAACACGAAGATGAAGCCGCACGTCGCCTTGTCAAGGTTTTTCTGGGTGCGAGCGTCAATGGATGTGTCTCACCTCGTTTGCGCAGACCGCACCAACGCTCCATCCTGCCGAGACTGTTGCGGTCGGCCGCCCGCAACGCCTGGGGACCGAACGGCTGGGCGCGCGTCGTCTGTTCAAGGCCGGGGGTTTGCCCCACCGAAGGTGGCCCGAAACTCCGGTCCCACGCCGCAGATCGCCGATCTAGACGGCGTGGGCACTGAGCACAAGATTCTCAGCCTCGCCGAGGCCGAGGCTTCCGTTCGCGCGGCGCAGCGTGCCGGCGAAACGGTCGCACTCTGTCACGGCTGCTTCGACATCGTCCACCCCGGCCACGTTCGGCACCTTCAACACGCAGCCAAGCTGGGTGATCGGTTGCTGGTGACAATCAGCGGCGACTCGATGGTGGACAAGGGCACGGGCCGGCCGCTCATCCCACAGGAGTTGCGGGCCGAAAGCCTCGCTGCCCTCGACTGTGTCGATTGGGTTGCGGTCAATCCCGAGCCAACCGCGGCCGACTTGCTCCACATCATTCGCCCGGATGTCTATGTCAAGGGGCGAGAGTATGAACACAACCGCGATCCTCGGTTTCAGGCGGAGAAGGACGTCGTCGAGCGCAATGGCGGCCGGGTCGTGTTCTCCTCCGGCGATGTCGTGTTCAGCTCGACCGCCTTGATCAACGCAATGGAGCAGACGGTCGATCCAGCCCACGGTCGGTTGCGGCAGCTCATCGCCCAACAAGAGATCGACGTCGCCTCCGTCGATCAGTTCATCAATTCGTTTCGGGGAAAGCGCGTGGTTGTAGTCGGCGAGACGATCATCGACACCTACGTGATGTGTAATCGACCGGAGGTGGCCGGCGAAGCGCCTCTGATGACGCTTCACCCGGTGGAGTACCGAAGCTTCGACGGCGGCGCGGCGATTATCGCCAAGCATCTGGCCGCAATGGGTGCTCGGCCGACAATGATCACCGCCCTGCCGTCAACGCCCGAGACGGCTGCCTTGCGACAACGTCTGGCGCGGCTCGGGATCGAGACGCAAGCGATCGAACACGCCGGGCCGCTCATCGAGAAGCAACGGTTCAACGTCGGCTCGATCAAGGTGATGAAGCTCGATCTCGGCGAACCGATCACACTCGATGCGACTGGTCAAAACCAACTGAAGCGTATGGTTCTGGGCGCGGCGCAGCCGTCAGAGGCGGTGATTATCGCCGACTTCGGACAGGGTCTGTTTACCGACGCGTTGATGACCGAAATGTGCGAGCTTCTTCGTCCATGCACGGACCTTCTCGTGGGGGATGTCAGTGGACGGCGCTCCAACCTGCGGTCGATGCACGGCATGGACCTGTTATGCCCCAGCGAACTGGAGATTCGCGAGGCGCTGCACGATTACGACGAGGGCCTGACGGCCGTGGTCTGGCGGCTTCTGCACGCAACGAACACGCGGTCGGCCATCATCACCCTTGGCGCCGACGGATTGATTGCGTTCGATCGTGCAGCGGGAGCCGAGGCTGATGCGGACGACTGGCAGACGCGGCTCACCGCCGAGCACGTTCCCGCGCTGGTTTCATATGCGATCGATCAGCTCGGCTGCGGCGATGCGCTGCTCGCGGCAGCGACGTTGACGCGAGTCTGCGGCGGTTCCCTGACGCTCGCGGCGCTGCTCGGCGCCGTCGCCGCCGCCGCTCAGTCCCAGCAGCTTGGGAACGCGGTCATCGGCGCTGTTGACCTTCGCAAGGGAATCCGCAGGCTCTGCGAGGCCCAATTGACCTACGTGTCGCCGCCCGAAGCCGAACTCGTCTGTTTGCCTCGTGATCAGCTACATCTTGCCAACACATGATCGTCCCGACCGACTGGCCAAGTCGCTCACCCACATCGGTCGACTCCGCGCTGATGAACATGCGGCGCTTGACGGCGCCGAAGTCATCATCGTCGATAACGCGTCTGACTCGCCTGCGTCTATCCCTGACCGGCTCGATAACGGCTTGCCCGTTCGATCGTTTCGCATGGCGTCGAATCACGGTGCGGCCGCGCGCAACTTTGCCGCTGAGCAGGCACAGGGCGACTGGCTCATCATGCTCGATGATGATTCCTATCCGCTCGATACGGATTTCATCACTGTGCTTGACGAAGCGCCCCCGGACGTCGCCGCGATCGGCGCCGACATCCGTCTTCCGGACCAACGCCGCGAAGCCGGCGGACTGCCCGAGGTCTTCGTCGGCTGCGGCGCGGCGATTCGCCGCCAAGCCTTTCTCGATGCCGGCGGATACGACCCGACCTTTCACTACTACGCAGAAGAATACGACCTTTGTGCGAAGCTGCTGTTGGCCGGCCATCGTATTGTTCACGACGACCGCTTCCGCGTGCAGCACGAAAAGGTCTCCGCCGGGCGGGATATGAATTTCATCCTCAAGTATCTCGTGCGGAACAACGGCTGGATCGTTCAGCGCTACGCGTCCCCGGAACAACGAATCACAATGCTTCGCGAGACGATTGTTCGTTACGGACGGATCGCTGAGCTTGAATCGGCAGAAGCGGGCTATCTTGGGGGTCTGACGGAACTGTTTGCAACACTTCAGGACCAGCCACAAGCGCAAATGCCCCAGCCTCTGTTCGATCGCTTTACCGGTCTATCCCACGCCCGCCGAACTCTTGCTGAGTCGCCGTTGATTACCGAGCACACGCGCATCGCCATCGTTGACCAAGGCAAGAACGCCTGGGCTGTGAAACAGGCCCTGCGAGAGGTCGGGGCGACAATCGTCGATGAACAGTCGGAGGCTCAACTCCTTGTACTCGGAACGCTCTCCCCAGGTCCGATGCTCGATGCCTTCGAGCGTCGATCCAGGGGCGGCGAGCCGGTCCTCGCGGCCTGGTCACCGCAACACATATCGGAGAACGTCGCAACCAACCCCCGGAGCCGGCCAACTGTTCGTGAAGGTTCAACCACCCCCGCACGATCCCGCTACGATTTCGATGGCCCTGCTCTCGAAACGGCCAAATGATCGTGGGCGCCTCAGTCTGCGCTTTCTCTTGGGGTTGCGCTTCGTTCCGTCCGATGAACAGGACGAAGCTTCCACTGTCGCACACCGGGAGATGCCGCTTCTATGACCCAGATCGCTGAGGGACTATTCAAGGCCCAGTACGGAGAGGACAAGCTTCTCTGGGAGATGTTCAACCAACGGCGCGAAGGATTCTTCATTGAGGTCGGCGCCTGGAACGGAATCTCCCTCAGCAACACGTACTTTCTGGAGCAGATGGGGTGGACCGGGATACTCGTCGAACCATTGCGCGAACGGTTCGAGGATTGCGTGCGGAATCGCCCTCGCAGCCGGGTTGTCCATGCCGCTTGTACGGCGCCGAACCAGGGGGCCACGATCAAGTTCACGCGAGTGGTCGGCAACGAGATGCTCAGTTGCATACACCCCGAACCGGCGCATGCCCAGCGGTGTCGCAGCGAAGGCCGGCAGTTCGAAGAGATTGAGGTTCCGGCCGTTACGCTTGATCGATTGATCGCGCGCGAGCGCAACGGCCCTTGGCTGGGCCGCGGCCCCTTTATACCAAAGGTCGGGTGGCAGATTGACCTCGTTTCGATTGATGTCGAAGGGGGAGAGATGGATGTACTGCGGGGTTTTCGTCTTGATCGCTTCAAGCCACGGGTGCTGCTGATCGAGAACAACCTCCCCAGCGGGGTCGC
>JAZFYE010000099.1:0-10296 GCA_036475395.1 Phycisphaerales bacterium
CCATCGGACGGTACAAGTTTCTGTTGCTCGATCCATTGCCCTTTGTCGGCGTCGTAACGAAAGACGTAGGCCGAACCGCTCACGTCCAACCGCGCTCCGATGAGGGCGACGTCTCCGCTGATGGAAACGGAATCGCCGAAGCGGTCAAGCTCCGTGCCGTCAGAGGCGAGGAGCTTTTGCTCTTCGACCCATCGTGACGTCTGAGCATCGTAGCGAAACACGTACACGGCCCCGGTCGACTCTGCCCCGTCGTCGTGCCCGTCTGCGCCGACGAGCGCGACCTCGCCGAAGATGGCCACGGCGGTGCCGAAGAAGTCACCCCCGGCACCGTCGGAGGCGAGGAGCTTTTGCTCTTCGAGCCAGCTCTTGCTCTTGGAGTCGTAGCGGAACACGTAGGCTGAGCCGGATTGGGCCCCGTTGTCGTCATCAAAGACAGCGCCGATGACGGCCACATCGCCACTGATGGAAACGGAGGTGCCGAAGCCATCCTGCCAGGCGCCATCGGAGGCGATCAGCTCTTGGCCCTGGACCCAACTTGAGCCGTTGTGCCGGAAGACGTAGGCCGAGCCGGTGCCGGAGTCGTCGTCGTGCTGGTGCCCGCCCGCTCCGATGAGAGCAACGTCGCCATCCAGAGCCACGGCATGGCCGAAGTGGTTCAACGAGGCGCCGTCGGAGGCTAGCAACTTCTGCATTTCAACCCAACTTGTCCCCTGAGGGCCGAAGACGTACACCGCGCCGGCTTCCGTGGCGATCTCTCGGTCCCACTCCGCTCCGATTAGTGCAGTCTCGCCCCAGACGGCCACAGAAAAGCCGAACGATTCAAACACGCCGGGATCGGAGGCGGTGAGCCTAGCCTCCTGACAGGCACCTTGACCATATGACAAACTGGCCGCCCCCAGGAACCACCCGCTGATCACACTCACGCCTGACCAGATTCGCAGTGCTCTGTACATTGGCCTTTCCTCGTTACCAGTCCGGAATCTTAGGCCGACATCCGTGGCTTACGGAACCTGCTGACTCCAGGATTATCCTCGCCGGGCTCGAACCGAGCAAGGCAATTCCTGTATTCAACCCTCCAAATCGACCAAAAAATGAGAATATCCTCTTTCGCTGGCGGTATGGAAGTCTCTGGCAGAGCGTGACTTACCGCCTGTCGCCTTGCCAACCCCAATTCCAGGCCATCTCGCGTTCACCCAAGCCCCCCCAAACGGGTACCATGGCCTCCAGTTCGCGAGCGCCCAAGGGGAAGGGGGCCGCTCGGCGCTCGCGCAGGACGAGGAAAAGACCCCGCCTTGGGAGTGCGGGGTAAGGAATCGGGATCCCCTTAGAAATAAGGAGAACGCACATGTCACTGAAACGAAAGACGCGCACGTTGTGCGCGCGGTTGTCCCATGGTTGTGGAGCAAGTCTCTGGGCGATGGCGCTCGCCGCCATACTCGGGTCTTCCACACAGGGGCAAAATGAGGACCTATTCGGCAAGTGGGATCCGCCGCCCCTGGGCTACGAGTGGGAGGTGAACGCAATCCACGCGGTGCACCTCTCCACGGGAAAGATCCTGGTTTGGCCGAACGGAAACAACGCGAAACTCTGGGATCCGGGCGACGGGGGTTTCACCGACGTACCCAACGAGGACCATAAACTCGGCTGTGCCGGACAGACGGCCCTCGCCGACGGGTCAATCCTCGCCGCCGGCGGCGGCGGCGAGCTGGCGCAGACCGCCTCCAAAAAGACGAGTATCTTCAGCCTCGCTCCCATCGGGCCTGACCCTTGGGAAGCGGTAGACGAGATGTTCTTCCCACGCTGGTATCCCACGTGCACCACACTTCCTGATGGGAAGGTCTTGGCCATTGGCGGAAGCAATAAGCCCTTGGGAGACGGTGGCTTGTTCATCATGTACCCCGAAGTCTACGATCCCGTTACCGAACTGTGGGACGATTACCTGAATATCATGCAGCCGGAGGAAACCTGGAAACTCTATCCCCGCATGTTCGTCCTCCCGGACGGCACGGTCTTCTTTGCCGGCCCCGGCGTCGAGACCTTCACCCTCAACGTCCAGACGGGTAGCTGGCTGGAAATCGGCGACAGCCACTTCGGCGGCGCGGCCGACTCGGCCGTCACCTATGAGCCGGGCAAGGTGCTCAAGTGCGGCGGCACCGCCGGGGGCGACCGAACGGATGTGATCGACTTCACCCAGCCCACCCCGGCTTGGGACGAGGTGGGCCTGATGAAAGAGGTCAGACGGAGGCACAACCTGGTCCTCCTGCCGGATGGGAAAATCCTGGCCATCGGCGGGGAGCAGGCGGACCCGCCCGGCAGCGGCGACTTCGTCCCCGTCTTCGACGCCGAATGGTTCGACCCTGATGCGCCAGAGCCAATGTGGCAGCGCTTGGCCGCGATGACCCGTCCGCGGGCCGGCCATTCGACCGCGGTGCTCCTGCCGGATGGCAAAGTCCTGGCGTGCGGCGGGAGGGATGCGGATTTTCCGGACGAGCTCACGTCGAAGTCCGGTGAAATCTTCTCGCCGCCGTATCTGTTTCTACCCGGCGGCACCGAACCAGACGCCCCGCGCCCCGAGATCGGCTTCGCGCCGACGGCCGTGAGCTACGGCAGCGTCTTCAGCGTCATCTTGACCAGCGGATCCCCCGTCGGGGCGACGGAGATCGACAAGGTCAGCCTCGTGCGGCTGGCCGCGCTTACGCACGGCTTCGATCAGAATCAGCGTTACGTGCCCCTGACCTTCCAGCCGCATTTGTTGCAGCCGGACACCCTCACCGTCGACGCCCCGGCTAATGCCAACCTCGCGCCGCAGGGATACTACATGCTGTTCCTTATCTCCGATGACGGGGTGCCCTCGATCGCCAAGTACGTTAAGCTGGTCCCTCCCGCCACCCCGTAGGATCGTGAGGCTCATCGCAAACCAATCGAGTCGTCACCAACCCTCCGAGCCCCGCAGACCCACGCGGGGCTCGTTTGATCTGTGTCCATCTGCGTTCATCCGTGTCCATCGGTGGTTCGATTTTCTGGTGTTCGACCGCGTCCAGCCGTGATTTCGGTCACGTCCGTGCGCCCCCGCCCGCATCAGTCATCGCGTCTTGCAGGAAGCGATAGGCGGTGTTCCAACTCGTACCGTCTCCGCCAGGAGGCGCGTCATCATCGACGTATAGGACACCCCCGCCGTGAGCTGCGCCTGAGATCACGAACATCGCGATCATCGCCGCACTAGCGCAGATCGCACGATTCTTGAATAAGTGACGATGTAGCATGGCTGGTCTGCTCCTGCCGAAGTGGCCGCACAGTGGTCCCGGTTCCATCGGGATGGCCGCCCTCGGAGACAGGTCCCCCCCGTGCGACCGACTCAGAACCGAGTACCAGAGTACCGCGCCTATCCAGCACTTCCGCGAATCCCCCGACAGAAAGATGGGACTCCGAGGCTTTCCCGAGCGGCTCAGGCCCAGAACCACGCTTCTCGAAAGAAAAAGGGGTCGGGAGTCGTTTCTCCAAATCGCCGTTCAAAGGTCAATAAACACTGTTTTTGAGAAACGACTCCCGACCCCTCTTTCGCCGGCCAACGCAGGCTTCAACGCGGCGCGGATGACGCATGGCACCCGAACTTGTGCGGAAGCCACTTCAGCCACCGCGCGATCACCAACCCCCGGCCCTCGCGCCTCGGCCGTACACTATGACCCTTATGCCTCGCACCGCCTCGCCGCCAATGTTGTTGCCGCGGGGACTCATCCTCTTGGCCTGCGTGTGGCTGATCGGGTCCTGGCTGTTGTCGATCGGCGTCAAGCCACCCATCGAGCCGTCTTCGGCCAGCTATACCCCCGGTGTACGACTGATGCTGGTCTGCATCGGCATCGGGCTGATGATCGGCTGGCCCTTGCTTCGCCTCAGTCAATCGGCCACCGCGCGTCCGATCCTGCAGACGGTGCTGGACCTGATCGTGCTGCTGTCGTTGATCCAGGTGGTGATCTGGCCGTTGCGCCTCGTCACGCCGTGGACGCTGGCACGGACCGCGGCCCTGGACGCGACACTGGTCGGCTGGACCGTGCTTGGCGGCGCGGTCGTCGCCTCAGCCGTGGGCTCGGGTCGTGATGGGGTGCGCAATCTCGCGATCGCGGCCTGCCTGGCCATGTGCCTGCTCGGTCCTGCCCTGGCCATCATCGGGGCCATCGTCGGTGGTTCGGTCGGGCAGTTGATGGACATCGGACCGCTGATCGCCGTGTACAGGCTCGCGCAGGGCGCGGCCGCGCCGGTCACGGGCCCACAGTGGGTCATGATCGTCATGCCCGGGGCCGCCGCCGGCCTCGCCTGGACCGCGCTGGGTGTCGTGTACGGGGCGCGCCGCGCTTCGCCCCAACCCTCCGAACCAAGAACGAACGTCGATTGACCCTACACCGTTACACTGCTCGCTGACCGCGCGTCGCTGATCGCTGATCGCTCATGCTTCCATCGCTGCTGCCATACTTGGCCTTCGGGGGAGAGTTCGTGCTCAAGCTCATCCTCGTGGGCGTGATTCTGCTGCGCCGTCGGGGGGGACGGTCCACCGCGGCGTTGGCCTGGATCGTGCTCATCCTGGCCGTACCCATCGTCGGGCTGCTGGCATATCTGCTTATCGGGGAGGTCTGGCTGGGTCGGCGCCGAATCGCCCGCCACCGCACGATCGTCAGCCAAGTGCAGGCGTCAATCTCCATCTCCCCCAACGGCGCTGCATCCCGCAACGCCGACGTGCCGGCTGCATTCCGCCCTATCGCCAGGCTCGGCGAGGCCGTGGGCGACAACCTCCCGCGCGGCGGGAACAGCCTTCGCCTCATCAGCGACACCGATCTTTTCATCCAGGGGCTCGTCGAAGACATCGATGCCGCTTCTCAACACTGTCACCTGGAGTTCTACCTCTATCTGCCCGACCACAGCGGGACTCGGATCGGCGAGGCGCTGATCAGGGCTGCTGCCCGAGGCGTCGGATGCCGGTTGCTGGTCGATGCCGTCGGATCCAAAGTGTTTCTCAGATCGCCGCTACGCCGCACGATGGAGCAGGCCTCCGTGCGCGTGATGGATGCCCTGCCCGCCAACGTGCTGCGGATGGCGTTTGCACGACTGGATCTGCGCAACCACCGCAAGATCGCGGTCATCGACGGGTGTATCGCCTACACCGGCTCTCAGAACATCGCCGACGCCGAGTTTGCCATCAAACGAAAGTTCGGGCCGTGGGTCGATGCGATGGTGCGCATTGTCGGCCCGGCGGTGCGCGATCTTCAGCGCCTGTTCGTCGAGGATTGGTATCTGGACACCGACGAGGCGCTGAACGAGCTGCTGTCGATCGAGCCCCCGGTTGCCGACGACGCAATCACCGTGCAGATCATGGGCACCGGGCCCAATTCTTACAACGACGCCCTACGGCAACTGACCCAAGCAGCGTTCCACACGGCCCGCGAAGAGCTGATCCTCACCACGCCCTATTTCGTGCCGGACGAGGCCACAGTGATCGCCCTGCGCACCGCGGCTCGGCGAGGTGTGGACACGACGCTCGTCCTGCCCGGCCGCAACGATTCGCCCCTCGTGGCCGCGGCCAGCCGAAGCTTCTACCACCAACTGCTCGAAGCCGGCGTCAAGATCTTCGAGTTCCAAAAGGGGCTGCTGCACGCCAAGACGATGACGATCGACCGCGACCTGGCCCTGGTTAGCACCGCCAACCTCGATCGGCGCAGCTTCGAGCTGAACTTCGAGGTGAGCATGGTCGTGTACGACACCGACTTCGCCAGTCAGCTGCGGTTCGTCCAGCGCTCGTACATCACGGACTCACAGGCGGTGGACGCCGGGGCGTGGAGCCGGCGCCCCTGGCCGAAGGTGCTGGTGAACAATGCGGTGGCTCTCGTCGCCCCGCTGCTGTAAACCATTGCAGTTAATGAAGATGCGATCGGCTGTGTGCTGCCCACTCCACAACGGTTGACGCTCATGGTAGGGTACTGGGCTCCGGAAAACGGTGGCTGCTGAACATTCCACCATGATTGAAACGCCCGACCAAGATCCGCTGCATCAGGAAGCCCTCGCCCGATTCGCCGAGTTGGTGAAGAGCGTCGGCGTGAAACGCTTCGCGCACTCGCTGGGGCTGTCCTCACGCCAGGTCAATCGCATCCTCGCCGGCGTCCAGCCCAACCCCGTGGAGCGCCTCGTACGATCGCTGCAAGGCGCCGAGCCGGAGATCGGCGATCAGACGCTGGACTACATCTGTCAAGAGCTCGGCGGCCACTTCGTTCGCCACGAGGCCTTCGACACTGCGACCGTCAACGCGGTGAAGGAATGCGCCGAGGCGATCGCCGCCATCAGCGACGGACAGATCTCCGATTTGGATCTCAAAGAGGTTCGCGAGGCGATCAGCGCCCTCAGCGGACTGATCATGTCGATTCACACCCACGGCGCCGACTCCGGCGATTCGCAGAACAAGTAGCGCCCTATCCCAACACCCCCGATCGAGCCGATACCTCTCCTGACCATGCCGACCGCCCTCGACCAGGTCATCCTCGGCGACTGTCTGGACGTGCTGGCCGACTCACCCGGCGCGGTCGTGGACCTGGCGTACGTCGATCCGCCGTTCAACACCGGCCGAACGCGCGCCGCCTCCAACGGCGCTTACCACGACACTTGGACGAACCTGGACGACTACCTCAACTTCCTGGGCCCGCGACTGAATGCCGTCCAACGTGTGCTGAAACCTACCGGCTCGATCCTTGTCCACTGCGACTGGCGGACATGCCATCATCTACGCCTGATGCTCGATGATCTGTTTGGTTCAGCGAACTTCGTGAATCACCTCATCTGGTCGTACGGCCTGGGCGGCTCGTCGCCGCGGCGCTTTGCCCGCAAGCATGATGACATTTTGTTCTACGCCAAGTCAGATGCGTACTACTTCCACCCGCCGATGGTTCGGGCCACGAGCAACCGCATGAAAGGTCAACTCAAGAAGGCCGCGGACGTCATCGAGATACCCGCGATCAACAACATGGCCCACGAGCGCGTCGGCTATCCCACGCAAAAACCGCTCGCATTGTTGAAACTGCTCGTTCAAGCGTGTTGTCCGCCGGGCGGTGTCGTGCTGGATCCGATGTGCGGCAGCGGCACAACACTTGTCGCGGCAAACCAAACCGGCCGACACTACCTTGGCATCGACACAAACCCCGCAGCGGTGCAGACCTGCGATCGACGACTAGACAGTACATCAGCCCGCGGATATTCATCCGCAGCTATCACGTCTTGATGCCTTCTTCCTAATGCCTAGTGCCTATTGCCCAGTGCCTTCTCCCTCACGGACACGGCCCCCAGTTGACGAGGAGGGCGAGGAGGTCGGACGCGCCGACGGTGCCATTGCCGTCGAAGTCGGCGGGGCAGCCTTTGCACGGCCCCCAACTTACGAGCAGCGAGAGCAGATCGGATGCGCCGACGGAGCCGGTGCCGTCAAGGTCCCATGGGCAGCTCGGGCAGGCGGGATCGCTCGCCTGGTTGATCCAGATCTGCGTGCCGCCGCAGCGCCCGATGACCAGGTCCAGCCAGCAGTCGCCGTTGAGGTCGATGACGGCGACGTCGTGGACGCCTTGGAGCATGTTGTCGGGGATGCCACCGGAGTCGATGGTGAAGGTGACGTCCGGCGGGTTGCCGTTGTTGCGCAAGATATCCGTGACTCGGGTGCAGCCAGGGATGTCCACATCCACGTCGGCGATGATCACGTCGTTGAATCCATCGTTGTCCAGGTCAACAATGACCGAATTGCTTCCAAAACCAGTGGTGGACCCTGGGAAGAGGAAGGCGGTAAAGTTGGCCATCCCATTGCCGCCGTTGTCCTCCTGGTTCAAAAGGTAACGGTCGACACCGTCATCGCTGATGACGATGTCCAGCCTGCCATCGCCGTTCAGATCGCCGACGCCTACGTGGTAGGCCGCGTCGTCGTAGGTCTCATCCAGCACGTCGAAGAAGCCGGCACCAGCGTTGTTGAAGACCTCCACCGGTTCGTCTTCGCTCTTGACGATATCCTTCCAGCCGTCGCCGTTCATGTCCGCGATGACCGCGTGCGTCCCGAAGTCCGACGACAGCATCGCCGGAGTCATACGGGCTGCACTCTCGTCGGTGAAGAAGCCGGTGCCATTGTTTATGAGCAGGCGATCTTCGAGGCCGCTTTCGTAATCGACGAAGTAGAGATCAACGGCACCGTCACCGGTCACGTCCCCCGCCGCCACCGCGCAAAAGTTCGGCGATTGGGGCAATTGCGGGATCCGGCGCTCCTCGTATAGAAAGCCCAGCCAGTTGCCGACGCCGTCGTTGCCCAGGTTGATGTAGACGCGGGGATGGGTGATCGTCTTTGGCTGGCCCGGACAGCCGTTACAGGCAGGCGCGGTGATAATATCCAGCCAGCTATCACCGTTGACATCGACCACCGTCACGTCGCGGTCGTTGGTCAGATCGAGGAACCCCTGCCCGCCGTCGTCAGCGGCGGTGGCGTATTGCTCGGTCCGGTCCACCAGCACGCCGTCGACGGCATGGCCTTCCGCGGTTCCCTCGTTCAAGAACAGGACGTTGCGGCGTCTGCCCGGCGTCGTGAAGGGCTGCTTGCGGACGACGACCAAGTCAATATCGCCGTCCCCATCGACGTCACCCCAGGCATAGTCCTTCTCCTCGGTGTCATTGACGCCGATCGAGGCGTCCGCGACGATTCGGTCAGATGTCTCGTTGCCGAACTGGACCCAATCGCCTGCAAACGCCGGAGCCGCGATGACGACAGACGTCAGCACCCAGACTGTGTCATGGACGCTTCGCATAATCTTCTCCTTGGGTGGCTTCCACCCCAAAACGATTCCATGCCCTGGCATCTGCGGGCGAGCGATAGCCATGAAAAGTGCAAACTTCGCACCGCGGTGCAAGCCATCGCGATCTCCTCCTACATTGCCATACGGCGCCTCAGCCGTAGCGCCGCGGCACCCGCAATTTTATCAAGATCAGTATATCCTCTTCCTCAGTTCGGTGTCGATGGTGAAAAGGTGTGGATTTCGGGCGGATCAGCAGGCCGTCCGGGGGGGGACCGGCAGCTCGGCCAGGACTCAGACCGCAAGCCTCGTGTATCCCCCTCGATGCCTTGATGCCTCCGGGCACAGCCCTCAGCGCTCGGCTGTCAGCCATCAGCCGTCAATCACCAGCCGTCAGCGGTCAGTTCTGCGTGACCTCCGTTCCTTCTCCCCGTTTCGACGTTCCGACGTTTCGACGTTTCCCGCCCCGTGCCCACTGCCCGGTGGCTCGTGCCTTCTTCCTCACGAACACGGTCCCCAGTTGACGAGGAGGGCGAGGAGGTCGGATGCGCCGACGGTGCCGGTACCGTCGAGGTCCCACGGGCGGGGCAGGATCTCCTCGATTCGCTTCGTTCACATCGGACCGAGAATCCGGCACCATCGGCGGTCCCGCCAAAAGAAAACCGGCCACCTCTCGACGGCCGGTGCTTCATTCACACGTTTGAGTATGTGCTTACCAGCGTTGCCGCTGTCCGCCACCGCCGCCGCCGCGATCGGCTCGGGACTTGGCCTCGTTGACCTTGATCTGGCGCGAGCCGAACTCTTTTCCGTCCAACGCGCCGATGGCCTCACGGGCAGCATTGTCGTCAGCGAGTTCGACGAAGCCGAATCCGCGCGGCCGACCGGTTTCACGATCAATGATGAGATTCACTTCGCTCACTTCGCCGTATTGGCCAAAGAGTTCGCGAATCTCATTCTCAGTTGCATCAAAGGAGAGATTACCAACGTAGAGCTTCATTCCTGCTACTTCCATGTCCCGAGTCTGTGGTGCCGAACGGGATCCTCGGGGTTGATCTACGTCGGGTTCGCCCAGCCGCGAATCGAGGAACCCTCGTCGGCTGATACGGACAAGTTATAGAGCGGATAGTACTCGAGGGGCTCGCCGCTGACAAGCCAGGGGCGCCGGCAAGGACTGCTTGCCTTGGCTGAGGAGGATGAGGGTGAGTCTACGGATCATCGCCATGCCGCCATGATACAGCCCTCGGCGACCGCCAATGGCGGATCGTCCGGCGTCTCGATACGCTGGAGCCGTGACTACTGAGCCGGTAGATTGGAATCGGGCAGCGGTTAAAGTCGCCGACAACGCTCGCAAGCACCGACGCGACCAACCGATCGGCATGTACCAATCGTCGGAAGACTTGAGGATCGTCGCGCTGTTCGGCAATGGTGAAACGCGATACGACGACGAGGACAGCACGGCGCGGATCGAAGTTGAGTTGCTGCGGCAAAGGTTTGCCGGACTTGG
>JAZFYE010000100.1:0-25576 GCA_036475395.1 Phycisphaerales bacterium
CGCTCGACGAAAAGCCGCTGGGGCTGGCCATGCTCCACAATGCCGTCGCCCACGCTACGCAGGCGGCGGCGGTCTGAATACACTTGGATGGACTTCCGCCCAGGCTGAAGACTCCACCGGAGCGAAGTGAGCATCAGTTGCGGGCAGGCCGAGCGGCGAGCGCATGCGGCCCCCGATGAGCGAAAAATAGATCTGTCCCCTTTTTCTGTTTCGGTCCCCTAGTTTGGCATGGGTCAGTTCCTCAGCAACAAGTACCTCAAGTTCCGCTCGGCCATGCAGGGCGGGCTCATCGACGTTGACAAACAGTGCGATCAGTGCGGATACATCCTCCGCGGCTTGAGCTACGGCGGCGCGTGTCCGGAATGCGGTACCCCGATCGTTTTGCGGTCCGATCGGGACCTCCCATTCCACGAGATGCCGTTGCCGCTGATCAAGCAGTTTCGCGTCAATTCGTGGATTGCGACGCTTTCGGTAGCGGGGTTCGTCGGCCTGCTCGTCTTCGGCCGCAGTCTTGCGGGTTCGGGCGTGAGTATGGCGGGACTCATGGTGGCACTCATCATCGCTTGGATCTATGCGGTTTGGCGATTGACGCCGGTGCTCGACCAACCACAGGCCGCCGCCTATGGGTTCTCGCGCGAGGGTCGGCTTCGCGTGGCGGCGCGATGGCTGCAATTGGGTTGGGTTCTGGCCGCGCTGTCCATCCCCGCCGTCGGCTGGATATTCTTCTTGGTCGTCTTCTTTGTCGGTGTGGGGCTTGGGTTGTTGGGGCTGGCCGCGCTGTCGTTGTTCCTCGGGCGCTTTGCCGGATGGGTCCGCGACGAGTTTGCCGAGAAGGCGTTCAGCCTGGCCATCTGGGGCAACGTGATCGCGGTACCACTTACGTTCGCCATCGCGAATCTTGTCTTTGGCCTCAGTCCGTTGCTGCTCATATTCTCGGTTGTGATTGTGCTGCCAATCGTGGCGCTTCTCCTGGTGTCCTTACTTGCGTTTCCCGTTGGATTGCTATCGTTGAGCCGTTCCGTAGATTGGTCTGTTGTTCATTCACGCCGTGAGGCTGAGCGTGCGCGAGCGCTGCGTGAGAAGATGGCGCCTCGTCCCGCACCGCTGCCGGAACCCCCAGCGCAGATCGAATTGGCTGAATCACGCGAGCATCGCTCCACGTCGGTCGATCCGGTGCCGGAGAAAGACGCATGAGCGATCGAGCGCTGCGTTGTGCGGTCGTTGGCGTGGGGCGAATGGGCGCGCATCATGCGCGCGTCTATAGCGAAACCGAAGGGGCGGAGTTGGTGGCCGTGGTTGACCCGGACCCGGCGCGGCGCACCTTTGCCCGCGAGAAGTGGGGGGTCGAGCCGTTGCCCACACTCGAGATTCTTCTTGAAAAAGGCATCGACGCGGTGAGTATCGCTGCGCCGACGATTCATCACCGGGCGCTGGCGGAGCCGCTGCTGGAGGCGAACGTGGCTTGCCTGATCGAAAAGCCCTTGGCCCCGGACGAAGCCGAAGCCGAGGCGATCGCCCGTGCCGCCGAGCGCAGCCAGGCTGTACTCCAGGTCGGGCACATTGTTCGGTACCACCCCGTGACGCGAGCGGTGTGCCGCCTCAGTGACATCCATCCGCGTTTCATCGAGATGGATCGAGTCAGTCCG
Source organism: Phycisphaerales bacterium (assembly GCA_036475395.1). Lineage (GTDB taxonomy): Bacteria > Planctomycetota > Phycisphaerae > Phycisphaerales > SM1A02 > JADFNO01. Next base: position 1,647 of record JAZFYE010000100.1, read on the forward strand.
ATGACGTTCCGCAGCGTCGACGTGGGCGTGGTGCTGGACATGATGATTCACGACATCGACGTGCTGCTGATGCTGCTCGGCGCTGAGCCGCAAGAAGTGCAAGCCAACGCTGTTTCGGTGTTCGGCGAAGCAGAGGATGTCTGCAACGCTCGGCTGACGTTTCCGCCCGGGCCGGACGGTCTAAACTGTGTGGCCAACGTCACCGCCAGTCGTCTGGCGCTGAAGACCGAGCGCAAGATGCGCATCATCAGCGAAGCGTCGTATGTGTCCGCTGATTTCGTGAAAGGAAGCGGCACCGTGGTTCGCAAGACGGCCAACGCCGAGCAACTGGCCGCCGTACGGCGCCGGCTTGAAGCAGGGGAGGACCTTTCCCAGCTTGATTATCTTGGGCTCGTTCAGGTGGAGCCGTTGGCGGTCGAGGACGGGGAGCCGCTGCGACTCCAGATCGAGGACTTTCTGGCGGCGGTGCGCGGTGGTCATCGCCCGGCCGTGGACGTCCATGCAGGTTTTGCCGCGGTGCGGACGGCAAATCGGATCATGACCGCGGCTCGGGAGGCTGGGGCGAAAATGATCTGACCGGCATACAAGCAATGAGCCGCAGAAAACTCTGCGGCCCACGCGGCGCGACAAATCAAGAACTCGTGTTTCCGATCAGCCGACCAGGTTCACGCTCTGTGCGCCCGGCCTCAGGATGATGATTTGATCCAGCACGGCCCGCTTCTCGTTCGCGGACAGCTCACCTTCCTGGACAAACTTTCTCAGCTCCGTCGCACCCTGATCCGTCAGCCGTTGCACGAGCTGTCGGGCGGTCGCCTCCAGATTCGCTTGTTGGTATAGGCGTGACGAGCGTTGGACCGCCGCGTCCCGCGCGCCCGGCGCTCCATTGCGGTTGTCGTGATCCGACAGCCGCTTCATCGCCTCGCGGACGAACTGATGCAGGTTCGCGTTGGGACTCATGGCGATGTGATCCAGCAACATGTCCCGAATCTGTGCCGCCATCTCGGACCGACTGGGAACACCGTCGTCATGGCGATCAAGGCGGTCGAACCTCGGTGTTGGTCCGTCCACCTCCGGCCGGGTGATTGTGCCGCTGTCGTTCTGAGCGAGATCGTCAATGACCTGTGGGGCGATCGTTGACGCGTTGACACCGACCGCGACTCGTTTGTCGGGAGCGACGCGCGGGCCGTGGGGTGTGTGGGGCTGAGCCAGCGGTTCGGCCAGCACGTAGGCACTCGGCCGCCGCGGGCCCGCCATGTCGCCATGTGGCTCTCGGGGTTGCTGCGATCCCTCGCCGCTAAGCCTCGCCAGCAGCATGAGAAGGTCGGTGGCGCCGACGATGCCGTTTCCGTCGAAGTCATAGGGAGAATCGCTTTGGCCCCAGTCCGCCAGCAGGGCGTCGAGGTCGTTGGTCGACGCAGGGTTCGAATACGAAGGATCGCGCCGCTGCGGTTCGGCCAGCACGTGGGTACTCGGCCGGGCCGGGCCCGCTACGTCGCCATGTGGCTCTTGGGGTTGCGGCGATCCCCCGCCGCTAAGCCTCGCCAGCAGCATGAGAAGGTCGTTGGCGCCGACGATACCGTTTCCGTCGAAGTCATAGGGAGAATCGCTTTGGCCCCAGTCCGCCAGCAGCGCGTCGATGGGGTCGACCGGCTCCGCCGGTCCGCGGTCCGAGACGACCGGATTCTTGGCCAGCGTCTGGGCCGATGATTTCAAATCAACGGCCGGCCCGGCGATCTGCCTAGGCGTTGGACTCGTCGTCCCGGTCCCGTCGGGTTGGATAGTGCGCGTCAGCGGAACCACCATCGGCGCCTTTGGACTGACCGACGGATTCGCGAGGACGCCGGAGATATTCTTAACCGGTGCCGAAACCAAGTCAGTCAACGCGCGCCCGTCGGTCGAGACGGGGGCATTCGGATTCAACTGGGCTGATCGCACTGAGGTCAACTGAGCGCGAGTGAGATGCAGACGATCGGCTGCGGCGTTGACGTCGATTTGCATACCGAGACTCCTTGTGTGCTGTCTTGGACATCGGGCAAATCCCGCGCCGCATCCCGAAATCGGCTTATCTATCGGCACAGGTGCTTGTGACGGGACAGCGATCACGGCGCGGGGCAGTAATTGCGCCCCGTCGTGCAACTATTGCACCGCATCGGTGCGCAGGATCAGTCAAGTGGCCCAGCCGGTCGATCGCGGTCGAGGTGGAGGTGGGGGCTGCGCGGCCGCCCGGCCGGCAAGGTCGGCTTCAGCTGCGGCGGGGCCACGGAAGCCCCGGGCGATCACATAGATCTCCGTGGACTTCTGCCTTGACGCCTTGGGCACGAATCCCTTGACCTTCTCAAACAGCACCCGACACCGATCGAGCAGTTCGGCGTACGACTCCCCTTCGAGAACTTTCACGGCCAGGCGCCCGCCTTCGACCAGCAGATCCCCGCAGCGATCCAGCACGGCATGACACAGCCGCGCCGAGGCGAAATGATCGGCCGTGCGGTCACCCGATGTGTCCGGGGCCATGTCCGAAAGAATCACGTCAAACTGCTTCCTTGAAGCCGGACCTTCCTCGTCCGCCGCCGCGCCGGACGAGGAAGGTCCGGGTCGTTTGTCATCCGCCAAGTAACTCAGGAGCCGCTCGGTCTCGACCTCCTCCAAGTCAGCGTGTACGCATCGAACATTGTCCAGCTCGAACACGTGATCGATCGGCCTGCGGTCGATGCCGACGACGAGGCCGCGCGGCCCGACACGCTTTGACGCCACTTGCAGCCAGGACCCCGGCGCCGCCCCGCAATCGAGCACGCAATCGCCTCGCCGAAGTAGCCCCTTGCGATTATCGATCTCGATGAGCTTATAGGCGGCCCTCGAAAGGTAGCCTTCACGTTTGGCCTCGCGAAAGTAATGATCGTGCAGTTCCCGGTGCATCACCATCAGGGTACGCTTGATGGACCGTGGCTGCCGCTTCGAACCAGCCCGTCCGCCTCAGGCAGTGTCCGCAGTGTCGATACGACATCTCGGGCCTGCCCGCTACACACCGATGTCCGGAATGTGGTTTCGCCTACGACGAGTCGATGCTCGTGCTGGAAGGCTGGCATGTACCGGGATTGGCATCAATGCCGCGATTCTTGGTTCTCTACGGAACGCCGTTTGCGATCGTGCTCTTGATGATTCGCGGGATTTTCGGCTGGTCGTGGTTACGGCTCGGCATGATCACTGTGGTCGCAATCGGGGTTGTCTTTGGCCTGCACCTCTATGTCCGTTACCGCGATGAGTCCGCCAGTCGCGCGTTAGTGAGATACTTGATCAGTGCCGATGGAGTCGCGCGCTGGGGTGGACCCACTCATCCCTGGCGGGAGTATTCTCATCTGATGCTCCTCCCGGATGGGAACACCGCCTGGCGATTGCACCTGTACCCGGACTGGTGGAGGCTGTACGGGCCGCCGGTCGTGAACGCGCGTTTGGAATGTTCTGACAAGGAAGCCGACGCGATTCGCGCCGAGATTCAACAGCGCATCAACGCCGCCCGCACCGCAGAGGCCGAAGCCCGCGCCAAAGCGCGCGGCGAACATCATCGTTGGTGGTGAAATGGGAAAAAACGGGGATAAGTCCAATTATGTATGGGGCGCGGTCAACGAACTGCCCGAGATTGCGCAATGACCCCATACGTGTCGCTGAGCTTGACACGCGGTTACGGAAAAATGAACGATCCGATATCGGTTGGATCAGCGACGACGGCGATCGAGATATTGCCATCCTCGGTGCGCAGCGTGATGGCGTTGTCGCCGTTGTTGAGCGCCGCTTGAAGCCTGCCTTTTCGGCGATTGGGGGCAATCGTGAACTTCCCGTAGTTGACGTGGTGATCGACTTTCCCCCCGACGGCAATGCAATCGAAGATTCCCGTCGATTCGCCGCGCACTCGGTACTCGATGTCCCCTTCGCTGTTGATGATTGTCACGTTGCGGCGCATGGCGAGATTGGTCATGATGCGCACGTCGCCTCGCCGGTTGGCGATATCGATCACGCCTTCGATGTTGATGGCGACAACATCGCCCCGCTCGGTCCGCACGAATACGCCGTCCACCGCCGGCACGTCGATCCGCAGGTCGGCCCGTTGGAAGTGCGGCTCGCCGTGCGTGGTCCAGATGCGGACGCGCAACAGCTGGCCGAGCTGCCCGGGCACAACTTCCGCCCGATAGCTGATGTCGGCCAGCGACGCCTCCGCCTCCTCCTTGCGCCGCGGGCCGTGCATGGCGACTCGCCGAACGGTGATCGTGGCAACCTCCAGTTCTTCATCGACGTTGATCACCACATCGCCGCCGAACGATTCGACGTCGATCGCCACGGGTAGCGCGACCTCGATGACCTGCGGCTCGTCTGTCTGCCGCACGTACGTGAGCCGTTGGATGTCAAACGGGTTGCGCGAGGACGAGGCCCGCCCCCCGCAGCCGCCGAGGATCGATAGTCCCACGAGAATCAACAAACCGTCTCTGATCGTGCGCATGGCAGGGTCCTTCGTGTGATTACGGCCTCGGCGATTACCCGTCGATTGTATCGGCGGGATCGAGCCGGTGTATGTGGATTTGCCGAGTGATTTGAACTTCCGCAGGGGCTATGCTGCACCAGCGATCAGCGAACTGCCCGCGGGCCGTCCTGGCCGTTCCTGGTTTTCTTCCCTCGTGCCCAGTGCCTAGTGCCCAATGCCCAGTGCCCAGTGCCTCTCTTGCCCCATGACACCGTACGCCCAAGCGATCTGGTCGGGTCTGGAGTTTCGCAAAGCCATGATGCTGCGCAACGTCGAGCTGCTGAATGAGCAGCAGATGCGATGGTTGCCGGGACCGCAGCGCAAGCCCATCGCCTGGCAGCTGTGGAACATTGCCGAGGTCGAGGATAACTGGGTGCGGTCGATCGTGACCGATGAACCGCTGCATTTTCCTTTTGATGTGCAGGTTCGAGCCGCCGGGGAAGACGACTATCCAACGAAGCAACAGCTGCTGGATTACTTCCATGAAGTGCGCGAAATCTCCAACGGTCGCCTTGCCTCGGCCGGTGAATCCGAGTTCGCTCGTCAGGTCGAGGATCCGGACTTCGGCAAGTGTACCGTCCTGGATATCTGGGCCGGCGTCGTGACGAGCTTTGCGTGGCATTCCGGGCAGATCGCCCTGACCGCAAAGCTGCTTCCAGATACGCCGGTCACGACGATGACGTTTGACTATTGGAAATCAAAGAAGTGGCAGCAGAACGTTTAGCCGCGACCCAAAGGGGAGCGCGTCTGCGCAGGATCCAAGGAACACGTATGACTCGCCAGGAGATGTTGTCGGAATATATTCTTTCAACCAAGCCGTTCTTTGTGCGGTTCCTTGACGGATTTGATGATTCGACGCGCACATTCCAGGGCGAGAATCTGCCGAATCATGTTGCCTGGTGTTTGGGGCATTGCGCGCTCACGATGAATCGGGCGGCCGAACGGTTTGACCACAAGCCTCTCCCTGAAACCGACTTTATCATCGGCGATGGCGCGAACGGCGATTCGTCGCGTTTCGATACGGAGTCCGTGTGCTTTGGTTCAATACCCAGGCCCGATCCATCCAACTACCCGACATTGCAACGCGCAACGGAGATTTACGAGGCAGCCTGCGATCGATTCGCCCAAGCCGTGCGCAATACAAGTGACGCGAAGCTCGATGAGATGATTCCTTCCCAGGACAGCGAATTGCCGTTGTATACGATGATCATGCGTGCGTGTTTTCACAACGGCGCTCATGCCGGCCAAATCATCGACCTTCGCCGAGCGCTGAGCATGCAGCGGGTTATCAAATAGGGTCAGGACGGAAAGTAAGACGATCGTTTTCCGAATGATCAAACGGCCAGACTCACCGAGGAGCACGCGTGATGGCCCTACACCGATCCGTATCCAACCGAATGATCGGCGGCGTCTGCGGCGGGATCGCCCACGCCTTGGACTGGGATCCCACCCTCGTGCGAGTCCTCTACGTGCTCGTGTCCATCCTTTCCGCCGCCTTCCCGGGGTTTCTCGTCTACATCATTCTGTGGATCATCATGCCCTCGGCGTACGACTACTAGATTCCAGGCGATGTGCTGCTCTGGGTTGGCCTGATCGATTCGGACTTGATACACTCCCATTGTTCGCGCGGGGCGCCCCCGGAAGTTGTCCAACGACCTCCTGGAAGCTGAGATGCACCCGTGGAACCTGATCCGGTTCGTACCGGCGTAGGGATCGCGGACCATCACTTCCCTAAAGCCGGGCGATCGCCAATTCTCCCAAAGGAGGCTCGCCCATGATCCAATCCAAAGATACTCAACGGAACAACGACCGCTTTGGTCGTCCATTACTGGGCGCAGACAATCCCTCGTCTGCGGCGCAAGGCACCACCCCCGGAAGTTTTGCCAACCGGACGGCGATTGGTGGAGCCTTGACGTTCTCGTCGCCCGACACGCCTGGCATGCCCGAGCCTTCGCCACTTACCGCATGGGATTTCCTTCCCCGCAGCGCGAAGCTCGAACCTTCTTCCTCGATGCCTCGATGCCTCGATGCCTCGATGCCTTCCCCTATCACCCAACTCGAGCACGCGCGGCTCGGCATCATCACGCCGCAGATGAAGCGCGTCGCCGAACGTGAACCTCATCTCACCGCCGCGCAGGTTCGAGATGAAGTCGCCGCCGGCCGCATGATTATCCCCGCCAATACGGTGCATCTGTCGTACAAGCTCGATCCGATGTGCATCGGCCGGGCGTCGCGCACCAAGATCAACGCCAACATGGGCGCATCACCCGTTTCATCCGGCACCGAGGAAGAGCTAGAGAAGCTCAGATGGGCCGAGCGCTGGAAAGCCGACACGGTGATGGATCTGTCAACTGGGGGTGATCTCGATGCGTGTCGCGAGGCGATCATTCAAAACGCGACGGTTCCAATCGGGACGGTGCCGATCTATTCCATGATCATTGGGCGCAAGCTCGAAGATCTAAACGCGCAGATCATTCTTGCCCAGATCGAGAAGCAGGCCAAGCAGGGCGTTGACTACATGACGGTACACGCGGGTGTGCTTCGCGAACATCTTCCGCTGGTTCGGAATCGGCTCATCGGGATCGTCTCGCGCGGCGGGGCGCTGCTGGCCAAATGGATGCTGCACCACAACAAGCAGAATCCGATGTACGAACTGTGGGACGACATCTGCGCGATCATGCGCCAATACGACGTATCGTTTTCCATCGGCGATGGCCTGCGCCCCGGCGGTTTGGCGGATGCCACCGACGATGCGCAATTAGCGGAGTTGGAAACGATCGGCGAACTCACCGAGCGCGCGTGGGCGCACGGCGTGCAAGTCATGGTCGAAGGCCCCGGCCACGTGCCGTTTGATCAAGTAGAATATAACATGAAATTGGAACGACGACTCTGTCACGGCGCACCGTTTTATGTGCTCGGGCCGTTGGTGACCGATGTCTTTCCGGGGTACGACCACATCACAAGTTGTATCGGCGCGACGGCGGCGGCGTATCACGGCGCTTCGATGCTTTGTTACGTCACGCCCAAGGAACATCTGGGACTGCCAAAGAAGGATGATGTCAAGCAAGGCTGTATTGCGTACAAGATCGCGGCTCATGCTGCGGACGTCGCCTTGGGAATCCCCGGGACGCGCGACTGGGATGACGAGCTGACCAAGGCCCGAGCAGCGCTGAATTGGCAGCGGCATTTTGATCTTTCATTCGATCCCGATACCGCTCGTGCGCTCCATGATGAAGATCTCGATGTTGATACGGAGTTCTGCGCGATGTGCGGCCACGACTGGTGCTCGGTCCGCATCTCCAAGGAGATTCAGGAGTTCGTTTCCGGCAAGGACGAGCAGTATGCGTGGGATAACGCCAAGGTTTCCGCCGCGCTGACCACTGAGCAACAGGAGATCCTTCAGCAGCGCGGCGTGTTGAGCCCTGATGAGATTCACAAGCTCGCGAGCAAGACAAAACGCGCGATGACCGGCGCGGCCGCGTCCGCGGCCAGCGATTCTTCGAGCGCCGCCAAACGCTCGTGTCACTCCGACTACGTTGATCCCGAGACGGCCAAGCAGTTGCAGGAGCAAGAGCTCGTGCAGCTCAACACCGCCGAGGCCCACAACATCCCCAAGCACGATTCGGTGATTTAGGACATAACGCTCGTTCGGCGTATCTTCCGCGCATCTTGATTTAGCCGCGTCGCTTGCGACGCGCGCTTTCTGCACGGCAGACGATGCGCACATCCCCCGAAGATCGCGGGGCAAGCCCCGTGGCTAAATATGGGCGGAATGGGTCAAATTGTGCCAATGGCACGGCCAAATCAGGTAGAATTTATCCATCGTGATCCTGGCGTTTCACAGTATCTTCACGACCTACGGGACGTGGCTTCCCAACGAGCCGCGCGGCTCATGGTCAACCTTTGTTGCCTCATGGGAGCTCTACCGGTTCGGTAATGCGACAACCGTCAACACGAGGCGATCCATCGCTGGGAATAGTTACGATCGAAACGCAAAGACACAGATGCAGCGCGTGCTGAAGTATCCGCCGGTGCGATTCACCGGTAAACAAGCGCGCACAGTAGCTATGGCATTCTCCCAGACGCCATATACTCTGCACGCCGTCGCGGTCATGCCTAACCACGTTCATATGGTTGTCGGCTATACAAGGCGAGACATAAGGCGTGCGATCGGGCATATCAAATCGGAAGCGACGCGAGCGCTGCGGACACATGGATGGTTCACGGCGCATTCGCCGTGGACAGATCATGGCTGGAATGTGTATCTGAATACTGATGAGGATGTACAAAGAGCCATTGACTACGTTCACGAGAACCCCCTGCGCGAAGGTTTACGACAACAACGCTGGTCGTTCATTACTCCATACGCCGCCCCGTCCGTTATTTAACCGTGTCACCTCTCTATTTAGCCGCGTCGCTTGCGACGCGCTCTTTCTGCACGGCAGACGATGCGCACATCCGCCGAAGATCGCGGGGCAAGCCCCGTGGCTAAATAGGGAGATGAAAATTATGCGATTGGACCTGCAGGCAAGTCCGTGCGACCATGGCCGTATGTTGAAAACCTACAAAGTATGCCGTTCATGTGCCGGTTCACTTGCGCTCGCACTTGTTGTAACCGGCTGCGCGCACTCTCGCCATCCGAATCTCAACAGCACGCTTTATGCGCTGACGAGCGCGGAATATGAAGCGGCGACTCGAACCGTGTACGAAAGCGCCACGCGAACGTTGGCTGAGGCCAAGGCGGATGCGACCTGGACCGCGGCCCTGGAACAGAGACAAGACCTCGACGATCCGAAGGTTCAGGAGGCGCTCACGCCGGCGGTTATTCTGGATATCGACGAAACAGTGCTCAATAACTCGCTGTTTTTCGCGAGGATCATTCGCGACCAGAAGCGTGTCGCAACGGGCTCGTGGGATGCGTGGGTGGCTGAGCGTCGCGCGACAGCGCTCAACGGCGTCATTGACTATGTCCGCGAAGCGAAACGTCAAGGGATCGCGGTGATCTATCTCACGAACCGCGCGTGTCGGAAGCGCCCGGGGAGTGATGCGCCTTGCCCGCAGCGCAGCGATACGATCGCAAATCTCAAAGAGGCGGGACTGCCAGCGCTTGGGCCGGATGATCTCGTTTTGCTGCGCAATCAACAGCCGGGCTGGGATCGAGATAAGAGTAAACGCCGAGCGTTCGTATGCGAGCGCTACCGCATCCTCCAAATCTTCGGCGACAACCTCGGCGACTTCGCCCCGGGCAATGGCGGGCCCGGGGCCACACTTGATGAACGTCGAGCCGCGATTGCGCAATACCAAGACAAATGGGGGTCAAAATGGTTCATGCTCCCCAACCCGATGTACGGCCCCTGGCTCAACATCCTCGGCGACGATCCCGAGACGTATCTGAGTGAGTAAAACCTCCATTTAGCCGCGTCGCTTGCGACGCGCGTTTCGCGTACGACAGACGGTGCCCACTTGCGCCGAAGATCGCGGGGCAAGCCCCGCGGCTAAATGGGTGAGTGCGCGTGGCATGACTCCTGCCGCCTCGCGACTTGGAGAACAGACCATGGTGAGGTAAGCTACGGTGATGAATGAGTTGTCGGTACAGGGGTAGATTATCATGGGCGATTCAAAATTCGCCGTCGTAGATGTCGGGAAGCTATCAAAGCCGATTACCAAACTGATCGAATCGGTTTCGGGGGCGGTAGGCGCTGTCTATGAGCCAAGGCGCATTCGCAGGAAGGCCAAGGCCGAAGCTGATGCGATGATCATTTTTGCCGACGCAGAGATCGAAGTTGCCAAACGAGCAGCGCGGCGGCTTGGCGTCCAGGAAGTGAGGCGGCAACAGAATATCGAAACGATTGTAGATTCCGCAGCGAAGTTGTTGCCTGAAACTGTTTCGGAGGAACCTGTCGATCCGGATTGGATGTCGCGGTTCTTCGCTGATGCAGCGGACGTATCGGAGGAACATCTCCAGAAGATCTGGGCGAAGTTGCTGGCGCAGGAGGTCGCAGAGCCAGGCAGGTGCTCAAGGCGAATGCTCTCTATTCTGAAGGAAATGAATTGGGAGGACGCGAGACGATTTGAGCGGCTATGCGGTCTCGTCTGGTATCGGGAGAATCATGGCTTTGTTCCGTTAGACGAAGAACTCGTTCCCTCAGGTGGCTGGGAAAGTCAAGTGGAGTATCTCAGTAGATTCGACATTGTCGTTGACGACCTCCTTGAGCTTGACTCGCTTGGACTCATCCATTATCAGGAAGACCTTGCACAATCACTTTCGACTGGGTCGATAATCTCAAATGGTCAGTCTTTCTATGTCTTGTATGTCCATCAGAAGTCAGGCGCCAATCTGTCACTAGAGGCGTTCCCACTCACTCGTAGTGGATACGAATTATCTTTGATCGTAGGTTCAGAGCCCAACAAGCAATTCCACGAGAATACGTTGAAGTTGCTCGTTCGACTTGGGGCAAAGATCGCGTGTCCGCTACCAGAACGTCAGAAAGGAGTGGCTCAAGCGGACGGAGTATGACGGCGCTGCGCGTCTACCCGGGTGAGTTTTCGCACCAACTCCGCGCGGCTATGTACGTCGTGTTCCTTGTAGATCGTTTTGACATGGGCGTGGACGGTGCCGTAGGCGACACCCATGCGTTTGGCGATCTGTTTGTACATCAGACCTTCGAGTAGACCGGCGAGGACTTCTTGTCGGCGTGGGGCTGGGCGGGAGTGTGGAACGTACGTCTTCTTGCGTTCGTAGGGAGCCTCTTGGAGTGGGCGTTTGACTTCGCAGCCGTAGAGTAGACCGCCGGAGATGTGGGTGATGAAATCGTTCCATCCGGTTCGGTCGGTGAGGGTTGTATAGCGAACGCGCCAGCAGTGGTGGCAAGCAAAGCTGCGCGGGCCGGTGGCTTTGATGGGGTCGGAGAGGCCCGGATGCCAGGTTCCGGCGAGGCGGAGTTTTGGGGTGTTGTTGGTGGAAGGAATACCCGGACCTTCGCAAGGCTCAGGCTCGGCTTGGGGGGTGACGTCGAATCCTTGATCGATACCCGCGGCCTGGGGAAGGGTCCAAACGGATTGCGGCCCGAAGAGGCGTGTGACTTGTCGGTTGCAGGGGGAATGAGTGCCGTCGGGGTTGAACCGTCCCGGGCAAATGAATTTCCAGCCACGCTGTCGCAGCTGGCCGCGGTACTTGCGCCAAATCGGAGTGCGCGTGACGATCAGCTCGTAGTTTTCGGGGATCCGTTGCCAGAGTGTTTGCCACAATGTGCCCCAGATGCGATGGGGGGCTTGGCCTTGATTGGCGTTGGGGTCGATTGGTGAACGGGCGTAGACGATTGGAACCGGTTTGCCGCGCTTGCCGTGTGAATGCGCGGAGTCGTAGCGTGCTTGGAGGATGTCTTTGGTGATCCACCTTCGGATGGACTCCTCGTGTCGGCCGAGCATGGCGGCGGCACGAGTCCAATCGATGCCGGGCCAGGGGATCATGACGGGCTTGCAGACGTCGCGGATGACGGAACCGGTGAGGATGACGTTGTGTTCGAGTCGTTGTTGGATAGCGCGAGGCGGGTCGATGGCGCAGCGATAGTCATTGATACGGGTGTCCGAAGCGCGGAGGCAGAGGCACCAAGGGCGCATCGGACGGGTGAGGGCAGGTGTGAGTCGTCGGCGTGCTCGATTGGCGGCTTCGAGCCTGTCACGCCGGACTCGGCCGCTGATGCGGTTCCAGGCTTCGAGCAAATTACGATCGATCTGGTCCATAGAAAAAACGTCCTTCTACTAAGGGACGAACGGTCAGATCTGCGCGCGCCAGAATTGACCTCGCGCCTAGAGCACACGCGGATGATGTGTGATGTTCGGCGTCAGCGAGCTATATGAACCGCGGCCGGTTGAGTTGTTGTGTGTGCATGAACAGGACGGGGCTGACGGCAGCAGTTTCAATGTGATGACGTGTTTTTTGCCTATCCAGGCGAACAAATCTCCCGCCGGAGCGTCTTATGGATACACGCCCGGCGCGAGCTACCATGGAGTCGCATCATGACGATAAAGATCTCACGACGATCATTCGTAACCGCATCGCCGGTGGCCGGCGTGTCCACGCTGTTCGCGATTCACGCCTTGCAAGCTGATGGAGGTGATGAGCCGTCCGCGAGCGTCTACGACGGCTTCCCAAGTCAGGATCGAGCCCTGGTGCGCGAAACGGTCACTGTGTCGCATTTCGGATTCGGTCGTGTGCGCGAGCTTGTAGAGGCGAGTCCGGCCTTGGCCAAAGCGAATTGGGATTGGGGCTACGGCGATTGGGAGAGCGCTCTGGGCGCTGCTTCACATATGGGCAAGCGAGACATCGCCGAGTTTCTTATCGAGCACGGGGCACGACCCAACATCTTCTCCGCGACGATGCTGGGGCAGCTTGACGTTGTGAAGTCGTTTGTCGCGGCCTCACCGGGCGTGCAGCGCACTCCTGGGCCGCACGGCATTACGCTGCTGACACATGCGAAGCACGGCGGCGAACCGGCGGCAGCAGTTGTCGCGTATCTCGAATCACTTGGAGACGCGGACATCGGCCAGCGAAACGAACCCATGACAGCCTCTGAGAGAGAAGCGTATGTAGGGGTGTACGCGTTCGGTGCCGGCGAGACCGATCGGCTGGAGATTTCCGAACACAGCCGAAGCCAAATGTTGAGGATAAAGCGCAGCGGTCAACCGTTCGGTCGTGCGATGTTTTACTTGGGGTCGCACGAGTTTCACCCGACCGGCGCGCCATCCGTGCGTATTCGGTTCGCTCTTGACGGTGATCAGATTGCGAGCGTGACGGTCGCTGACGCTGCATTCAGCGTGACCGCGGATCGGTTGTAAGCAGGGTGCCTTCTTCGTTCGTCGAGGAATCGCTAGAGCGATACAATGACGGGCTATGGCGCGGGAATTGCGGAACACGAACGCCGATCGGCCCGCTTCGCCGCCGGATCGGCCGGCATGGCGCAGCCTGCCGCAGATGCGGTATCAGAACGCTTACGTGTGGATCGTGTTCTTTTCGTTCATGGACGTCTTGCTTACGTGGCTGATACTCTTGTTCGGCGAGGACGCGACGACGGAGATCAATCCCGTCGCCTTTTTCGTTATTGACGGATGGGGTGGTGTGCACGGCCTCGGTATGGCGGGTGCGAGCGGATTGAAATTCACGCTGGTCGTGCTGGCGATCGTCATTTGCGAGATCGTCGGCCGCAGCAGCGACCGCAAAGGCCGATGGTTGGCGTGGGTGTTGGCGGTCATTGCGGCGGTTCCCGTCGTCTGGTCGCTGGGGCTGCTCCTGATGAATCAAGCGATCTTGAGCGGCGTCGAATGAGATCGCATTGATACTTGCGGTTGGGTGGCGTGAAGGCTCGCACATCACCCGGACCTTCGTTTCGTTAAGGTCCGGCTTCGCGCGGATATGCGTCAAGGCGACGGCCCTTATGCTACTGGCCCATCACGGTGACCATCAAGGTGCGATCGTGCGGGCGGACGTCGCATTCCAGATGGATGATCTGTTGCCACGTGCCCAGCACGAGTGACGCATTGCGCACCGGCACCGTCAGCGACGGCCCGAGCAATGTCGCCTGCAAATGCGAATGGCCGTTCCCATCATGCCATGTCTGTTCGTGACCATACTCGCGGCTGGGGGGAATCAGCTTGTCGAGAATCTCAGGCAGGTCGCGCTGCAAGCCCGGCTCGAACTCGATCGCGCCGAGCGCCCCGGTGCTGCCCACGTTGAAGATGTGCACGAGGCCGGTGTGAACACCCGATGCGGACACGATCGAGTGAACGGCGGCGGTGATGTCCGTCATATGGCCGTGCCCGGTCGTATTGAGTCTGATTTGCTTCTGAACCACCATTTGTTTCTCCATGGGTCGAAGGAGCGGGGCAACCTACCACGTCGGCAACAGCCTGGCACGGAAACTTCGACTAGGATTCGCCACGATGGCGAGCGAGGGCAGAACGGATTCGAACACGCCGAGGCGGATCGTGATTCTCGGCGCCGGGTTCGGTGGGGCGTATTGCGCTGCCGCCCTTGGGAAGAAGCTCCGCGGGCTCAATGCCGACGTTCTGCTCATTGATCGGAATAACTTCTTTGTGTTCTACCCGCTTCTGCTGGAGGCGGGCACGGGCAGCTTGGAGCCCCGCCACGCCGTCGTGCCCATTCGGGCGTTTCTCAGGACGGCCGAGTTTCGCATGGCCGAGGTGGTCGACGCTGATTTTGATCGTCGATCGATCATGTACCGGCTCGTGGGCGGCGATGACACCCAGCGGATCGACTACGACGAGCTGGTGATTTCCCTGGGCAGCGTCACGCGCCTGCCGGACGTCCCCGGCCTGCGAGAGTTCGGCTGCGAGCTCAAGAGTCTGACGGACGCGGTCGCCCTGCGTGACCGGGCGATCACCATGTTGGAGCTTGCTAATGCGACGGACGACGAAGCGAAGCGCCGCGGGCTGCTGCACTTTGTCGTGGTCGGCGGGAACTTCACCGGCGTGGAGGTGGCGGGAGAGTTCGACATGTTCCTCCGTGCCGCGGCGCGAAAGTACCGGCATGTGAATCAGCGAGATATCACGGTCACCCTCGTGGAACTCGGCGACCGCATCCTGGGGGCGCTGGATGAGGACCTCGCCGAGTATGCAGCGGCCCACCTGCGCAAGCGCGGCATCGATATCCGCCTCAACACCACGGTGACGGTGATCGAGCACGATTGCGTGACGCTCAGTTCCCGCGAGCAGCTTGACAGTCGGACCGTGATCTGGTGCGCGGGCATCGAGCCGAACCCTCTGATCGGCGCCTGGCCGCTGCCGGTCGATGATCGCGGCTATATCCTCTGCGAGCGCGATCTACGCGTGAAGGGGATCGAGCACGTCTGGGCGATCGGCGACTGCGCGGTGAACCTGGATCGGGACGGTTCGGCTTATCCGGCCACCGCCCAACATGCCGTGCAACAAGCGGCGCATCTGGCCCGGAATCTTGCGGCCGTGCTGCGCGGTCACGACCCCAGGCCGTGCGATATCAAGTCAAGAGGAGCGCTGGCAGCGCTGGGGTGCCGCACGGGCGTGGCCAAGGTCTTCGGCTTCAAGCTCGCGGGCTTTGGCGCTTGGTTTCTGTGGCGGACCGTGTATTTGCTCAAGATGCCCGGCTTGGCCCGAAAGATCCGCATCGCTCTGGACTGGACCATCGACCTCGTCTTCTCGCGCGACTACGTCCAGCTCGGCGTCCATCGCACACCCCGGGAACCCGCTGAAATCGCACCGCCGAGGCCAGACGGGCGGGACTAGGAAGGTTACGCCGTCGGATCGGGCCCATTGATTCGGCCGTATTTCGCCTTGCCCGTCCGTTCTTGGAGAAGAAAACGCAGAAGAAAAAGGGACAGGGACAGTGGCTCGGTAACCAGGGTGACCCCTAGTCAGGTGACGCCTAATCAGGTGACGCCTAGTCAGGCGACAGCTAGCCAGGTGACAGCTAGTCAGGCGACAGCTGGTTAGGTGACTACCATCAACGTCAAAGAAAAGACAGATTTCTTAGAACCAAACGACTGGAACTTGCGTTTGGAGGGGGGGCGTTACACTCGTGCTCACAAAGCTCGGCGATGGAGCCGGGCGGAGGTCAAAACGGACATGTCTCATATAGGAAATGTCAGAAATGGGAGGCAAGAAGATGCCAAAATTGTTCTGCTATCGTGAGCTGGTTGGAGCTGCGTTGGTGGCCGCCTTAGCCGTAGAGGCAGGAGCCCAGGACCTTTGTGACCATTGCGACCTTTACCTTATCAACGGGCTGTATGACACAGAAGAAGTCGAATTCGCGCGAGTCACGACCGGAAGTCTCAAGGAATGGTTCTTTACCGATGAGTTCGAGCAACTTATCAAAGGGAGTACCCGAGGACTCAAAGTGGGCATTCCCTTGGATGGTGTCTTGTTGGGTTTTGAGGCTTCGGACGATACTACTTCGGCTTGGGAGAAGAGGAGGACGATTCGAGAAGCATCAAGGTGGGATTTCTCAAAGGCAGTATGGTACAACGCCTTCTTCCAGCATGGCTCAGAGGATTCACGCTCAAAGTGGCTGGAGTGCATTAGGATCTGCATAGATAGCCAGCAGACGATCATTCGCCTCGAGGCAAAGCCATACGATGAGGAAGTCATTCTCAAATTGGGATATACTTGGATAGAGGGCCTCATCGGGGCTCCGACAATCACAGGTATCACGTGTACGTCAGGTCTTGACTCGTCGATAGCAAACCAGAAGCTAGTCGGTAAGGAGTTGCTGTCTGGAGGCCAGAGCGTGAAGCTTCCATGGGTCAGCGACAATGCGCACAAGGCAACGATTGTTCTCAATACCGACATGGGTCAGTCGCGTCCTGTTGAGGTAACGCGACCACCGCAGTACGGCTCGAAGGCAATTGTCGAATACTGGGTGAAGACACAAAAGTGGGTTACCATTGGGACCAAGTCGAAGACTTTCGGGACCCCCAATGACCACAACAAGAGGCCCGAGGCCGGCTACATTGTATCTCCAGACGGAAAATGGCGAGCACACAAAACGACCGCGACTCTAACTGCCGATCCAGGTCTTCGTTTGGCTAATCCCAAATTCAACTGGGCTGGGGGGAAGGCAAAAACACACTGGAAACTTTGGCAGCCGTTACAATTGTCCGGCAACGGACGCACTGCGACGGCGGTCGTGTGGACGTTTACCAGAGCGATGACCTTTCGGTTCGAGGCCGATTTGCAGAAGTTGGAGAGGACGACTGCGAAGGTTCGCAAAGAGGAGTACTTTCGCGGAAGGGAGCTGAAGTTCTCCCTTCCGAAAGGTGTGGAGCTGGACGCACGAGTAACGACTGTAGTGGGTAACGACCCGGTAGTTTTCTATCCGATGGATGCGAGAACTACACCCCCTGGTCTGATACGGCAGGAACCAGTGGACTATGGCTTGGAGGTGCAGTACACCTACATCCTCAAATGAGCTTGTTGTCGCAACGAGATCATTCAGCTTAGTGCGCTTATCTTGGCCACGATTTGTTCCGAAGCCGAGCCAGGCAGAAAGGGTGTCAGGATGAATTCTTCGACCCCTTGCGGCTAAGAAAATAATCCTGACACCTTAGCTGCCTCCCGCGCATTGCATCGCTATGAGTCCATCAGATTGGAGAGCCGGGATTTCAATCCCTCGCGCAATGCACGTTGGTTATTATAGAAGATTACCGGATAATCTTTCACGTCGAAATGTAGTTCGGTCCCTTCACGAGCAATGTAAATTGGTGTCTTTTCAACACCTTCAGCATAACCTGCTTCAAAAAACACATTTGGTCTATCGTCGGAAAGATCTGCAATAACAAACTCTGAACTATCGATCAAATTACGGATTGTATCGGTTATCCTAGCATTGGTCTGGACATCATCGACCCGGATTCCCTTTAGTCCTAGATCATCACAAACTGCTTTCAAAGTATCATGAACATCTGCTAAATCCGGCCTTGATGCTTCATTCATTGGCATAGCAATGAACACTTGTCCTGATACTGCAGGAATTCGTACACGAACCTGTGGTCCTATAGCAGCTTGTATACCTCTAGAAATAGCACTAGCCAACACTTGCTTCTCAGCGTTCTCATCTATCATTGTGGTTTGTTGATCTACAAGGTCTATGAGTGGCATCGTCTCTTTGCTTGCTGGTTCAGGTAACAATATGATTAAGTCATCACTGCGCACCCCTAGATCAGACCAAGTTTGTGACTCGTCGTGGAGAAAGACGTTGCCTTCAGGCCACCATGCTGAAAACTCCTTTAGTAATTCTGGTTTTCGTTGGGTCCTTACTGACGGATCAGCGTTGTTTGCGACAACACAGTAAACCAATCGAAGTTGTGCTAAATCGATCTTACGATCTCCATCGACTCCAAAATTGGTATACTCAGTCCGGGCTTGGAGAGCATCAGGGCTATCGTTAATGTGAACTCTGCCGAACGGAACTAAGGCTGCAATCCGTAATCTGATCTGACGCCCCATGCTAGTACTCTACCTTCAGGCTAAGTGATATGAGTATCATGATACTTGTGCTTTCATTTGTTGAATCGAATAAGGTGTCAGGATTGCCTTGTACAAGAGCTCCGGGTTGAGCCGACGTGAAGTATATGAGCACCGCCTGCGAGTCAGTACGGACAGTGGCGACGGTCGGTGTATTTGCTCAAGATGCTCAGTTGGGCCAGGAAGGTGCGAATAGCTCCTTATTGGACGATCGACCTGGACTTTGTTGGCGACTCAGTCCAGCGGGGTGTGTACCGAATGGCTCGTGAAATCGGCCAGACCATCTCGGGGATGGGAAACGGGCACAATGGGAAGGTTACGCCGCCGGATCGAGGCCATTGATTCGGCAATATTTCCCCTTCCCACTCCGTTGTTCTGGGCGTATAGGTCATAATGAATGGTGAGGCTCTGCGGCCTTGCGGACACGCCCGAATTGCCCGCTGCTATAGTGCGTCGCCGTTATCGGCCTCACGCGGAGATCAGATAAAAGAGCACCCACCAGGAGCGTCAGTATGCGTATGCGATCCTTGGCGATCATCTCAGTTGCCTGCCTCACCGCGCTCACCGCAGGCGTCTTCGGGCAGAACAAGTCGGCAGACGACAAGAAGAAGCCCGACTTCCCGAAATTTGCCGAAGTATCCAAAGGCTATGAGAAGATCGTCTCCACCGCCGACGGCTCGAAGCCGTTGTATCGGGTCTACCTCCACAAGAAGAAGAACCAGCTCCTGGCCGAGCTACCGTCCGGGTGGAGCAGTCAGAAATACTTCATCGCCGTGACCCAAGCCAGCGGAGGTGTCTTCGCCGGTTTGCAAGGCCCAACCCGCTACGTCTATTGGAAGCGCTACGACAAGCGCATGGCGTTGATTGAACCGCAGATCAGCACCCGATCCACGGGCGAGTCGCAGTCCAAGAGCTCCGTGAAGCGGCTGTTCACCGATCGCGTGCTCGTGGACGTGCCCATTGTGACGATGGGCCCCGGCGGTCAGCCCGTGATCGACCTCGATGATCTGCTCATCGGCAAGGGGAGCTCGTTTCTCGGCGGGCGAGTTCGCGGCATCAACGCCCGCCTGGCGCGAGTCGTCAGCGCCAAGGCGTTTCCGAAGAACATCGAGATCGCCATTGAGGTGCCTGTCTCCGGCGGCACGCTCGCAACGTTCCACTACTCCATCAGTCTGATCCCCGACAGCACCGGCTACAAGCCGCGGGCGGCGGATGAGCGCGTCGGGTACTTCACGACCGTCTACCGCGACCTTGGTCAATACGACCCGCAAAAGAAGTGGACCCGCTACATCGATCGCTGGGATCTCCAGAAGCGCGATTCCAAGCTCCGCCTCAGTCCGCCCAAGGAGCCGATCGTCTTTTATATCGAGCACACGGTTCCCATCCGCTATCGGCGATGGGTGCGCCAGGGCATTCTCTACTGGAACGAGGCGTTTGCGAACATCGGACTCGATAACGCCATCGAGATTCGCTATCAGGACAAGGCCACCAACGCGCACATGGATAAAGACCCCGAGGATGTGCGCTACAACTTCATCCGTTGGCTGAATAACGACATCTCGACCGCGATCGGCCCGCACCGTGCGCATCCGTTGACCGGACAAATCCTCGATGCGGACATCGTGCTCACCGATGGTTGGATTCGAGCCTATTGGGGCTGGTATCACGAACAGGCGCCGGAGTTGGCGGTCGAAAGCTTCAGTCCGGAGACACTGCTGTGGCTGGAGGATCATCCGGATTGGGATCCGAGGATTCTACTGACACCGCCCCAGAAGCGGCCGGCGATTCTCGCGCAGCGGCAAGAGCGCAAGCGTCGGCTCGCGGCCGGCGAAGCGGTTGCGCCGTTTCCCGCTGACCCCGCCTTGATGTACAACGATGAGCTGGCCGCGATCAGTGAATGGCTTGGCGACGAGTACCGAATGTGCCTGGCTGCGCACGGCCTGGCCGCGGAGATGGCCTTTGGACGATTGAATCTCGAGTCGTTGGGACTCATCGATGCGTTTGATGGTGAAGACGCGCCCGAAGGTGATGTGCTCGACGGCATCCCCGAATGGTTCGTCGGCCCATTGATGGCTTCGCTCGTGTGCCACGAGGTCGGCCACACGCTCGGTCTGCGCCACAACTTCAAGGCGTCCAGCATTCATACCCTGGCCGAGATCAACAGCGACGAATTCAAGGGTAAGAAAACGATGACCGGTTCGGTCATGGACTACAACCCGGCCAACTTCAACATGGAAGCGGGCGAAATCCAGGGCGACTTCGCGATGATCGGCATCGGGCCTTACGACAAGTGGGCCATTGAGTATGGTTACACGTTCGGCGACCTCAAGAAAGTGCTCTCGCGTGTGGCTGAGCCTGAGCTGGCGTATCTCACTGATGACGACACGTCGGGTCCGGACCCGCACGCCCGGCGGTACGACTTCTCCTCGAACCCGCTGGACTATGCCGAAAACCAAATGCGTCTCGTGCGCTATCACCGAGAGCGCATCCTCGAAAAATTCGTGAAGGACGGCCAAAGCTGGTCCCACGCCCGCCGTGGATATCAGACGACGCTGAGAATGCACCTTCGCACGCTGAGCATGATGGCCAACTGGGTCGGCGGCGCGCACGTCAGCCGCGACCGCAAAGGCGATCCCAACGGCCGAGTACCGGTGCAGGTCGTCGACCCGGCCAAGCAGCGGACGGCTGTTCAATTCGTCATCGACAACGCTTTTAGCGACGAGGCGTTCGGACTGACGCCCCAGCTACTGGCCCACATGACGGTTGACAAGTGGTCCGATCGCAGCCCCGGCGACCGAAGCGATCCGACCTGGCCGGTGCACGATCGCGTCAGGTCGATCCAATCGTCGGCGTTGACCATGATTCTGAATCCGACGACCTTGACGCGCGTGCACGACAACGAGTTCCGCACACCCCACGGCGATGACGCGCTCACGCTGCCGGAGCTGATGCAGACGCTCGTTGATACGGTGTTCACCGAGCTCTCGACGAAGTTTGACGGCATGTCCTTCACCGACCGCAAGCCGATGATCTCCAGCTTGCGGCGCAATCTCCAGTCGTCGATGGTCGATCGCTTGATCGGTCTGTCCACGAGCGACCGGCGTATGCCGCGGCCGATTCGGACGCTGGCGGTTCATCATCTCAAGCAACTGAACGACACGGTGGCGGGGGTGATCGCCGGCTACGGCAAGGGTTCCCTCGATGGATACACGCTCGCGCATCTGGAGGACTTGACGGACCGTATCACCAAGGCGCTCAACTCGGTCTACACCGAGCGCATGTGACGCGCCGATCCAGTTTGAGATGATTGGTTGGACGGGTCGCCGAACGGCGGCCCGTTTTTTGTAGGCGCGGGCATCGCGCGGATCGACGTGTTCGGCAACTGTCGGTTCGGCCCGGTCATCGTATTCCATGACGACATGGGCTTCATCCCGATTCCCGCGCGCGCTTCGGCGGTGTTGCTTGGGGCGATCGGTCTGATCGCGCGCCGCAGGCGGCGGTGATAGATCGATCACCCTCATCGACTAACACACATGCGGGAATCTGGCAGTACGATATCCCCCACGATAACGAGCAGGAGGTATTGCTATGCTGCGACTGATTGGCACGCTCATGGCGTCCGGTCTCATCGCGTTCTTGCCAGGCTGCGGTGGATACCGTACACACGATCCGTTTCCGTTGTCACTGCCTCCGCAGGACATCGGAGACTGGGAGGGGGTTCCTCGTCTTTCACGTGCTTGGAATGTCCTCTTTGCCGGTCAGCCGATGGAAGAGGGATTCAGGTTACTCGCTGAGCGAGGTGTGAAGATCGTCGTGAATCTGCGCCCGAATGCGGAGATGCAGCGCGCGGTTGATTTCGACGAAGCGACCTTCGTCGAGTCACTTGGCATGGAGTACGTGCACATCCCTATGACGCCGGCCACCTTCAGTGCTGATGATGTTGCACGACTCAAGGCAGTGATTTATCGTCTGGGGGCAATTCCGCCGGAGCGGTTCAGATTCGTGATTCATTGCCGATCGTCGAACCGTTGCGGTGGGCTATGGGCAGCGTTTCTTCACGAGACCTATCGCTTCAAGGAATCCAAGGCGATTGAATACGGCAAGTTGGCGGGACTTCGTAGCGAATCGATGATCGAAGCGACCAAGCGCGTGATGAACGGTTGAACAGGACGCATCGGATCTTCCAGGCCGCAGTTGTCTCAGACCTGTGGTTATTGGCTGCGAGCGCAGCGATCCTCGATGACGGTACAATGACCTTCGACGCGTGTGGGGAGCGCAAATAGGCTGGAACTTGCTCAAACTAAGGAGAAGATCATGAACGCCCAAAGACGATTGATCTGTGCCATCGCGACGGCCGTATTCCTTTGCGGTTGCGGCGGCGAGGACGGTAACGGCGATGCAGCGGCGTTGCCTGGCGATGTGACGGGCGGCTTGCCGTCAGCCATGTCGGGCATGACCGAGGCGGCAAGCAAAGCCATCGAAGCTGCGAAAAAGGAATACGAAGAGCAGCTCGAAACAGAACAATCCAAGGTGGATGCGGCCAAGGCGACCGCCAAGACGCTTTCAGATGAGCAGCTTGATAAGCTGATCTACCGGCTCGGCACGCTGCTGACCACCGCGCGCAGAAAACTGGCGAATCTTTCCACGGCCGATGAACGTACGGCCAAGGCATTGCAGGATGAGTTGGCTGAGCTGATGAGCGATATCTCCACGCTCCATGGCCAGGCTATGGCACGTATCGACGAGCTAAGCGGTTGAGACGCCCGCGGTTGTATCGGGCGATCGTCTCCGGATCGGATGATCGTCCGCACTCCGGGCAGATCAGGGATTGGTTCACTTTGAGTGGATACTTGCAGTAGTGGCAGTTCATCGGTACCCGGTGTGACGAAGGCACGGCTGCGGCGTGGAACAGGTGACTGTCTTCAGCCCACTTCGCCAGCGACGAGTTGTTTCTGTTTCCATACTTCTCGGCCGGTCATGGTCGCGGTAACCTCGACGGGCATGGACAGGTGGAGGGTGACGGGGTTGTGCAGCTCGATTTCGCCGGAGACTTCGTGCACGCCGGTCTTGAACGCCGCGCCTCCCCAATCGACATCGAGCGAGCCACAGGCCAGCCCGGCGCGTTTGCGCAGGCGGGCGCCGTGACTGCGCGGATACCAGCTCGCGGCGGCCATTTCCACGTTGATCACGTCGCCCTGGAGATGCGGGGGCACGGCGATGGGCTGATGGATCACGCCGAAGTCGCCGCCGGAGGCCTTGAAGGCAAAGTGCACGTCGCGCATGCCGGGGCGAATGAGGAAGCTGTCCTGGGGCGGGCGGAGGTGCACGATCGCCTCCACCGGGTTCTCAAAGCGATTCTGGTAATAAAGGCTCAGCTCCGCTTGATTCCCATTGGGGCGAACGATGG
>JAZFYE010000101.1:0-32011 GCA_036475395.1 Phycisphaerales bacterium
GTCCAAGTCGAGGATACCCACTAGGCCAGCGGGATCGATAATGATCTGTTTGTCGTAGAAGTCGCGATGGATCATGGTTGGGCGCGACGAGTCGGTTGCGAGCGCTTCGAACACTCTTGCCGGCGCGTTGCCCAGTCGACGATACGGTGCTGGTCGAAAAGCCTTGAGATCGTCGAGCCACTTTTGAAGCACGCGGATCTCCGCCTGGGCATCATGCTCTTGCGCCTGCTTCGGTGCTGCGCTATGGAACGAGCGCAGAGCCTTGCCGGCGGCGCGAGCGGAGTCGATGAACCTTTCACCGGCATCCAGCAACTCATGCAGACGGACGCCGGGAAGTACCGCGAACATCACCACGCCTCGGCTCTCATCCACCTCGATTACTTCAGGGACGCCGAAAGGTCGGTCGGGCCAGCCCCCCAGACACTGCGCGGACTCGACCACGCGACGCACGCGGGACGGTCGTACGACTTTCGCATACCGTTGGTCGGTCGCGCCGTGCAGCCGGACCACCGCTCGCCGCTCGGGCCGGTGCGAGAGCAGCGTCGAATCCGGACGTGAGAGCAGCGCGCTTAAGCCGATAAGACGGCGATCGGCCCCGCCAGGCTGGAGAAGAATGCGGGTGTGATCGGTCTGAACCACCACCGGCGGTGCGTTGGGGCACTTGTCGGCGGTTTCATCAGCGATCCGCAGAAGCTGCCCCGCGTCGCGCATCCACTGTCCGGGAACAACGCCTCCCTGACGGTCAACATATTCAAGGAGCAGATGTTCCTTCGATCGAGGCCAGGCCTTCCGAAGCGTCAGGGGCCCACTGGGCAACACCAGGCTCTCTGGGGAGTCATCCTCCACGTCAAGGACGGCGAGATGCTCAATCACGAGTCCGCCCCCCCTCTACAAGCTCCTGGGCCTGGGCCAGGATCGCTTCAATCTTTTCTGGCCAGTCCTCCTGGCGATGACGGAACGGCTCGACCGCAAGGCGCAGTAGACTCGCGGCCGTGAAGAGGTCGAGCTTTCGAGTCAGATCTTCTTTTGATGCGAGGCGGTGCTCTTGCCACAGGGCGTCGAACGAGGTGTCGGCGGTGGCGGCGCTGAGCACACCGGACAAGACATCGTAGTCCAGCCGGGCGCGAAACGTTCCCAGATCGATGCGGGGGTCGCCATAGCCAGCACGGTCAAAGTCCACAATGACCGCTACCTGGTCCTGGAGCAGCACCTGATGCGCGGAAAAGTCACCGTGGATGGCTCGCGCTCGCCACCGCCGTCGAAGCAGCAGATGCCCTATCCGCTCTGAAAGCCTTTGAGCCCGCGGCGCGAGCCGGGGCGCAATGTCGGCCACGGCGAGCGCCGCATCGGTCAACAGTTGAGCGTATTGCGGTGCGGTACATGAGATGTGGAGCTTGGGTTTTTGGGCGTGCAGCGCCGCCAGCGCCGCGCCCACCGTCCGGCAGCTCTGGGGGGACACCGAGGACTGGCCAAGCGCATCGCGCAGGGGCCGGCCTTCCAGCCACTCAATCGCCATGGCTTGCAACCGCTGCGACCGTCGAAGGTGCTGCGCGATACGAAGCGGCCCGCGGCTCACGAAAGCCTTCACGTTGTCGCTGGTGATGCGGAAGTCCTCCTTGGTGTAGAACTTCAGCGCAACCCCGCGGTCAACTGAGGTATGCAGATGCGCGACGTAGCGGCGCTCCGGCTTGTAGCGCAGGGACTCGAGCTGTGCATCCCAGAGGTGCGGGTGGCGGGGCAGTAGCCGCCGCAGCATCTCTGCTCGCCGCTGAGCCGTGGCCAACCGTTGCAGGGCGGGTAGCTCGTGGTCATTGGGAAACGGGTAGATCACGACCGCGTCGTCGCCCAGAACCGTGATGCCTGGCCCAAGCGGCGAGGGCACGCTCCGCCGATTCGTGGCCTTTTGGACCTTGCCGTTGGGGCTTTGGTTGTGCGCCCGCGCGTACACGTCAATCGGCTCCGCCTCGGCGGCGACTCGATAGCCCACCAGACAGCTGGTGTGAGGTTTGTAGCGGACGTATCGCGCCTCGGCCGAGATCACGCCGGCGTCCGGATACAGCCGACGCAACGTTTCCGCGAACGCCTCGGGGTTCAGCAGCATGGCGAGCCCGGGCACCTGCGGGTCCTGGCGAACCAGCTGGGCATCAGCTTGGGACAGCATGAACGCTCCCCAGGTGCGGCCTGTCCAGATGATGCTTCTGCAGGGCGTACATCGCGGCGTAGCGACCGCCTCGGCGCATCAAGCGGGCATGCGTGCCTTGCTCGACGACCCGGCCGTGCTCGAGGTAGAGAATCAGGTCCGCCTCTTCGACGGTCGAGAGGTCATGAGCGATAATAAAGCTGATACGGTCCTTGCTCAGCTCCCGCAGCGCCTCGCGGATCCGTTGGTTGTTTTCGTTGTCCAAACTAGCGGTCGGTTCGTCGAGGACCAGAATCGGCGCCGCCCGCACCGCCGCCCGGGCGATGGCAATGCGCTGTCGCTGACCTTCCGAAAGGGTTTCGCCGCGCTCGCCGAGAACCGTCTCATACCCGTGCGGCAAGGCCGTGATGAATTTATGGGCGCGGGCCATTTTTGCCGCGGCCACGATCTGGGCATCGGACGCGCCGGGCGCGCCGTAGGCGATGTTGTCCCGGAGGCTGACCCCGAAGAGGACATTGTCCTGGGGAACCACGGCGATGCGGGGCCGCAGCGACTCAATCGTGTACTGGCGAATGTCGCGCCCATTAAACATGATCCGGCCAGAGAGCGGATCATACAAACGCAGCAACAGACTAAGCACCGTGGATTTGCCGGCCCCGGACGGCCCGGCTAGCGCGATCACCTGTCCCGGGCTCGCCGCCAAGCTGAACCCCTCGAGCACCAGGTGCCCGGGTTCATATTCGAAGCTCACGTCTTCGAAGCACAATTCGGTGATGGTCCGTGGGGCCTTGACGGCACCCGGCTGGTTGCGGATCAGCGGCGTGATGTCGAGCACCTCGATGATGCGCTCGGCCGAAGCCGCGGCCTTGGACAATCGGCCCGTGTACTTGGCGAGATCGCGCATGGGTCTGAAGGCGCTCTTGAGATACGCCAGGAACACGATCAGATCGCCCGGCGTGAGCACGCCGCGCAAGACCTGCCGCGCGCCATACCACAGCACGATGGCGGTGCCGACCGAGATGAGCACATCCGCGGTGCCCACGAGCCGGGCGGAGAGTCGCCGCAGCTTGACACCTTCCCTCAGCTCGGAGCGGTTGTGGGCACCGAAGGTCCGTTGCTGGATCTCTTCCAGTGACAGCGTTTGTACGACCTTGATGGACGTGATCGCTTCCGTGGTGCTGGCCCCGATCTCGCCTTGCCGCTGGCGTTGTTTTCGGGCCACCTGGCGAATCCGCCCCCCCAGTCGCCGGGCGGAGAGTAAAAACAGCGGCAGGATCGCCAGGGACACCAGTGAGAGTCGCCAGTCCATCCAGAACATGACCGCCATCATGCCGATGAGCGTGATGGCGTGGGCCGCCAACGGCATCGCCGCCCGCACGGCGATTTCCTTGATCCGCCCAATGTCGCCGGTGATCCGCGTGACGAGATCGCCGGTCTTGCGCTTGTTGTGGAACGAAAGCGACAGCCGTTGCATATGCGCAAACAGCTCACTGCGAGAGTTGGACAGGGCTCGGCTCCCGGCCAGGGCAAAGCCCACCCGGTTGAGATAGTACAGCAGGGCCCGTACGCTCGCGATGAGGATCAAGGCCACCGCGGCAACCGTGAGCAATGTGAGCGAATCGAGCGCATCAATCGCGGCGATACCCGAGGAACCCCCGGCTGGTGTATTCACGATGACCCGGTCAAAGATAAACTTCAGCGGCCAGGGCGCGAGTAGTCGAAAGAACACCTCCGCAAACAGGCACGCGGTTGACCCGACAATGAGCAGTCGCTGCTTGCGGATCTGCGGCCAGAAGCGGGAAAAGATCCGCCACAAACTCGGAACCGAAGTTTTGAGGGAACGGCGGCGAGGCATCAACCTATACCTTCTGATGGATCGTCTGGTCCGACGGACGCGTCTGAGCGATTTCAACGATCCGGCAAGCGACAGCGTCCCACGTATGATTGCGAACGGCATCGCATCGAGCGGCTTTCCCGAGCCGGCGACGGAGCGGAGCGTCCGCCTTGAGTCTGTGCAGGGCTGCCGCCAGTTCGGCCGAGTCACCGGGCGGACACAGCAGTCCGGTTCTGCCGTGCGCGATCAGCTCATTGATCTGGCCGGCGGCGCTGGCAACGATCGCGCGGCCGGCCGCCATGTATTCGAGGATCTTCAGGGGCGAAAAATAGAAGTTCGCAAGGGCCGGATAGGGTGCGACCGCCACATCCATCGACGTAAGTATAGCCGGGATCTTGGCCGGTTCGACGGGGCCGACGAAGACCACTGCCTCCTTCATGCCGCGTGCCTGTACCGCCGCTTGGAGTTCCCGGCTCTGAGGACCGTCACCAACGATCAGTAATCGGACCCGCGGATCGACGCGATGTAGGTCCGCGAATGCCCCGATGAGGGAGTCGACGCCATGCCACGGCTTGAGAGTGCCGACGAACCCGACGGTGAACACGTCGGATTCGGCTGGCAATGCGGGGTCTTGGTGTGGCGTGATGCGGTCGGGATCGACGCCGTTGGGCACCACGTAGACACGGCCTGTTGCGGTGGGATGGCTATTGGCGTATTCCGCAACACGCTCAGATACACATAGCAGAGCTGAGGCGGCGCCGAAGGCTCGCGCGACGGCGCGTTCAGCATCCCGTGGCAACGCGAGATGACGATACCGGCGCTGCTCCTCAATCAATGGGGCGTTAACCTCCAGCAGGCCAGGGATGCCACATTCCAAAGCGTACTCCATGCCCGCATACGCCCACAGGGAATGCCGTTCGTAGATCAAATCGTAGGTACCAGTGGTGGCGAGTGCGGTGTGCAGGTCGTGATTGGCGTCGAGAGCCGATTGCTCTTTGACCACCGCGTTGCCCTTGGCAGTCGGCGGGAGCCGATGGACCGGCACGGCTTGGAGCCCGGGTGGGGGGCCGCCGCCGAGACGACGTGCGAAGAGCTCCACGTTCGCGCCGCGGCCCCGGAGGCTTCGAATCACCTCCTGGGCATGGACGGAGCAACCCTTTTTCCCGAACACGGGAACGCCGGGGTCAGCGCAGACGTAAGCGACCCGCATCAGACCGCCTCCATGGCTCGAGGCGCCGGCTCCGGCGAAGGGTGTAAGAAGACCTCGCGCATCTGCCTGGTGTTCTGATGAATGTCAAATTCCGTTTGGATCAACTGCCGCGCGCGTTCCGCCAGCGTTACGCCAAGTGCCCGATTGTCAAACAGTCGCTCGATCTGATCGGCCAAAGACGACGAATCATGCTGGGTCGCGATCAAGCCGGTCTGTTCATGCTGGACAAGCTCCGGGATGCCGGTGACATTCGTGGAGACGCACGGCGTACCCAGCGCCATTGCCTCGAGCAAGACCGTGGGTAGGCCGTCTCGGTTCCCATCGGACCCGAGAACACAAGGCGCGGCAACCACCGCGGACCGGCGTATAGCGGCGATGATCTCGCCGCGCGGCCTCGGTCCCAACAGCGCAACCCGATCCGCGAGTCCAAGACGTTGGATCTGAGCGGCCAGTTCATCGTGCAGAGTTCCTTTGCCGAAGATCTGACAGTGAAAGTCTCGGCCCTGACCGGCAAGAATCGCGCAGGCGTCGATAAGGTCCGCAAAGCCCTTCTTCTCTATGAGGCGCCCGACCGCCAGAACAACCGGCGGGCGTCGGGATGGCTCTTCGTATGAGAACTCGTCAAGGTCCAGGCCGTTATAGATGCGTCGAACAACACAGGCATCGTCGCCGAAGCATCTGCGCAAGTGAGCGACGTTGAAGTCGCTGACGGTGACGACGGCTGCGGCATCGCGCAGCTTCAATCGCAGTGTGCCGTGATCGATCTCTTCATGGAAGATGTCTTTGGCATGAGCGGTGAAAGAATACGGAATGCCCGTGATTCTGCCGGCCAGGCGGGCAACTGACGCCGCCGCGGTACCGAAATGGGCGTGAATGTGCGTGATGCCGCGATCGCGCAGGGCGCCGGCGAGGATGATCGCCTGATGGACCTGCACAGCGTTTTGGGTACCGGCCTGGGCGAGGCTCGACCAGACATTGGGGAACGCTTGACTCGCTTGGCACATGTTCTTCCACAGTTCGGCTGCCGTCAGCCGCGAATGCGCAAGGTAGGTGACCGGCGCCCGGACGCGCGCGAGCGCCTCATGAAAGCACCCATCCGCGGGTGGACGGAGCGAGAAGATGTCGATGGACAGTCCCGCGGCCTCGTGGGCAAGAATCTCGGTGACGATGAACGTCTCAGAGAACCGCGGGTACATCTTCAGAACATAGGCTACCCGGACGAGATCACCCGACGGCATGGCCGACCTCCGTGTCCGGCCGGTGAACCGCGAGAAGCTCCTCGAGCATGCTCGGTAGGCGCAGAACCCCTTCGAAGTCGAGCGCGCCAATGCCTTGGCGTGGCGCTGAGGTAGCATTGTCGCCGGCCAGCCATTCGGAGAGCACTGCCGGGCTCAGGTCCTGTGGGTGAAGCATGTCAAGGACGCCCAAGTCGGACAGACAAGCGGCGCGGATCAGCTGCTCGGTGCGAGGTCGGATGCGGGGCACGATCAGCGCGCGTTTTTGCAATGCCAAGATCTCGCAGATCGTGTTGTATCCACCCATGGCGATGATGCGGTCGGCCCGGCGAAGAAGCGGGCAGGGATCGGTCACGAATTCCAGAATCCGTAGGTCGGTTCGGTGTGCGGCAAGTGATCGCAGCTTTGCTCGGGCGTTGTCGGGCATCAACGGCCCGGTCACGAGCACACCGTTGGCATGCGCGGGAAGCGCCGCCCGCAGGAATGCCTCGGCCAGGGGCAATCCGTCTTGTCCGCCACCGACCAGGCACAACACCAGGGGGCCCGGCGGCAGGTGCAGACTCTGCAGCGTGCGATTCTCGGCTTCACTCTCTCGTGGGCCGTGCTCGACATCTTGGGGGTTCAGGTAACCGCTGAAGCGGACCATCGCCGCGATGTCCGGGCTGAACCCGTACTCGCGCACCGAGTCGTACGCCATCTGGTCGCCATAGATCCAGATGCGATCGTAGTATGCGCCGATCGCTGATTCGTAGCCGCCGGTCGTCCACTCTTGGCGCACCACGGTGGGGTCGTCCAGGATCTCCCGCAACCCCAACACGACGCGAGTCTGTCCTTGCCGTCGCAGCGACCGAAGGCTCGGCAGGAGTTCGTCAAAGGCTCCCAACGGCACCTTGTCAACAATCAGCACATCGGGCTCAAACGATTGCAGTACAGCGTCGATCGCCTCGCGTCGAATCTTGATTAGATCGGTCATCGGCACCGACAGCGATCGTGGAAAATAGCGCCCATCCATGCCCTTGCCCAGCGACGGAAGCGTCAGGCAATCGACGCCTTCGGGCATGGCGAACGCCGCTGCCTCACGCACACCGGATAACAGAAGAATCGCCGAGGCGGCTCCGCCCTGACGCAACGCCCGGGCCACGAGGAGATTCCGCCGCACGTGCCCCAGACCTTGGGTATCGTGAGAGTACAAGGCAATGCGTGGCTGATCTCGGTCCACGGCCTCGTCCGCGCAGTCCAACGCCTCGGGCTGGGCTGCGCCCTGCCGGCGACGGAGCTTGAATTTCGAGGCCTGCACGGACATTTCTCCTCCCCGCGGTATATCAAGGATAATCTACTCCAGAAGTGGTTGGTTAGAGAGCCGCTGATACAGAATACCTTGAGTTTTAGCCGCTTAGGTGCCTTGGGGTATCGCGATCGAGGCGCTGGCCGGAATGCCGGGGGCGATAACGGCCCAACGAGCGCCACGAGTGAAACAGGGGGGTTTGGAACAGGCCCGCCGGACGGCGCCCAGACGCGCCGATGCGCATTGGAGGCGGGTGCAGCGAGACGGGTGTCGGGTACGTTCTTTCGCGGCTTGCCCCTGCGGGCCGGACATTGGCGCCACCGTTGCCGCGGTGCTCAAAACAGCAACTGGAGCTGCATCCTCACGACAACCTGTCCGTCGTCGCCCATACGATCGCGGCGCCAGCCTGCGCTGGAGGAAGCCCAGAAGCTGCTGACCGGATCGATCGCGTAGCCGATGTCGGCCGGACCACTTCAGATTATGGCGGCTGAGGTAGTGATTAACCCCCACCGTAACGACGCTGAGGTCGGCAGCTTCGCCGTTGGCATCTCCCCAGGCGTAACGAGCGAAGACCTCCCAATCGTCAGTGACAAACAGACCGCCTTGGACGACGATCCCGTATTGATCCACGGCTTCGTGTCGTTCCTCGTCGGAATGATAACCCACAATGGCGGCGGATATGTTAGCGCCGCCGAGTTCGATTGCGGCATCCACAGTCCAGCGCAGGAGTCGAGCGTCATCTTCGGCGGGCTGGGCTCGATCTTGATCCTGGAACAGGACGCCGGCCCCCAGTACAACCGCCGGCTCATCGTACGGGAAACTGGTGAAGGTCTCGAGCCGTTTCCATTCCCCTTTCACGAGAAGCTCAACGCGAGCGGAGGCCCGCCAGCTCTGGTCCCCAAACAACCCCGCGCTTGCGTCGGAGAAGCCACAGTGCACCCGAAGCACGTCCGTTTCATAGATGAGTACTCCGCTCACACTGCGGTCTTGTCTGAAGGTCCGAGCGACCAGCGAACGGTCGGCCGTCAGTTGGTGTTGGCTGGAAATCGTTTCCTCCCTCAACAACGGCGGACGAGCCCGCCCGACCTGAAGCCTCAGATCATCGGCCAAGGCCAAGCGGATGAAGGCGCCTTGGACATTCATTCGGCCGTCGCGACGACTGAACGCACCCGTGACCGAGTAGGCCAGGTCGGGCCCGAGCACGTGGCCGGAGAATTTGAGCTTAGTTCGACGGGCCTCGAAGCCGCCGCGACTGTCATCGCGATTGGAGTCGTTCTGGTGGCGAAAGACGTACCGCAGCTGGATCTGACCTGCCAACTCCAGTTTGACGTCCCCGTTGGGAGTGGCCAGGAAGAACCCGTCGTCATAGTCTGCGGTCAACCCGGTGGAGAGCAGCACAGCCCGCATTTCGGCCTCGGCGAGTAGCTCACCAACCAGGGCTCGGATTTAAGCTGCTCGTCTGCGCGTCAGCCATCGCTCCCCCCCCCCGCCCGCCTCCAGGCGTTTGAGTTTCGCCTCCAGCTCATCAAGACGCCGCTTCCGCTCCAACCTGACCGGCTCTATTGCTTCGAACTGACCGCTAGACTTGGCAGGTGGTCTTGCGTCAATCTGATCCGTACCCGCCGCGAGCGCGACATCTGACCCGGCAAAACGACTGGCCATGACCCACACCAACAAGACACATATTGGCCGTGCGGTGGAGATGAACAGGCACTCCATCAGGTCAGGAGGAGGAATCGTGCGGACCGGATAGTACACCGATCGGTCACGAGGCGGCCTCGGCCTCTGCCCTGTCTCGCGATTGCCGACTCGCTCAGTGCGAGCCGCGGTCACACCAACCCTGATCGCAGCCGCGATTCGCAATGATCTGCTGCAATGTCCCCACTAGGTCCTCAACGACAACGCTGCCGGGAGTTCAGTAAATCTCAGGGGTGGGTGCGCCACTCACGCGAAGACCGATATCATAGCTGATGATGAGAGCGAGAGAAGGTACGTCGGGAGACACCGCAGAGGAGACAACGGAAGGTTCGAACAAGAACCCTTACGTCTTCGTGGTGGGGTGCCTGAGATCAGGTACCACGCTCTTGCAGCGGATGCTCGATCATCACCCCCAGCTCGCGGTTGGGTACGACTCGCTGTTTATCCCGCAAGTAATCAAGGATGTGGCCGTAGGAATCGATCCGCCGCTCATCCCTGAGCTCGTGGAGCGGGTTCGCGGCCACCCCCGCTTTGCCCGACTCGGACTTCCTGACGCGGCCGTCCGCGGGGCCGCAGCAAAGGCCCGCACGTACAGCGAGTTCGTCTGTATCCTGTATTCGGAATTCGGTAGGATACATGGAAAACCACTGGCGGGAGAAAAGAGCCCGGGTTACTGTCGGCACCTCCCTCGCTTGCACGCTCTGTTTCCGTGGGTCAGGACTATCCATCTCATCCGTGACGGCCGGGATGTCACGTTGTCGATCCTACAATGGCATAAAGGACCGGTGAAACTGCGGCTGTGGCAGAAAGAACCAGTAGCCGCCTGCGCGCTCTGGTGGCGCAGGGATGTAAGCACCGGTAGGCGAGACGGCGGGGACCTGGGCCCAGCCCGGTATCGTGAGGTGACCTACGAGGAACTGGTCGGCCAACCCGAGGAGGCGCTTCGAGACCTCGCTGCCTTCCTGAAGCTGCCGTTCGCACCAGAGATGCTGGCCTATCACAAAGGCAAGACCCGTTCCAAGCCCGGGCGCTCGGCTAAGGCTGCCTGGCTCCCACCCACGCCCGGGCTTCGGGATTGGCGGACGCAGATGGCTAAACGGGATCTGGAGTTGTTCGAAGCGATCGCCGGGGACCTCCTCTCCGGGCTGGGGTACGAACGGGCTTTCGACACCATCTCACCAGAGATCGCCGCCGTTGCCGAACAATGCGGGCGCTGGTGGGAGTCGCAGATGGCGGAACGGCGTCGGAGAGCCGGCAGCGGCGAGGACCCTGATCGGCGTAAACAAGCCGGCGGTGCCTAGGGAGCACGTTGGGGCTGCTCCGTCGGGTACGCGGACCGAGCCTCAGGGACGGGGTCCCCAGTTGGCGAGCAGAGCGAGGAGGTCGGAGACACCAACGTCGTCGTTGCAGTCGAAGTCGGCCGGATGCCCCGGGTTCGGCCCCCAGGCGCCCAGCAAGATGAGCAGATCCCCAACGCCAACGCTGCTGTTGTCGTCGAGGTCCCACGAGCACGTTCCGGGGGCGGCCGCAGCATCAAAGAGGTATGCCGAGCCGGAGTCGGTGCCGTTGTCGTCGTCGAGATAGGCTCCGACGATGGCGGTGGTCCCGCTGATCGCCACAGACCATCCGAACCGGTCGTCCGCCGCGCCGTCGTCGGGCAGGAGCTTGGCAAGTTGATCGCCGAGGTCGGCGTAGGCCGGGGCGGTGCTCAGACCAGTGCTCCGGTGGCAAGAAGTGGCATGATGAGATGTCGCATGTCCGTTTCCTGGGTTTGAACCGACATTTCCTATATGGCTTGGCAAGCCTCGGTCACCCACCCATTGGCATACCAGTGTATCGGGCACCCACGACCTCCAAGCCCAAACGGCTCGCCTGCGGGTGGGGAGCGGGTGCGAAAGGCTGAGCCCTGGCTAAAAAAGGGCGGCCTGGAGGCCCAATCGGTAGGCTTCGGGGCGGGTGTGTCCAGATTGACAGCGAGGCCCGCTCGCTCAGGACGCGGTGGCTCGCGCCTCATGCCTCAATACTTGAATGCCCTGATGCCTTCTTCTACTCACTTCATCACCACCCCTGTGTAGCGGTTGAAATGGATCCGGGTGGCGAACTGCGTGATGTACTCGGTGAGGTCGCCGTCTCGTGTGTCGGGATCGGTCCACAGCGCTGTGTCAAAAATTTCACGCGCCTCGTCATCGTCAAACACCGCGAGAAACGGCGCTATGGCAAGGAACGGCTCGTCATCCTCGAACGTTTGGTCGTTGACGTCGATGCCGACTTGCTGCAATCCGTCGTTGTCGAAGCCGATGAAGTTCGTATTTGCGTCCGATTGTGAGTTGCGGGTGATCGTCGTCCCGTCCGGCCCGTACATGATCGCGATCATCTTCCCGGGGTCTTCGCCGACTCCGGTCTCCTGATCGATTGCGGGGAGATGGCTCTGTGTGATCCACACGTCATCCTCATCTTTACCATACCGCGGTGCGGTGACCTTGATTCCGGCCGGGATGGTCCGCACGGCAATCGCAGGGATCGGCACGAAGCGATCGACCACCTTGGCATGGTTCAGATTGAGAATCGACTCGCCTGTCCACTTGGCCGTGTAGATGTCGACTTCCTGTTTGTGCTTGTGGACGCCCACCAGCCGCGGGCGGAAGACGATCAGCACGAGCGTGTTGTTCTTCATGGCCAGGGCTCGGGCGTTGGCCAGCGCCGCCTTGACGCTGTTGGTCGCTGAGGCCAAGCGAGCGTCGTTGGCGATCGCCCGCATCGACATCAGCGTCAGCACGGCGAGCACCGCGATCACACCCATCACCACCAGCAGCTCGATCAGCGTAAAGCCGCCACGCGCCCGGCCCCCGGAAGTTCGCGATAATCTGGCAAGTGACTCGTTCATGGCATTACTGGTCTGCCCCCGGCTTGTACGAATACACGTTGTCCGCCGTAGCGATAGGA
Organism: Phycisphaerales bacterium; assembly: GCA_036475395.1. Taxonomy (GTDB): domain Bacteria; phylum Planctomycetota; class Phycisphaerae; order Phycisphaerales; family SM1A02; genus JADFNO01. The sequence goes on from JAZFYE010000101.1 coordinate 12,346, forward strand.
TCGAAATCCGGATCGGTTAGGTCGAGAGTCCCGAAGTCGCCGTCAGGTCCGGCTGAGACGAATAGCAACGTGCGATTGAGCGCGATGCCGAAGGTGTTCTCGTGCTCGGTGCGAGTGGTGCCGTCGATAAAGGACTTGATAGCACTCTTAGGGGCGATCACCGTGTCCAACTCACGGTTCAACCGAAACCGCAGTAGATCCAGCAGCTCCAGGTCCATGGGATCGTGGATGACCAACTTGAGCCGGCCGTTGTCGGTTCTGATCGGTAGGACCAAGTGCTTCTTGACCAAGTCCTCGGGGATCAGCGACAGATCGATCTGGCTGCGCGTCTCCTCTTTCTCCAGGCTGATGTACTCCATATCGAACTGCGAAGCGAGAGCCTTGGCGACATCCTCTGTATTCGACGCGCTCGCCTTCGGCTCGCGGCTAAACGGGGTCGTTGCGCAACGTATCGTTGACAGTGTTTGGAGGCGTCGGTGGGTTGCCAGTGAGCGGCTAGCTTGATGGCTCGATGGCTTTCTTCCTCACGGACACGGCCCCCAGTTGACGAGCAGAGCGAGGAGGTCGGATGCGCCGACGGTGCCGTTGCCGTCGAAGTCGGCGGGGCAACCTTTGCACGGCCCCCAACTTACGAGCAGCGAGAGCAGATCGGATGCGCCGACGCTGCCGCTGCCGTCGAGGTCCCAGGGGCAGGGGTTGCCCCCCGCCGCCACGACAGTCACAATGCCAGCGCCGTAGACGACCTCTAGCTCCTTCGGACCCACCACCTCATCGAACGTCCCAACCACCGAGCCCGCCGTCAAGATGATGAACTCCTGGCCGGGTTTCGGGCGAAACCCGTTTATCAATGACAATTGCAGCGTCCCGGCGAGCTGTGCGACCTCGGTGACGGTCAGCCGGTCGTGACCGACGCTGTCAAGCTCGATCTCAAGTCGCCCCGACGCCGCCTGGAGGTAGCTACCCTGAATTGTGAGATCGCCGACTGACAGCCCGGGGCCGACCGTTCCGTCGTTGGCCACGTCTGCCGCCAGGACCCCGTCACCGTCGACGCTGCTCTGTTGGTTGATACTGACAACTGGAGCCGTCGCCATTGCGCCGTCGGACACCGTCAAGTTTCCTTCGCCCAATCCTCCGACGGCAAGTTGGGTCGTGCATGTCAAGGACGAACCCGCACCAGTGATCGTCACGTTCCCTACGGAGCCGGGATCGTCGCCGATGGTTCCGTTGACGCCGGACACCGTGCCCCCATTGGTGATCATCAGCGACCCGGACCCGTGATTGCCAACGAAGATTTCGATCGAATCGGTCCAGGTTGATCCTGGTCCTTCGACAGTGACGGTTCCGATGGAACCGGTCTCATCACCGACTTTGACGCGAGCCGTGGAGAAGCTGCCGCCGTTGGTGATGCTCACCGATCCCGAGCTGAAGTTGGCAATAAACAGGTCGCCTGCCATGGTCAGGGTCGAGCCGATGCCGCTCACGAATACCGAGCCGTCCGATCCGAGCTCGTCACCGATCCGGGTAACACTGTTGTATGAAGCGGAGCCTCCGTTGAGGACGCTGAGCGTCCCCGAGCCAAAGTTGCCGACGAACAGGTTGCCTGAGTTGGACCACGTTGATCCTGCGCCAGCGATGGTGATGGAGCCAGTCGAGCCGGGATCGTCGGCGATCCTGGTCACGCCAAGACATGAAACGGCGCCGCCGTCAAGGACGCTGAGTGTCCCGGAGCCGAAGTTGCCAACGAACAAGTTGCCGGAGTTGGACCACGTGGACCCTGGACCATCGACGATGACGGTGCCAGTCGAACCGGGATCGTCGGCCAGGAAGGTGTTTGCTGCGGTCGATACCGAACCACCGTCTGAAACCACCAGCGTCCCTAAGCCGGCGTCGCCAATGAGCACAGTTTCGGAACTGACGACTGCCGCATTGGTAGAGACGATCAGCTCGCCCACCGCCCCGGGATCCTTGCCGATTCGGACGAACAACCCGGGGCTCACCACTGAAACGGTGCCGTTGAGCAAGGTCAGCCGAACCAGCCCGCCCACATGGTTTGCCACCACGGCTCCATTAAGCTGGTACGACTGGAATCCCAGTTCGAAGCTCGCCTCGCCGTCGTCAACAATGAGAAGGCTGTTGGCAACGCTCTGCGAAAAAATTACGGCGTACGCATCGGTCTCCTCGAAGATCGCAGTATCTTGCCGCCCAGGCTCGCCGATCGGATCCCAGTTCAGCTCGTCGTGGAACGACCCTCCGTCGAGGCCGATCCAGATCCTCTCAATCCCGCCGGCGTATGACATCGTCGCCGAGAGCGCAACCGCCCCGGCCGAGGTAGCGATAAGAAGCCCTGCTTTGCTCAACGTCCCATACATTCCTAGCTTCTCCATTTGAATACCGGCTGCGCAGCTGAAATCCGGACCTTCGGACCTTCGACCGCCGCGCCACGCGTCGTACACGGCTCTACGTTAGAGGTGCTCAGCGGACCAGTCGATAATACATCAGTTCGGACGGCCGGCACAAAAAAACGCCCGGCTTGGAACAAATAAACCCACGCCAAGCGGGCTGACACTCAAAGGGTGGCATCGCTTGGATGGTCGGCCCGGACTACGGAACTCGCGATCGCGCAAAGAACAAACAGCGGCAAGCGAATGTGGGTTCAGTGGCGAATTCGGGGGATTGATTATCGCCCGTGATCGCACCGGGAAGCCCGCGATCACGTCGGTCAGCATCGCGTGTTCCAACCACTCGTCTCAGCCGCGACGAATCGTGCAGGCTAGAATCGCGTCCCGACCCCGCCGATTCGCCAGGCACCATCGGGCGATTACCCCTCATCGCCTGACCAGGCCTCAATCCTCCTTTTGCGCGAAGAAGATGAGTCGACCAAAGACCGCGGCATCGATCACTGATTCAAGCTCGACGGGCGACCGCTGGAAGCTGGCGGATGACCCCGCGCTGATCCAAGCGTGTCTTGAAGATAACCAGGGGGCGTGGGCCGAGTTGATATCACGATATGGCCGGCTGGTTTATTCCATTCCGAGAAGGTACGGCCTGGATGCGCCATCCAGCGAGGATGTCTTCCAGGAAGTGTTTTCGATCCTTCTTGCGCAGCTTGGCGGGATCCGCAATCGAAGGGCGATTCCGAAGTGGCTGATCACCACAACACAGCGCGTCTGCCGCCAAGCGATCAAGCGGGCAAGGAGTAGCGGCGAGGAACTCCCCGACGCCGCCGACACGGTTGATCCGCCGCTGGAGCGTATCTTGCGATGGGAGCGACAGCACGTCGTCCGCCAGGCGCTGCGACGGCTGAGCGGGCAATGCGAAGAACTGCTGACCGCGTTGTATCTGAACCAAGCACAGGCCTCGTACACCCAAGTGGGCGAACAACTCCGGATGTCCGTGGGGAGCATCGGCCCAACCCGAGCCCGCTGCCTCAAGAAGCTCCTGGAGATTATTCAAGCGATGGATGCGGACGACGTGCTGTGAGCGTCGGGTGCCATGAATTTGCAAATCGATTGCCGAACCCTGTATCTCCCTGTCGGCGAAAGGCACATTTGGGTACCAAGAGGACATTCAGATCATGAGCGAGCAATCGATAACGGTTGAACAGTTGATTCTGTATGTGGTCGGCGAGTTGGCCCCATCAGAGACGGCGGCGACGGAGCGTCATCTGGCCGGCTCGCCTCAAGCGGCCGCCTACGTGTCCAAGGTACGAACGGTCCTTCAAACGATCAGGACCGACAACACCGAAGCACCATCCGTAGCGGTGATCAAACGAACAATCTCGGCGTTCTCCGGAGGTGGAGAGAGCCGAGGATCGCTGGCGTGGCTTGAGCCGCTGCGGCGACGGGTGGCACAGCTGATGTTTGATAGTCGCGCCCAGCCTGCATTGGCGGGCTTCCGCGGTGGATCGTCAAGCTATCAGCTTGCCTACGACAGCGACCTGGGACGTGTGGAGCTGCGCGTCTCACCAGCCCAACGGCCGGCCCAAGACGCTTGGCGGGTGCGCGGTCAAGTAACGGCGGGGCAAAGAGAGAGAGGCGATCTTGGGTCCGTCGCGCTGCTGGCCCCCGGCACGTCGGACGCCTTGGTCGTTGCCAAGCTGGATCAGCATGGGCGGTTCAAGTTCGACACGCAATGCGGCAGGTACGATCTCGCGGTACAGTTTGGAGCCGAGGCTTTGATTGCTCCGAACCTCGAGATCGGATAGGTCGGCATTGGTAGACAAGTCGTCTCTGGACATCGCAAGGGTGCTGTCGAACCTGCTCGCCTCACCACCAGATGAGCGGGCTGGCGATGTCGTGAAACTCGGCGACGCGGACGAGGTCCTTTGCGAGCTGATCGATGAAGCCGGTCGATGGGTGATCGCTGATCTGGAGCGGGCGCTGCGGGCAACCCAAAGCCTCGTCGATCTCAGCGACGCCCTGGCGGGGCGGGGCGTTCGCTCGCAGGCTCGACGGGCGCGGGGGCAGGCGCTGGCGTACGCCAGCCGGTATGAGGAAGCTCGAACGACGTTCTGCGAATCGATCGAGCTTGCCGAGCAGGCGGACGAACCGGTGGCGGCGGCCCGGGCGAGGATGTCCATGCTGCAGGTGCTCGATCGGCTTGGGCGCGCTGACGAGTCGATCGCAACCGGTGAAGCGGCGCGAGCGGCGTTCCTGGCTGCCGGCGCGACCGAGTGGGTCGCCAAGGCCGACGCTAACCTCGGCGTATCGCATCGTGTCCGTAACGATCCCGCCACGGCGTTGCTGCACTTTGAGCGGGCACGGGCCGTCTTGGCTTCGGATCCCATCAGTGCGGCCCAACTCGAAAGCAATCGTGCCGAGGCATTGCTGGATCTGAATGAGTTCGCCAAGGCGGAGGAAGCGTTTCGGTCCGCGCTTGAAGCTTTCAAGGCCGCCGGGGTAACGCGAGCCGCGGCCATCGTTGAGGGGAACCTTGCGGACCTGATGAGCCGACAGGGCAGGCTCAATCGCGCGTTGTATCACTTTGAGTTGGCACGCCGACACTTTGAAGCAGGCGGCGCCGAGAGCGATCTTGCCCGCATTGCCCGCCTACAGGCCGAACACGCCGAGGCGTTGGCCCGGGCCGGTCTCGTCAACGAGACCTTCGAGACCTACCGCGACGCCGTGCCCAAGCTCGATGAGCACGGCCTGACCTTCGAGGCGGCGCGCGCTCGCACGGGTCTCGGTCAGGCCTTGCACCGCCTCCGACGAGACGAGGAAGCGGACGCGGCGTTGGTCCAGGCCGCAGCTGCGTTCAGCTCACTCCAGCACGAGGCCGGCTACGCGCGCGTTCGGATTGTCCAGGGCGAACTGGCGATGTCGCGCGGGGACGTCTCACGGGCCGAGGACTTTTTCTCGGAAGCGTTGCAGTTGCTTCAGGATCGACCGGCCGAGGAAGCCATGGTTCGCCATCATCTCGCCAATGTCGCACTGGCCGGGAACGATCTGCCCAAGACAGCGGCGCTGCTGGAGCCGGCGATCGATGTGGCTCAGCAATACAACTTGGCCCCGCTGCTCGCTGACTTGCATCATACACGCGCAAAGCTCCGAATTGCTCAGAAGCGCACTGACTCAGCCTTGTCTGATTTGCGCACCGCTGTGAATCAAGTGGAAAGACTACGCGGATCATTCCAAGCGGAGCGACTGCGTGCCGCGTTCCTCGGCGAACGAACAGGCGTGTACGAGGATTTGGTGGCGATACTGCTGGCTGGCGACGGCCCCGGCTCTGCCGACGAGGCGTTCAACACCGTCGAGCAGGCCAAGAGTCGGGCTTTGCTCGACTTGGTCGCCGGTGCCGTTGATGTTGATACCTTGACACCGGATGACTCGGACGATCCGTCGGCAACGAGACTCGTGCAGCAGATCGGGCAACTCAATCGTGAGCTCAATGCGCTGTACAGCCGCGTTGAGGATATGGCCCCGTCGGATCGCGGCCCTGAGACACTCCGGCGATGGCGCGATCGTGTCGAGCAAACCGAGAGAAAGCTGCAAACGCTCGAGGGTCGGGTTGCGGCAACGCGTGGACTCGCCGGCGTGTACGCGCCGTCTTTCGATCTCGCCGCTACCCAGCGGTTGCTTGACCCCACCACCGCCGTGATTGAGTATTTCATAGCGAATGATGAATTGATCGCGTTTGTGATCCGTGCCGACACGATCCAAACGTTCACCCGTCTTGCCTCCGCACCAGACGTGATCGAACACGTCGAGCTGATGCAATTCCAGATCGGCCGGGCAGTGGGGAGGACGACCAGCCCTTCGTCCGACGACGCAGCACTTGTGCAGGACGTTCGACGCGAATTGGCGGACCTCTACGCGATCCTGATTGATCCCCTGGCCGGTTCGTTGCACGGAATCTCCAGGCTGATCATTGTTCCACATGGTCCGCTGCATGCCGTTCCGTTTCACGCGCTTTACAACGGTGAGCGATACCTGATCGACGACTACGAGATTTCCTTTTCGCCGAGTGCCAGTCTGCTTCAATACCTGCAAGTCGACCCGAGCGCAGGGTCCCAGTCGGGCCGGGAACAGACCAGTGTCGTGCTGGGTGTGGCTGATGCCGCCGCACCACACATCGACGACGAGGTGCGCTGTGTCGCCGAAGCGCTCGGCAACGCGCGAGTGCTCAGCGGCGAATCGGCGACCGGCAAAAACCTGGCCAGGGAAGCTCGGCAGGCATCCATCGTTCATCTTGCCTGTCACGCCCGATTCTCGCCTGATGCCCCGCTGTCGTCCGGACTCAAGCTGGCCGACGGTTGGATGACAGTTCGGGATCTGTACAGGCTCCGCCTGAACGCGCCGCTGGTGGTCCTCAGCGGCTGTGACACCGCCTGTAGCGCCATCGGGGGGGCGGACGAGCTGGTCGGCCTCATTCGGCCGTTTGTCGCCGCTGGTGCGTCCGCCTTGGTGATGAGCCTCTGGACGCTCAACGACGATTCTGCCCAAAAAATGATTGCGTCGGTGTACACGCTGTGGCATAATGGCGGGCAACAAGGGAAAACAACCCTTGCCGCCGCCTTGCGACGAGCCCAGTGCCGGATGATGAAGACGCGCCCGCATCCCGCCTTCTGGGCTCCATTCATCCTGGTGGGAAGACCATGAAACGACCAAGAAACTACCGTATCTTTGCCATCCTCCTCGGGAGCGTTCCGGCCGCAGCGCCCATGACCGCCGCCCTGGCTGATGGTCATTACTTGGATCAGACCATCGTCGAGCTCGTGGTCGGCGCCGATATCAATGAGATCAACGAGGAGTACGGCACCACCACGCTTGGCTTGATCGAGATCGACGTCTCGGACCCGGACGATGGCGTGCGCCTGTACTGGCTTCTACTTCCCAACGACTGGGGCGACGACTGGGACGACGACCCGCGCATCGCCGACGTAGATTTCAACTACCCCTGCGAGACGGCTGAGGGGCAGACCGAGAGCTTCTACTTCAACGTCGGCCCGTCTGCCTACCCCGAGCAATACGCCTGGGGTCTGATTGGGCTGGAAGCGGCCCATCAGGTTTCCACCGGCGACGGGATCGTCGTCGCCCTGCTGGACACCGGCGCTGAAGCCGACCACGAGGCACTCGTCGGCCACATCCTCCTTGAAGACGGCTATAACTTCGTCGATGGGAATACTGACACCTCGGATGTCGGGAACGGTTTGGATGATGACGGCGACCGCTCTGTCGACGAAATGGTCGGTCACGGCACCTTCATGGCTGGTATCGTGGCCATGGTGGCCCCCGACGCCGGGCTGCTCATCGTCAAAGTGCTCAATGGCGATGGAACAAGCCCTTCGTTCCGCGTCGCCCAGGGCATTTACTACGCGGTCGAAAAGGGCGCTGATGTCATCAACCTGAGTGTGGCGATGTCGGATGAATACGAAATTCTTACAGACGCCATCGAGTATGCCTACGACGCAGGCGTTGTCATCGTCGCGGCTGCCGGCAATCTGTTGGCGCCGGAAGTCATGTTCCCCGCGCACGACGAGGACACCATCGGCGTAGCCTCAACTGATATAGACGATCTCAAGAGCGAGTTCAGCAACTACGGTGATGACATCTCGATCAGTGCCCCGGGAACCGACATCGTCAGCAGCTTTCCCGGCAATGAATACGTCCAGTGGCAAGGCACGAGCATGTCGGTCTCGTTCGTGTCCGGCGCGGCGGCGCTCGTCAAGGCGATCAACTCATCCGCGTCGCCCGACGACATCGAGGAAACCCTCGGCGAGGCGGCCGACGACGTGGATCCAGCATACGACGGTCTGCTCGGGGCCGGACGCCTGAACATCGCGGCCGCGCTTTCAACCGATGAGAATTCGCCCGACCTCAATCAGGACGGCGTGGTGAACGCGACGGACCTCCTCATTCTTCTAAGCAGTTGGGGGTCGTGCGGTGACTGTGCCGATTGTCCCGCAGATCTGAATGATGATTGCGCCGTCGGCAGTACCGATCTCATCATACTGCTGGCGAACTGGGGCTAGGTTCCCCGGCGCCAGCCCGCTGTGGCCACACAAAACCGGTGGTCGCGGTGTTTTCTTTGTGACACGCCTGCCTGTGGTACACTGTTCCCGACCGGTCGCACGGGGGGCACCGACCCGGGCGGTCCGCCTGACTTCGACGGTGATGGCAACGTCGGCGTCTCCGACCTTCTCGCCCCCCTCGCCAACTGGGGGACGTGCCCATGAACCTCCCATCGCCGTGAATCGCTGGGAGTCTGATCTGGGAGGTGCGGATGAAGCGTGAACTGCCAACGTGGGTGTGCTGGCTGCTTCGGAACACGGCGGATGCCGCTGAACATCGCGCCGCGTGAGCCTGAGGCGGCCGTGGGGGGTGACGTAGCTTGCCCATCTTCACAGATCGGGGTTGCGTTCGTTCTCCTACGCAGCGGGTCGGAAAATATCGAACGGAATTTTCAAAAAAAAGCTTCCACTGTGACGGGCAACCACTATCCTCTTGGTGTCGATTGGTTGATCGATCGTCGAAGAGGATCTACGGAGAGAAGGAGAAATCCGTGAAAATCGCCCACACCCTTTGTGCGTTAGTTGGCGGTATCGCGCTGTCCAGCGTCGCTATCGCTGATCTTCAACCGATTCTTGAGGTCGAGCCGAACGACACCTTCGGAACGGCTCAGTTCCTCGGCGGTAGCGAACTCTTCAGTGAAAATGGCGCCTTCTCGGTGCTCGGGTTCCTCGCGGCGGACGACGTAGACTTCTACAGCATCGATCTTGTTCCGGACGAACTCTACACCGTTTCGATATTCGACTTCACGCCAGGCGACCCCTTCGACAACGACTCGATCCTGGGTATCTTCCACCCGGACGGCACCCTCTTCCTCTTTGATGACGATGGCGGTCCGGGGTTCCTCTCCTCGATCGCGTTCGTCGTCCCCGTGGGGGGGACGTACGCGTTCGCCGTGTCCGGCTTCGGCGATGACGACTTCGTCGGTGCTCACGGCGAGAAGTTCGACTACCTGATGGTCGTTTCATCAACGGTCCCGGCTCCCGGTGCCCTGGCGCTGCTGGCGATGGCCGGTCTGGTGACGGCACGGCGCCGGCGCCGGGCCTGAGGTTCCGCTGAACACTTCTGCGACTGGCCCCGACCCGTCTGTTCGGCGGGTCTGTTTTTTATTCGTGGCGGCCCGGCATGGCAACCGCAGGTTCCGCGCCACGAAATGCGGGGGTAGCATGCCCCTCGTGTTAGCAATCGTGCTGGCAAGCTAGACTCGTGGGGGGGTGGGCACGAAAAGGCCCCGGCAGCAACGAGTCGCCAGGGCAGGTCTGTGGTCAAGGGGGCCGCGGGTCAAGGGGGGGCCACCCTAAAGATCGAAGACACAGTCATTCGCTGAGCCGCGCGGTATCCTCTTGATCAAGCCCCATGAGCGTCGGCATCATCGGACACTTGTTACTCCTCATCCCGTTTCTGTCGGGCGCGCTGCTCATCATCATCTTCTCACGGCGACGTGGGAAGGGGTATCCCGCGTGCGGCAAGTGCGGATACGATGTCGGTGGGTCGGTGGGCACCGTGACGCGATGCCCCGAATGCGGTTCGGCTTTTACGGAAGCCGGAATCCTGCCACCGCGCGGCAAGCGAAATCTCCTTATGCTCGCCAGCGGCATTGCGCTCGTTGTGTTCGTGCTAGGCTGTGTTGGAACAGCGCTCATTACAGCACGCTACTCCATGGCTGAACAGCAGCGTGCTGCTACGGCAGCCCAGGCCGCAACCACAGCACAGCAACAAATGCAGCAAGCAGCCCAATCCGATCAACAAGGCTCCGGTGATGCAAGCATTGACGAGGCTGCGCAGCCGTCCCCCCCGAGAGGTGATGGCCGAGGGGGGCCGGGGCTGGGGGTGTGAGGGCAAGGCCCTAGTGCTGCTGGTCGGGGCTTCCAACGCCCCCCACGAACAAGTACCCCGATAGGTGTTGAATCTGACTCTTTGAGCCGGGGGCGGGAGGTGACGTATGTTCAAGACAATGTATGCAGTAGCCATCTTGTTGTGCGCCCAGGCGGCCTACGCCGACCTCGGCGATCAGCTCTTCAAGCTCCTGGCCGACGACGGCGCTCTGGGCGACGAGTTCGGCTCCTCCGTTGCGATCAGCGGTGCCATCGCCATCGTTGGCGCCTACCGGGACACCGACAACGGCTTCCAATCCGGTTTCGCTTACCTCTTCGACACCACCACGGGCCGGCAGATTGCCAAGCTCTTGCCCGACGACGGCGCGGTCGGCGACTTCTTCGGCTACTCCGTCGCGATCAGCGGTGCCACCGCCATCGTCGGGGCCTGGGCGGACGACGACAACGGCAGCCAATCCGGCTCCGCCTACCTCTTTGGAATCGCCACGGGTGCCCAACTCGCCAAGATCCTGCCGGACGACGGCGCGAGGGGCGACTACTTCGGTCTCTCCGTTGCAATGAGTGGTGCCAGGGGAAAGGAAGTCGCGATGGTCGGTGCCTATCACCATGACGACAACGGCTCCAACTCCGGCTCGGCCTACCTCTCTGATGCTTCTTCCTGCCCGTGGGATCTTGACGGCAGCGGCTCCGTCGGCGCGGTGGATCTGCTGATCCTACTTGTGAATTGGGGCCGGTGCAGCTGTCCCGCGGACTTCGACGGCGACGGCAACGTCGGCGCATCCGACCTTCTCGCCCTCCTCGTCAACTGGGGGCCGTGTCCGTAGGGATGTCCAACCGCGTCGCCTGCATTGGGGCCAGCTTTGGGTGCGAGGCCCCGGTTGCTGGGGATGGGGTGGGTGTCCTGAGAGACCAAGGACGCCGCGGCGGCCCATCTGTCCGAGGGCAGGGACGAGCCCTACGAATGGGAGCGTCGCACCCTGCACGATCTGTGGCGGACGTTCGGCACGATGGCGGCCCATCATGTTCCCGTTCACGAACTGCGGGTGCTCATGGGACACGCGAATCTCGCAACGACCCAGCGGTTCCATCTGGCGATTGGCGACGACGTGGCGGATCGAGTTCGGTCGGCGTTCAAGATCGCGGTTTCGGCCTGAGCGATGACCATTTCTCAGTTGACGGGGGGAAAGAAGCGGTGAAATAGACAATCGACCGGATCATCACTGCCGTAGAATGTTGCCGTGGAGCGCCGCCTGTTCAAGCTCGTCGTCTTTCTTCTTCTCGGCGCGATCGTCAACGTTGCCGTGGCGTGGGGATCGTCCGTTCTCATTGGCTTCGCGGAGACAACCAGTGCCATCCGCGCTTCTCGGGGCTCCACGGACGGTGTTTGGAACGTCGAAACATACCACGGGTTCTCTGTGTTTCGAGTGGAGTGGATCCGCTCTCGCAACTCGGCCCCCAACTAGTCTGAACGGCCATTGCCTGAGGACCTCGTCCCGACATGGATCGGCTACGATCCAGAATTGAATGAGAACCGGAGCGTGGAATTGTGGGACGCTGAGGCGCGAGGATGGCCGCTACTGGCGTTGTGGTCCAAGCCAATATCTTTTTACGAGGCATTGGACGGTACTCGCCACCATCTTCCTACGCAAGGCACAATTGAATTGCCACTCTCGCCGTTCAGGAGTGGAATGGAAGTTATGCCGAAGGTTCTCCCTCTTCGCCCAATCTGGCTGGGCTTCGCGATCAACACGGTGTTCTACGCCGCAATCCTCTGGCTACTGACGCTCGGCCCGTTCACCGCGCGCCGCCACATCCGCCGCAAGCGCGGGCTCTGCCTCAAATGCGGCTACGACCTGCGCGGCGCGGAGCATGAGGCGTGCCCTGAATGCGGTTTCGGCATGAGTTCAGGGCACACTTAGGGCACACTTCGCCGGTTCGGCCAACTCCCCCCAACGGTCGAGAATGATAAAGCCCTGCAAACGCAGGGCTTATCGCATGGCGAGAGGCGGACTTGAACCGCCGACACCCGCATTTTCAGCCGGGGCGTCATTTGCGGAAAAGCGGCCCTGGCGTTGCCATGAAGGGCGTTCTCGGGCCAACGCGCGGGCTCGCGCGTCAGGTGCGCGTCAGATTCGGCCTCAGGAATCGGACGTGAACGCGTCCTTGAACGCCGCCTCCGGATGTTAGTTTGATGTAGTTCGGTGTAGCGGGGAAGGATCCGGCCCCGGATTGCCCTGCTGCAACCGAAGGTGAACTCGTTAGCTTAAAGGTTTCTACATCGACAAGGCGTAAACCCTCACCGGTCAATTCTTCTCCTTTGGCAAGAAAATTGGTTCAGTTTTTTGACTTGGTAATACGACTGCTGCCACTACCACTGCTCCATACGCCAACGTATTTTCGCGTACCGTCTACTTTAAAGGTTTCTACATCGACAAGGCGTAAACCCTTACCGGTCAATTCTTCTCCTTTGGCAAGAAAATTGGTCCAGTCTTTTGACTTGGTAACGAGATTGCTGTCACTTCCACTGCTCCATACGCCAACGTATTTTCTGTTCTGTGCATGAACGCTTCCTGCAAGCAGGAATAGACAAGTAATTGATATGAAAACTTTGATCATAGCTCGTAACTCCTGTGTTCTGAAACGCAATTTTGGACGGTTACCGCATTCGGACGCCATGAAAAGGTAACCATCACCTACTCCCCGAGTCCTAGCGGCACATCGCCGACGAGCTCTGCAAGGCTTGTGGCGCATCCAGATCGACGAGCCACGAGACCGAGAACGAGCGGCGCTAGCCCAGATCGATTTCGGATCATCCCTTTACTCCTTTCAACCGACATTTCCCATTTGACCTTCGCCCGGCTACCCGCCGAGCTTTCCCACCACGAGTGTAATGCGCCCCCCCGGAATCCCAAGTTCCAGTCGCTTGCCTCTGACCGGAATCGACGGTGACAGGCCGAGTCCTGCCCCGATGAAAAGGTTGTCAGGATTATTTTCTTGGCCGCAAGGGTTCGAAAAATTCGTCCTGACACCTTTTCTGCCTCCTGGGACCCTGCCGTCCAAACGAACCGGCGCGCTAGAGCACGCAGTTGGCCCGAACCTCGCCCCGGAAGCGGAGCTCGGACTTCCGACTGCCGGCGTCGACCGGCACCGTGTAGTCGAATCCCCAGACGCCGGGGGCCTTGACCGTCACGTCGTCCTGACCCATGAACAGCCCAACATTGTTGCCACCCTCTGCCGTGCTGACGAGCGTCAGATTCGCGGCCTGGCCGGAATTGCAGCCGCCGGGCGTCTTGGATGACGTGTAGAGACTGAGATCGAACTGCTCCGTCTCCCCGGCGGAGATCGTGGCGGCTAGCGTCGTCGCCGACGCGTTGATGAGCCAGCCGAAGCTCCACTCGTCGCTGACACCGCCGCCCGCAGTCGCCGTATGCGCGATGGACTTCAGGGTGATCTCGACCTGCGAGTTCTTGGGGAGGATGGCCTTGAAGCCCAAGTCCGGCAGGCGGAAGGGACTCTCCTGCATCCCCGGCTCGGACACTCCGGAATACGACGCGACATTGCCCTTTGTCATGATGACCTCCTTTGACCGACGTTTCCTATTTGACCTTCGCCCGGCTCCACCGCCGAGCTTTTCGAGCACCACATTGGACTCGTGAACGGGGGGCAGAAACCTCAGGTCATCTCGCCGGATTTCCCCCCTGACACAAGAACGACTCTTCGGCGCCCGGCGTCCGACGACCGGGCCTGATGCGCAAGTGGACCCGAGGTTTGCCCCAACCGTTCACGAGTACCTCGTGGGGGGACCGCCGAGGCGTCCCCGTAGTGGCCCCTGCAGGAGCATGCGGGCGTGCCTCCGTCGGCCGTAGCGCTCGGAGCGTCCCGGCGAATCACGTAGAATGCGAAGGCGCGAGGGTGGAGGTTCGCGTGAACGAACGACCAATCGACATGACGCCGACCCTGTCGGCTGTGAGCGCGGGCGACGAACCGGCGGCGCGCCGGCTGATCCCGGTCGTCTACGAGGAGCTGCGATCGCTCGCGGCAGCGTACTTCCGGCGGTTGCCGCCGGGGCAGACCCTCGAACCGACCGCGCTGGTGCACGAGGCGTTCGTGCGGCTCGTCAGACAGCCAAATGTCCCGTCGGAGGATCGAGCGCACTTCTTCGCCGTGGCCGCCAGCGCCATGCGCGGGGTCCTCGTCGATGCCATTCGCGCCAAGGCGACGGCCAAGCGCGGCGGCGGCTACGGTCGATTGACGCTGTCGGGCGTCGAGGACCCGGCCGCCGGCGAGGCGATCGATATGCTCGTGCTCGACGACGCACTGGAGCGGCTGGCCAAGCGAAGCGAGCGACAGGCCCGTGTCGTCGAGCTGCGCTTCTTCGCCGGTATGAAGGTCAGTGATGTCGCGTTCGTCCTCGGCGTCTCGAAGACCACCGTCGAGCAGGACTGGCGGATCGCCCGCGCGTGGCTAAGTGGCGAGCTCAAGGACGAGGAGACCGCGGGATGAGCGAGCCGGACCACGATCGAGCGGGTGAGATATTCCTCTCCGCATGCGAGCTGACGGGCGACGAGCGGGCCGCGCTTCTCGACCGCGCGTGCGCGGGCGACGAGGCCCTCCGCGCCGCGGTCGATCGGCTGCTGGCGCACGACAAAGCACCGCATGCGCTCCTCCGGTCGGGGCAGGTGTTTGTGCTTCCTGTGGCGGTCGAGACGAGCGGCAGAACGCTGTTGGAGCTCCGTCTCGAATCCGCCGGGCCGCTCCTGCCGCGCGGCGCGCGGCTCGACGAGTTCGAGATCGTGCACGAGATCGGGCAGGGGGGCATGGGTGTCGTGTACCGCGCCGTGGACACGGAGCTCGGTCGCGAAGTGGCCCTTAAGGTGCTGTCGCCCCGGTTCCCCGGCTCGACGGCGGGCCTCGAGCGGTTTCAACGCGAGGCGAAGGCGGTCGCCGCCCTCCATCATCCCGGCATCATCGAGGTCTACCGGGTAGGGCACGCAATGCGCCTCCACTACATGGCGATGGAGCTCGTGGACGGAGGCACCCTCTCCTCGGCGATAGACGACCTGCGCCTGCTGCCCGAAAGCGAGCGGGAGGCGAAGATCCGCACCGCCCACTACTGGCAGGGCCGGGCGCGGATGCTCGCCGACATCGCGGACGCCCTCGAGCATGCGCACGCTAGACAGATCATCCACCGCGACGTGAAGCCGTCGAACATCCTGTTGGAGGAGGCGAGCGGGCGGGCCCGGCTGGCCGACTTCGGCCTCGCCAAGATGCTCGAGGGGGACGATCTCACCGAGAGTGGGGGCCAGCCGGGGACACCCTACTACATGTCCCCGGAGCAGGTCGTCCGCGCGAGCACCGGGCTCGATCGCCGGACCGACATCTTCTCGCTGGGAGTCGTGCTGTACGAGGTCCTGACACTTCAGCGGCCGTTCGACGGCGACACGAACCACGACGTTTTCCGGAAGGTCGTCTCCCTTGATCCGCGGCGCGTGCGGACGATCAACCCCGCGGTGTCCGGTGATCTGGAATGGATCGTCCATACGGCGCTCGAGAAGGACCCCGCGCACCGCTTCCAGCGGGCTGCTCTCCTGGCCGCGGCGCTGCGGCTCAGCGCGGCGGGCGAGCCGCTCCCGTTCCGCCGCCCCTCTCGTGCGCGACGCGCGTGGCGCTGGATGCGGCGCCACCCCGTCCGAGCCGCGTTCGCCCTCGTGTTCCTCCTCGCGACGACCGTGGTCGCGCTCGGCATCTACGGGATCGCTCGCTATCGGGCCGCGATGTGGACGCTTGTCGTGCTTGAGCCTTCGGGGGCGCAGGTGTATCTCCAGCAGTTCGATGACCCGACGCTCGCCCTGGGCGCGCCGCGGCTGATTGGCGTCGTGCCCGTGCGCGAGCGCCGGGTGGACCCCGGTCTGTACCGGGTGACCCTCACGCAACAGAACGGTGCGTTCGCCGAGGTAACCGAGGTGCTCGAGCCCCCGAGGGGAGTGCGCGTGGTGGATGCGCCCATCCCGTCGTTCGAGGAGATCACGGAGATCACGGAGGACATGGTCTTGGTGCCGGCGGGTGAGTACTCATTCGGCTGGAGCCAGGTCAAGGGTGAACTCCTGGAGGCGCGCAAGATCCGGCTTGACAAGTTCTACATCGATGCCGCAGAAGTCACGAACGCCGAGTACCTGGAATTCGTGAAGGCGACAGGGCACTCGAAACCCCTGCACTGGGAGCTTTTCGAATACGACGAGGACCTCGCTGATCACCCGGTCGTCAACATCACGCCGCGGGATGCCGACCTGTACGCGCGCTGGAAGGGCAAGCGCCTGCCCACCGTATTTGAGTGGGAATGCGCCGCCCGCTTCCCGGACGGTCGCCTTTATCCTTGGGGCAACGGGCCGCCTCCCGCGGACGACGAGCCCCCGGAGGGCGCCGTACACGTGGAGGCGAAAGAGCTGGAGATCAGGTACAGAGCATACCGGACGGGCACGCGTCCAGTGCCCAGCCGGCCCGAGCTGCGCTCGGAACTCGGCTTGTACGAGACGTTCGGCAACGTGAAAGAGATCACGTCGAGCGTGAATTTCACGCTGGGGGGGTGGCCCCGGATCATCAAAGGGCGGTCCTGGGACGAGCCAATTACTGGCCATATCGACTTGGCGAGGACATTGCACACGCCCAATAAATTTAACATGCGGACGGGATTCCGCTGCGCTCGTAGCGCGTCGGCACCCGTCGGCAATCCTGAGTATGAGTCTGCCATGACCCTTCACGTGACCATCCAGGGGACCTTTCGGCCCATCACTAGCGAATTCACCGGGCTGACCGCGGACCAGTTCGAAACCGTCCGCAACGCTCTGCGCTGCGTCCAGACGAGTCTGATCACACCCGAGCTCGAGGCGAACTGGCAGGATCTCCAGGCCGACGGCGGATCCATCCTCGGCGGCCTGGACAGTGCATACGACGTCGTGAGGAGCCAACTCACGCCGCCGTCGGCCGACGACGAACTTGTCATCACGGTGCCCGGTTCGGAGGAGTGGCTCGATCTCGGACAGCAGGGTCACGAGTTCGCGAAGCCGCTCTTCCTGAAGAGCAAGCAGTCGGGCATCCAGCGGGCATGGAAGATATCGGTCGATGTCCTCGGGATCTTTCAGGCGCACTTGTTCATCACGGGCAGGATCACGACCGATGAGGCAGGGCCGTCGCCCTGATCCGACGGCAGCCTCACGCACCACACCGGGTACGCGTGGCGCGATGCAGGCGAGCCGCGTCTGATCGAAATCGAGTTCCGCAGGACACTCGATCACGCTCGATAGGCGCCTCACCTGCACCGCGCCGGTCCTGATGCCAGCCTGGTGGCCCTGTCGGGCCGCTTGGGCAGGGGTGGGGACAGATTGACATCGCAGATCCCTCGTCGTTTGTTGGGTTGGTGAGCACTACTGGATCGACAGTCCAACTCAGACCGCGATCCCCCAACGGGGACCGCGTTTCTTCACCGCTGCACGAAATGATTACGCTTTCGCACCGATCGAGTAACTCAGCCCCGTGAGGCGCGAATGGATCTCGCTTTCGGATGAAAGCGATACCCGAGCGTCACCGGAGGCTCTCGATGGCTAACTCAGCCGGACCATCACCTCACTTCCGGGCACCAGTCTGCTCAACCGTGTGGGGCGGTTTGAGAAAGCGCTTGTTTATCAGGGTACGGCGTTGCCCGTAGTTCCCGAGATCGAACCACATGATTCCGCGAATTCGGCGCGTCGACTCTTCGTCGAATACCGAGCATTCCCAATCGTAGTCCTCAGTGATAACTCGCATCGTCTGCGGATCGATGGAGACCTTGTAGCCATCCGAGAGCGAGGAGAGAACCGCGAAGTCACCGGCGATTGTGGTACAGTTCAATTCAATGACAGCCCAGTTCTCCCGCGTTTTTCCCATTTGTTGCTGCTTCTGCACTTTGTAGAGGAGCTTCTGTCGGATCGAGGACAATGCAGTCTGCAGATGAGTCTTGACATCGGCCACCCCCGCCGCGTTGGCCCGAAGCTCTGGCATCACCGAGAAGATCTCCAAGAAATAGCAAGTCTTGTCTGCTCGCTCGATTCGAAGATCGTAATCATCGTGCCAGATGTCCAATGAACGCAACGTGCCTTCAGCCACCAGCGGAACATACCAGGCATATACAATCGCTTCAGCGAAGACCGCATCGCAGGACCGGCGGTCCTCGGCCTGGCTCTTGAGGCGCTTGGTAAACGACCGAGCGTGCTCCTCGTCATACTCCCGAACTCGATTCAGGACGATGAGCAGGCGTGGGTAGGAGCGGTGCGGATTGAAGAACGGGCCATCAAGCGTATCCTCATAGTGCTGACGCAATCGTTTGAGATACGTGCAGCCAAGGAGATCCTGATCGAAGAACCTCTCTTCGAGCAGATCCAAGGGCGTCTTCGCGATTGACTTCGGTCCCATTACTACGCTTCCTCTCCGCAGCGACTCTGGTCTTTGCCGAGGTGTGGTTGTGCATATGCTACTCCTCAGCCGAGAGCATGACCTACAAGTGAGCGCGCCTCTCGCTTCATTATGTGGCTGGGTGTGACAGCACTTGATCGGCGTATCCGTGGATACGTTGATAGATACGGAAGCCGCCAAGAACGCGTATCGCGCCCGGGGCGGTTGCAACAATGGCAACTCGGCAATACCATGATCGCAAATGACTTAGGGTCGCGTCACCCAATCTGCGTCGCGGTTCCCAAGCTGAACGTCGCCGGTTCGAATCCAGTCAGGACGAATGAACGGTGTCTCCGGGTCCAGCTCAATCAGGCCGTGAGTGGGCAGGTGAACGACCCTCGGTTCGCCTTCCACCTCCCTTGCGATCTCCCAGTCAACCCTGGTCGTTGGCCGGTCGACGATGACGTGCCGCGCCGTCGCGATCGCACCGTACCGGTCGCCCGACCACCGGCGCTGACCGGTGGTCACGAAGAAGCCGCTGGCCAACGTCCCCTTTTTCTCCCCGCTCTCAACCCAGGAGGCCATGATGCGCACGACCACCTGTCGAACGCGATCTCGAAAGCCGACTGCCAGTGGATCGAGAGCCATTGGGGGTCGAGCATGCGCGTCAGATTGCGCGTCAGAATGGGCGGCAGGATTGTCGCGCCGCAGTGGCGCTCCACTGGCGCTCTGCGCGCCAAACCGCGTTAGCGCCGCCGACAACGCCGTTTACGAATGGCGAGAGGCGGACTTGAACCGCCGACACCCGCATTTTCAGTGCGGTGCTCTACCAACTGAGCTACCTCGCCGTGGGTAGGTCGTGGTTGAACCTAGGCCGCTCAAAGTGGTTGTCAAGCGAGA
>JAZFYE010000102.1:0-4757 GCA_036475395.1 Phycisphaerales bacterium
GCCGGCCGCAACAACCACGATTCTCGCACAATCGAGCCGGTAACACTTTTTCGGCGCGGATCGTCGAGGCGGCATCAGGTATACTGAGGCGTCGGATGGCCTCGCGCCGATGAGGAAAAGACATGCCTCGCCTCGGAATCGCCATTCTCGTCCTTTGCCTGTCGACGACCGTTCTGGGCCAGTCCGGTGATCTCAAGCCGCTCGACCAGACGGTGGAGGACACGTCGCCGCTGTCCAGAAGTCTGCGGCATGTTGAGCGGGGACTTCGTGAGCCGTCCGCGTTTGACCAGGTGTATCGCGTTCCCGATCGAGACGATCTTCTCATGCGGATCGAAGGCGGGATATACGCGCTCTTTCCTCAGTCGATATATATGCAGGGTAAGAACGGAACCCTGCCGGTCATCCCCGCCGGGACCGTGTTCCACATTGGCTATCCCGACCTGGAGCGCTTCGGCCAGGTCGATGCGTCAACCGGGCAAGTCGAGCGTCGCGTCGGCGATGATCCTTATGGAAGGCTCAACTTGAGAGTGGATCCGCGACGGGGCAGGCAACCCGGGGTGAGACGGATAGTGCTCGGCACGTCAACTGTGCCGTTCACGGGTCTGGGCCGACAGCGGCCGGAGCGCGTTCCCCAAACTGCTCGTCAGACGATTGGGCCAACGATCGTGACGGATGCAGGTTACCGTGCGGACCGGATCCGGGATTTGATGCAGTCTGCGGCGAGGGCGGTGGCTACTCGAAGGGGGGATTCGAGCCTAAGCTAGGCGGCGCGGGGGCTGTCGTTGTCGTCGAAATAGCCCAGACAATCCAGCTCGCGGGCGAGATCCTTCATCCGCCGGCTCATCGTGCCGGCGGCGGTGAACACGCGCCCGGGAAGGGTGTCCGGCTCGGGCGTACCGACCGGTCCGTCAAAACCGCTCCAGATTCGGGAGGACGGCCCCGACGGAGACGGCATCATATCGGGCTTCGCGCTGGTCAGATGAAGCATTGGCATCGTTCGCCTCGCATTGCCTCCGAGACTGAACAAACTTCCTACACAAGTGACGCCAATCGGCCTGATCGACCTCGTGCTTTGGCAGCAACCACGCAACCGCCGCGTCGATGACTCCTGCGAACGACAATGTCTCCCCAACCTTCCTCGGCTCTCGGACGTTCCGATAAGGTCGCTCGGATCGCGCCTGGACGGACGGCGATCATCAGGTACCAAGAGTCGTCGCACGCCGCCGTGAACATGGCCGCGCTGGCACCCCTACCCTCGACCTGCCTCTGCGTTGCGCTAGACGGCAGGAACGATGAACATCGCGTCCGGATCGTCGAAGACGCTTTTGGCCCGAACGAGCCGACGGTAGATCACCCAGATCAGCAGCAGGCAGGCTGGGAACGCAGCGCCGAAGACGTAGCCAGCGAATTGCAGCCGCTCGTCGTGGATGGGGATCGGATTGAGCGTGGCGTATCGCAGGCGGTCGCCTTCCTTGGTTCCGCCCTTGACCACCGCGTGCGGGCCGTCACCTCGTTTGCTCATTCGGCGCGACGATTCCGTGACGAGTGTCGTCGCAAGGGCATCGAGCAACGCCGTGATCTCTTGCGGATCCGTGCCGGTCAGCGAAACCGTCATGATCCCCTCCGGCACGGCGTCGATCGTCAGGTCGGCCAGGAACCGTTGGCGAAGAGCGCTGGGGTCGCCGTAGCGATCGAGTCGACGATCAGCGAGCCGCTTGGCTAACGTGTTTGTAAACCCGGTGTCCACGAGCAGGTCGGTGTGCCAGCTGCGCCATGATTCCGCTTCCTCAATCGACAGTGGCGCGCCGGATCGATTCTTCGCTTCAAAGGTGACCGACGATGACACCGTGGCCGGAGCGAAATGATCGGCCAAGAACCAGCTCGCCCCGGCGACGATGACCGCCAATACCGCAACCCAGCCAAGCGTCACCACCGCCCATGGCCGAGCCCACTTGCGAATCAGCTCCCGTTCGGACGCCGCCAACACTTTGCGCAGTTCCATAAGCTGCTGGGCTTGACGCTCTTGGTCCTGGCGGTCGAAGGAATCAACCTCCGTCTCCGGCCTGGTGACGGGATCCGGTCGCGTCCGAGCCCGCAGGGCACGGCGGAGTCGCGCCAGCCTGACCCGGCGTCGCTGGAGGTGCTGAGCCTCAGCCTGAAGACGCTGCGTTTCGTTCCCCGCTCCATCCACTGGATGATCGAGCCCGCCTCGGGACGAAAGTGGGTCGACGGCACGCGCCTCGGCGAGCTCCCGCGCGAGCTGTTCGATGCGTTGATGCAGCACAACGATAACTTCACCGTCGTCGACCGACCCCGCGTGATCGTGCTGCTCCAATTGGCGTAACGCCTCCTGCGCTTCGATAGCCGCGCGCTCAGCTTCGATCCTGAGCTGATCATTCTCAGTCGTCAGCTCGTGGATCCGCGCTTCGGCGTCCGCATACGATTGTTCGCCGGGGCTTTGGCCTCGGGCCTGACGGAGCGCTTCGACGAGCTCTTCTATTCGCTCGTCCTTTTGCCGCAACTGGTCGGGGTCGCTGGCGACTTTGTACTGGGCCAGTTGGTTGGCCAGCTCCCCGAGTTGCTGCCGCTGCTGCTGCACGGTCGCAATGGCCTCAGCGCCCTCCTCGATTCGGGATTGCTGTTCGTCGAGCGTTTCGGCGATGTCGCGGATCCGCTCCTGGGCGGTCTGGAACTTGTCGCGGTACTCGTCCAACGATGTGCTTCGCTCTTGTACCGTCGCCTCCAGCTTGCGCACCTGCTCGGTAAGTGTTGCAACCTTCGACTCCGCCTCCCGATTCAGGCTCTCAGCACGCTCGTTCGTTTCCGCACCAGTGCTCTGAAGCTCAGTCACTTGCTGCTGAAGCGACTGGATCTGCTCCTCGGCCTCACGGCACTGCTGATCTTTGGCATCGACCTGCTGAGCCCGCTGATCGAGCTCCCGGCCGAGCTCGGCGATTTGGGACTCACCAGCACTGAATTTATCTCGCAGTGACTGGTATCGATCCAAAGCCTCGTCAAGACGTTCCGGGGAGAGTTCGGCTTGCTGCTGCTTCAGCGCGGCCTCCCGTTGATCCAGGTCCGTCGTCCGGCGATCCACCTCGTCACGTTGACGTTTCATCTCCGCGTGATCGGTCTTGCCACTGGCTTGTTGCTCAACGAACTGCGCTTCCTGACGGTCCAACTCGCGATAACGCTCCTCCAACTCAGCCGCAGTTGCCGCAAGCTGCCGGCGGGCCGTGGCGAGCTCACGCTCACGCTCGGCCAGCGCATTGAGCTGTTGCTGCACGGCGGCGCGCTGCTGGGCGACCTCCTCACCGGCCGTGTCGATCTCCCGAGACCGCTCGGTCAGAGCAGCGAGCTTTTCGTCATGACCACGGTGTAGACCGCGGAGCCGTTCGATCTGTTGCTGAACCCCCGAGAGGATGTCGAAGACCTCGTCGCCCGCGGCCCGAGAAAGCTCGTCGAGCGGTTGTCCGTTGGCGCCGGACAATAGCCCCGACGAGCCAATGACAGGCTGGGCAGGGTCCGGGTCCTGACCCGCGGCCTGATCGTGGTGGTTGTGATGCTGCATTACAGGACACTCGCGCTGATGAACGCCCCCAGCGCCTCTGATGACAGAACCGATATCGTCAACGCGGCGGATTCGCTCCAGCGCGTGGTCCGGATATCTCTGAGGTTCCATAAGTTCGGTTCAAAAGGGTCGGATTCGGCAGGGTTTCTCATCTGACTCAGCTGACCGCCGGCTCGTTTCGTGCCGGTCCGACCTCCAGTCGGCCATCCAAGGGCTACGATGCTCTCCTTACAGCCCATGTCCACCACCACCCTTCCGATCCAGGTACCTGCCCTCAGCCCATCCGCGGCCCACCCCGGCCGCGACTCCCGCCTCGACCCGATCGTCCAGAAGGTCCGCGCCGGCCGGCGGATTTCCGTGGACGACGGCCTGCTCCTCTATGAGACGCCGGATCTCTGGACGGTCGGCTCCCTCGCCGACCTCGTGCGGCGGCGAATGCACGGTGACGCGGCCTACTACAACATCAACCGCCACCTCAATTACTCCAATGTTTGCGCGCTCAGTTGCACCTTTTGCAGCTTCTACCGCAAGAAGGATCAGCCGGGCGCGTATGAGTACTCGATCGACCGGATTCGTACTGACGCGATCAAGGCGGCCGAGATCGGCGCGACCGAGATTCACATCGTCGGCGGGCTGCATCCCTGGCTGGAGTTCGAGTATTACACGGACATGATGCGGGCGATTCGCGAGGCCGCGCCAAAGCTGCACATCAAGGCCTTCACGGCGGTGGAAATTGTGCACCTGGCGCGAATCTCAAAGCGTGGTCAGTTGAAAGACGAAGGCATCAAGTCGGTGCTTCGGGACTTGAAGGAGGCTGGGCTGGGGTCGCTTCCCGGTGGGGGAGCCGAAGTCTTTGACGATCGTGTTCATGATGAAGCGTTCAAAGGAAAGATTCGGGCCGGAACCTGGCTCGATGTGCACCGCGCAGCCCACGAACTGGGGCTCAACTCCAATGCGACGATCCTCTATGGGCATATCGAAGAGCGCGCCGACCGCATCAAGCACATGGAGATTCTCCGCCTTGAACAGGACCGTACGCTGCGCTCATGGGCTCAGTCACAAGGCATCGTGTTGCAGGATGACGATACGGTCGTCTTGACCGGCCCGGATGAGATGTACCCTCGCAAGCGCCTGCCCGATCCGGATTCGTGTGAGTTCGGCTACTTTCAGACGATCATTCCGCTTC
>JAZFYE010000103.1:0-11308 GCA_036475395.1 Phycisphaerales bacterium
TATGACTGAAGTACGCAAAGTCAGGCAGATCATGCACGCGAACCCACTGCATGGGCATCCCCGTCGCGTAACTCTCGTTCAAGGCCGTTAGGTTCGGGCTTTCCTTGTGAATCTGCGTGTGACAGTTCATGCACGTCTGCGTCGGCGGAATCGCGGCCTTGTTGGCGTACTCCACGGTGTTATGGCAGTACCGGCAGTCGATGCCCAATTGCCCCGCGTGCATGCGGTGGCTGAACGGAACCGGTTGGACCGGTTGATAGCCGATATCCGTCGTCAGCGGACTGAACCCGTAGGTCACCAGCAGGGCCGCATACAGAGGCCCAACGGCCGCCAGCACGCACAGCGTCGGCAAGAGTGCATTGCTCCACTTCGGAAATACGTAGTGGTACCGGCCCATCAAACTGTGCCTTTTTTCACAAAGTCGGGCGATCGTAGTGACGCGCCGGAGGTGAGTCAAGATCGCCGCCCACGCGAGAACCTCGAGTCGGCCACATTCTCCGGCGACCAGAGACCCAGCGCAAACTCCAACTGGACCTCAGCTTGAAATCGGAGTAATAAATCCGAAATAGCTCCGGCATTGCACAACCCCCGTGCCCCATCCCAGCCCCGCCGTGCTCGTACACCAACAGCACTTGCCCGCTCAGCGAACAACGAACCCTCTCGGCCGGTGAGTTCATCGGCTGCGCGTGACCACGCCGCTTGAGAGATTGCACCGACCTTTGGCCCACCGCCACGAACCGCGTCAAGGTTCCGGTGACGCTGCCGCACCGGCCTGCGGCTCCAAGCCGTACCGCTCGTGGACCTGCTCGATCCCCTTGACGCTGCCGATGACGGTCAAACGATCCCCCTCCTCGATGACCGTCTCGCCACGGGGCACGATTGTTTCGTCGGCCCGGTGAATGACGGCAACCAGACAACCGTCGGGGATGTCCAGCTCTCGTAGCGGCCGACCGATCATCACCGCGGCCCGTGAGTCGGCCAGTACGTGCAGGACAACATGTCGGTCGTGTCGTAGCAGGATCTCTTTGAGTTGCCGCTCGTCGGTGGCGGCCAACCATCCACTCATGAATCCCCTTTGGCTGACCTGCCCGGCCAATTGGGCGAGGATGCGAAGATGTTGGCGGGGATTCTCATCGGGACTGACGAGAAAGAAGATCGCATGCGTGTCGCTCGACTCATGCGTCCCTCCGAACACATCGCCCGTGGAGACCTGAATCCCATCACGGCTTCGCACGACCACCAGGTACGGAACCGCGATTCCCGGAAGCCGCAAGTGGGGCAGCGCTACACCGCCGGTGACTGGCGTCGCCCCGGTTCGTGTGCCTTGCAGGAAGCCTTCGCACAACGTCTCGGCCGTAAAGGGAAGCCGCTCGGCCAGCAGCATCGATGCCCGGCGAGCAACGTCTTCGAACGATTCGTTCGCCTCGGCGTCAAGCGCGATTCCCCGCACGACGACTTCGTCGAACGGATCCTCCTCCCGCAGCCCCTTCTCCTGCATGATGCCCCGTAGCTCGCGGTCCAGGTCGTGGAACCGGCGTCGGCCGAGCCGTTCGAACACGTGATAGATCGCCCCGTGCCGCTCGACGCGATTGCGGGCGAAGGTAACGTACCACGTCACACCGACCCCGATCACCCCCAACGAGAACAATGCGGGCAGCCAACCCATCTCTACGATCACCCAGACCGGGGCCACGATCCCCACGATCTGCATCCACGGATACAGCGGCGAGCGATACCCCGGGTCATACGATTCGATCCCGCTTTCGCGCATGACGATCACCGCCAGGCACAGCAGGGCGAACATCAATAACTGAAACGCGCTGGCGAGCTTGGCGATCCGGATCGGGTCCAGCACAATCAGAAAGAAGAGGATCGCGATGACCGTAAGACCGATCGACACCATCGGCGTGCCGCGCTGGCCCACGAGGCCGAAGATTCGCGGCAAAAGGTGATCACGGCTCATCGCCATGGGATAGCGCGAGGCGCTGAGGATGCAGGCGTTGGCCACCGAGGAGAACGCCAGCAAGGCCGCCAACGAAACGACGACGACGCCCCATTTGACATCGAACGCCTCCGCTGTCCTTTCCACCGGGGTAAGGGTCTCAGCGAGCTGCTCCCAGCCGACGACCCCCACCATCACGCCGATACCCAACGCATACACCAGGACCGCCGTGCCCAGGGCCAGGAAGATGCCCAAGGGAAGGTTGCGCTCCGGGTTCTTCACTTCCTCCGAAACGCTGGCGATGTTCGTCACCCCGACGTAGCTGATGAACACCAACCCGGCGGTCGAGACGATCGATGTGAACCCTTTATCGAAGAAGCCGCTGAAATGCTCGCGGTTCACTTGCACCGACCCCCGCGCGATGAACCAGGCGAGGATCGCCAAGAGTCCCAGGACCAACGCGACCTGAAAACCCCCGACCTTCTTCGCCCCCAACAGATTAACCGTCCCGAACAGGACGGCCAAGCCGGCCGCAATCAGCGTGACCCGCGCGTCGGGGAAGACCAGCGCGACATAGGCGCCGAGACCGATCAGGGCGAAGGCCGCTTTGAGCACCAGCGCCAACCACGTTCCGAACCCCCCGATCGTTCCCGCCAAAGGCCCCAAGCTGCGATCAAGAAAGTAGTACGCTCCGCCGGCGCGGGGCATGGCCGTGGCCAGCTCGACGATGCTGAACGTCGCCGGCAACAGCAACAATGCCGCGATCACATAGCACAGCACCACGGCGGGCCCGGCCTCCTTCGCCGCCAGCCCCGGCAAAAGAAAGAACCCGGCGCTCAGCGTCGTGCCCGTGGCGATCGCGTACACGCTAAACAGCGACAGTTCCTTCTTCAGACGCTTCGATCGGTCCAATATGGCCATCGGCAGCGGGCATCCCTCCCTCAAGTGTCATCCTGCTCGGCAAACACCCCCGTCGCAGGGCATCGCATCACACAACGGTCCAGCCCCACGGATTGTACAGTGCTCCAGCTGGCTTCACTTGCGGTCAGACCGTCCATGATCGACACGCACTGCCATCTCACCTTCGATCAGTTCGCCGGACGCGCGGGTCGCGTGCTTGGAGACGCCCGCGCCGTCGGCGTGCACGGGGCGATCACGGTCTCGACAACATCCGACAACTGCCGGGCCGGCCTGAAACTCGCCCAGCAGCACGAGCACCTCTGGTGCACCGCCGGCGCCCATCCGCTTTACGCAGACGAGCCCTGCGATTGGCCCCTTATCAAGGAGGTCGCACAGCATCCCAAATGTGTCGCTTGGGGTGAGCTCGGCCTGGACAATCACTATGACAAGCCGTCACGGGCAGCCCAGGACCACCTGCTTCAGGAGCAGCTTGCCTTCATCGAACGATGCGCACACGAAGGGCTGACCAAGCCGATCGTCGTTCATTGCCGTAAGGCCGTGGACGATCTGTTGCCAATCTTCCGGGCCGCGTCTTTCGATCCGTCACGCTACGTCTTTCATTGTTTCAGCGAGACAGTCGACGATGCGCGAAAGATCCTCGACTTCGGCGCGTGGATCAGTTTCACGGGCATCGTCACTTTCAAGAACGCTGCTGAAGTAGCCGAAGCCGCCAGGCTCGTTCCTGCTGATCGGATCATGGTCGAGACGGATGCGCCGTTCCTCAGTCCCGAGCCAGTGCGCAAGATGTACCCCAACGAGCCGAAGAACGTCGTTCACACTGCTCGGTTCATTGCGCAATTGCGCGGCGTTGATCCTGTCGACTTCGAACGACAGCTTGACGCCAATGCGCAGCAGTTCTTTGGCATCGATCTGCCAAAGTCGAAACGGGACTCGATCCTCTAGTCCCGGCGATGTACCTACCGCCGATCTCGTTCGCGCTCGTGCATCCGGCCCTGCAACCGCTCCATCGCTTGGGCAAGCCGTTTCATGTGAACTTCCAGCCGCTCGATCCGCTCCATTGCCGCTTGATAACGATCGGGTTGCTCGCGCCTTTCTCGTGCCGCCGGCCGGTCACGTTCGTCGCGCCGTTCGCGCGCTTCACGTCGCGGGCGGTCTTGCTCTCGTTGAGCGTGCTCGTCTCGTTCACGATGGACTCTTGCTCGCATCTGCTCAGCCAACTCACCAACTGCGTGAGCCCGCTCTTCGTGACCAAATCCAGCCCACAATCGTGATGCCAACCCCAGGATCTCCGACAGTTGTCCTCGATTCGGCGCAGTCTCGCGAATATGTTGGGCCTCGTCATCACGGCGACCTTCGAGCCCTAGCTCCCGTGCATGTATCGCATGCTCAAGCAAGTCTGCAGCATCTCTGCGCTCGCCTTCGCGCAAAGCCGGCATCGCCATCCTCATGATCTCTAACTGATGCTGCGCTACTTCACGTTCGTTTTCTGACCGATGCGCTCGCTGGCGCTCTCGTTGCGGACGATCTCGACGCCCTTCAAGCTCACGCCTCACGTCGTGCGCCACACGCTCAAGGGCCTCCAATTCTTCATGCCGACCGAGTTCTCGCAGCGCCATCATGCCGCGCTCAAGCCCGTCAAGAACATTGTGTAAATGCTCGGTCTCCTCTGATCGAGCGTGCCGACGTCGATCGAGCTGCCGTTCGATTCGCTCGCCCAACTGCTCAGCTCTCTGACGCACCTTCTCAGCCGCGTCCAGTCTGCCCAGTTCCTGCAACTCCTCGGCTTTGCGCATCATTGCATCGATGCGTTGCTTGGCCGCCTCAAGCTCGCGCCGCGCGCCTTCATCCTGCGCCAGCGAGGTCGTAACAGGACCGATCGCCACCATCAGAACCAGTGCGATCCACCACCTCAAACGACGCAACATCCCTGGAGTTTCTTGTCTATGATTCATCGTTTTTCCTCCACGTCTTGAATTGATTGATGACTCGCCTACGGCCAATCCTATGCCTTCCCGCTTCATCCGCAAGCTTCTGAGCGAGATCAAGCCGTCATGGCACCGGAACGCGAGAATCACCTGTTCGAGGGCGGCTCATGGTCTCAATCGGATCATTCGATCGTCGCGATAACCTTGACTTCCACAGCGATCGGCGTTGGTAGCACGTTGATCTCGATCGTCGTGCGTGTGGGGTTCGGTTTGCCGCTTTCAGGGGGCCCGGCGAAATACTCGGCGTACACGGCGTTGTAGGTTTGAAAATCGTCTCTCATGTTCGTTAAGAAGACGAGCACATCGACGATTCGATCCCAACTTGAACCGGCATCTTCGAGAATCACACGCACGTTGTCGAAACACGAGCGACACTGCGCTTCGATGTCATAGGAAATGATGATGCCATCGTCGTCGAGCTGAACGCCTGGGATCGCTTTCGTTTCGCGCTTCCGGGGGCCGACGCCCGAGAGGAATAGCAGGTTCCCGACACGTTTGGCGTGGGGATATGCGCCGACGGGCTCGGGTGCGCGGGAGGACATGAGTTGGGGATCGTTTTGGGTCACTGCGCCTGTTGCCGTTTGAAGAAGCCCCGGGTGTATTCACCCGGGGCTACATGGGCTGTATTTTCACGCACACGTTCTTTGGCTCGGTAAAGAACCGTAGCGTCTCATCGCCGCCTTCGCGCCCGATGCCGCTTTGCTTCATTCCACCGAAGGGAATGCGCAGATCGCGCAGCATCCAACTGTTGATCCAGATCGTGCCGGACTGCACCTGGGCGGCAACACGATGAGCCCGCTCCAGGTTCTGCGTAAAGATCGTGCCTGAGAGCCCATACTTCGTGCTGTTGGCGTACTCAATCACCTGTCGTTCAGTATCAAATGGCATGATCGTCGTCACCGGGCCGAAGATTTCTTCCTGGTTCGTGCGACACGCCGTATCCAGCCCTGTAATAACCGTCGGCTCAAGGAAGTACCCCTCACGACAGCGTTCAGGAAGCGTTTCCGGCCGCGTCCCACCGCAGAGAATCGTTCCGCCTTCTTCTTGGGCAAGCTCGACGTACGAGGTCACCTTCGCCAAGTGCGCTTTGGAGACGAGCGCTCCTTGGTTGGTCTCAGGCTCTAACGGATCGCCGACCTTGAGTTGCTTTGCCTTCTCAACAAGTGCTGCGACAAACGGTTCGTACGCCTCGCGCTCGACAAAGATGCGCGATCCACACAGGCAGATCTCCCCTTGATTGGCAAAGGCCGCCCGCGTGCTGGTTTCGATCGCATCGTCCATATCAGCATCGGCGAAGATGATGTTGGGGTTCTTGCCGCCGCATTCCAACGAGAGTTTCTTGAACATCGGCGCTGCGGTTGCAGCGATCGCGGAGCCGGTGACGGTTCCGCCGGTGAAGGAGATCGTCGGGACCGCTGGATGGGCAACGATCGACGCGCCGACTTTCGCGCCCAGTCCATGGATAATGTTCAATACGCCCGGCGGTAGACCGGCCTCGGTACACAGTTCGCCGAACATGTACGCCGTCATCGGTGTGAGTTCCGACGGCTTAGCGACGACGGTGTTGCCGGTGGCAATGGCCGGGGCGACCTTCCACGTGAATAAGTAAAGCGGCAGATTCCACGGTGAGATGCAGCCCGCCACCCCGCGCGGCTGGCGCAGCGTGTAGTTGATCGCCAGATTGTCAGTGAAGTGCGCTTCGGAATGTGTATGCAAGATCGCGGTCGCGAAATAGCGGAAATTCGTCACGGCCCGCGGAACATCAACGGACCGGGCGAGCGTGAGTGGCTTGCCGTTATCAACACATTCCGCCTCGGCCAGCGAATCTAGATTCTTCTCGATCAAATCAGCAATCGCGAGCATGATCTGCGAGCGCTCGGCGGCTGGTGTCGCGGACCAGGAATCAAACGCGCGTTGGGCCGCTTGCACTGCCAATTCAACATCGCGCTCATCGGAATCCGGCATATGCGAATACACCTGCCCGGTTGAGGGATCAACGTTGTCCAAGTAGGAGCCGGAGATCGGCTCAATGTATTCTCCGTTGATGTAGTTGGCGATGTGAGTCATCGTGAGAGAGTTTCACCACAGAGGCACAGAGGACACAGAGAACACAGAGAAAGACGAGGAGTGAGTTTGGTCTCGGCGCGTCATGATTGATCGGAAATTCAATGACCGAAGAACCGAAGTCCGTAAAATACTAGCCCCTTCTATGTCTCTTCTCTCTGTGTCCTCTGTGCCTCAGTGTTGAATCTTCTTCACTGCCACGCCAAACGGCCACCGTCGACGGGCAGGTTTAAGCCGTTGAGATAACTTGCCGCGGGCGAGGCGAGAAACGCCGCCACCGCGCCGATCTCCTGCGGTTCGGCAAACCGGCGCAACGGCACGTTGGCAATCATCCCATCTTCGATTTCCTTCACACTCGAACCGGCTCGATCGGCCCTACCTTTGATAAGTGAGCTCAAACGAGCCGTGCCCGTATATCCGGGCAGGATGTTGTTGACGGTGATGCCGAACGGACCGAGTTCGCCGGCCAGGGTTCGCGCCCAATTCGCCACCGCCCCTCGCGTCGTGTTGGAGACACCAAGCCCACGAATCGGCGCCACGACTGACGTCGAGATGATGTTGATGATTCGGCCGTAACCTGCTTTGCGCATTCCCTCGGCCAGCGCTTGCACAAGCACGTGATTGCAGACGATGTGCATGGTGAAGGCTTTGAGCAGATCGTCGGGCGTCGCTTCGAAAACCGGCCCCGCCGGCGGACCGCCCGTGTTGTTCAGCAGAATCTGAATGGGGCCGTTGGTAGACACATAGTCGTTCGCCTTCTCCTGCACCATCTGCCAATCGCTAAAATCAGCCACGATGGAGTCGTGCGATTGACCGTGCTTGCACGGCAGCTCGTCGCGGACTTTGGCAAGGGCACCCGCATGCCTGGCCATGAGCACGACCTCGGCCCCGGACCGAGCGATCTGGGTCGCGCAGGCCCGGCCGATCCCCTGCGTGCTGCCGCAGACCAACGCTTTCATACCCGCAAGCGAATAATCCATGGGCGGTCGTTCCTCCGTCGCTCTCAAGCGTATCATCTTCACGATGAACCAGTCACCTGCCGTCGTGGTATCCGTGAATATCTCCCCCGGCGGGATCCCCAAGCGGCCGATCGAGGTGGGCGAGGTGACGATCGACGGACTCGTCGGCGACGACCACGACCACGAGAAACACCGCACCCCGATCCAGGCGATCTGCCTGCTCGACCTGGAAGACCTCGACGCGCTGCGCGAAGAGGGCTTCGACCTCCATCCCGGGGCAACCGGCGAGAACCTGACCGTACAAGGCCTTGACGCGGACGAGTTGAACGTCGGTGATCGGCTTCAATTCTCCGGCGGTCTGGAGTTGGAGATCACCAAGAGGCGCAATCCCTGCTTTGTGCTGGATGCGATCAGTCCCGAGCTGCAAGAGGCGATCAAAGGCCGCTGCGGATGCTATGGGAAGGTGATTCGTCCGGCTGAGATTCGCCCCGGTGAGACGATCAAAGTTCTTCAAGCGACCACCGCCGATGATTGAGCCGGCGAGCTGGCCGCATACCGGCGCGATCCTGGCGGGCGGCGGGAGCACACGCATCGGATCGCCCAAGCACGCACTTTCACTGCCCGAGGGCTCCACGATGATCGAGGCCGTTGCGACGGCGCTCGGGGCAGTATGTGAGCGGCTCGTGATTCTTGGTGGGACAGACGCGATGCCTGCATTACCTCATGTTGCTGATCTTCGGCCGGGATGTGGACCACTGGGTGGAATCGAGGCGCTGTTGGCAAGCAACATCGATACGCAGTATTTGGTGTGTCCGTGTGATCTGCCACGGGTGACAAGTGAGTTGTTCAACGCTTTATTGCGACCTTCGCAAGCGACGGCGACCGTGTTTCGTTTGGAAGGATCAGAGCTAATCGAACCGTTGCCCGCTCGGATCTGTGCGGTTGCGTTGGATGCAACACGCCAGTTACTCGATGAAGGTCGCCGGGCCGTGCATCAGTTGATGGAAGTGATCGACGTCGAGGAGGTCTCAGCGCCCAATGCGTGGTCGAAGCTGTTGATGAATGTGAATACCCCGCAAGAGTTTGCGGCGCTTATTCAAGGCCAACGCACGAATTCTTCATAGCCGCGGATGCATATCCGCGGGCTCATCGACCAGCGACTACGCCTCGATCCGCACGACGGTGTTCTTGAACGCCGGCGTCTTGGATTTTGGGTCGGCGACCTTGGGAATCAGCACGTTCGATTCCGGATAGTACATCACCGCATTGCCCGGGCAGATATCAATCGAGCGCACCAGCAGATTGGAAATCGCCCCACAGCCACTCCGCACGGTGACACGTTGATCAACGCGCAGATTCATCCGCTCGATGTCGGCTGTGTGCAGCATGATCACATCGCGCCGCTCCTGCCCGCGATAGATGTCCTCTTCTTCGTAGACCACGGTATTGAACTGGCCTTCGGAGCGCACGGTCATCAGCCGCAGCTCGCCGTCGCCGTCGCCTCGCAGCACCGGCAGGTCGACAACGTGGAACTTTGCCCGGCCGGTGTCGGTTGCGAACTTGGGCTCGTGGAACATCCGCCCCTCGATGTAAAACTCCTTTTTGGTTTCGTCGATGTCGCCGATCTTTTCGTACCCGGGAATGATCTTGGCGATGGCTTGGCGGATCGTTCCGTGGAGGCGCATCGCCTCCCAATCGACCGGACCGTCACTGCCGAGCACGCGCTGAGCGATGTCGGCGACGACCTGCACCTCGCTACGCGGGCCGGCGAGCCGCGCCTCACCTCCATCGCTGAGGCGAACGTAGCTGAACATCGACTCCTGTGTCGTCGATTGCGATTCCTCATCGCGGGCCAGCACGGGCAGAATGATCGTCTCACGGCCGCGCCCCCTCGCATGACCCGTGTTCAGCGTCGTGCTGAGATACAACACCATGTCGATCTTGCTCA
The DNA here is from genome assembly GCA_036475395.1 of Phycisphaerales bacterium. Taxonomy (GTDB): domain Bacteria; phylum Planctomycetota; class Phycisphaerae; order Phycisphaerales; family SM1A02; genus JADFNO01. The sequence continues at coordinate 9,820 of JAZFYE010000103.1, forward strand.
AGGCGCGGGCGGCGAACGCAGAATCCGGGTTCGACCCATACAGGTTCCCGCCCAAACACCATGCGAATCGTATTCGAGCCTCATCGGCCGCGAGTATTGAGCCCAGCGTGTCCATCCCCGGCGTGGTCGGCAGTTGCACGTTCAGCGTGTCCTGCAATCGGTTGAAGACCGCCTCCTTGAGCATGGGCGTGACGCCCATCGAGCCCATCCCCTGGACGTTGGAGTGGCCGCGCAGCGGAAGCAGCCCACAGCCGGGGCGGCCGAGCATCCCGCGCGTCATCGCCAGGTTCGCAATCATCTGCACGTTCTCGACGCCGTGCTCGTGATGGGTGATCCCCATCGCCCAGCAGAAGATGGTGCGCTTCGATGCGGCGTAGAGCTGGGCCACCTCGTCGATCGTGACCCGATCGATACCGGATCGGTCGAGGATCGTTTCCCACGACAACGATCCGATGTGTTGCTTGAACGCCTCCCAACCGTCAGCGTAGTTGGCGACGAAGTCGTCATCGACTGCGCCCTGCTCGATCGCCGCTTTCGCAACACCGACCAGAAACGCAATATCTCCGCCGATGTGTGGCTGCGCATAGACGTCCGCAATCTTCGAGCCGAATAACAGACTTCGAACATCCGACGGCACCTTGAAGCGCACGAGTCCCAGCTCGCGCAGCGGGTTGACGACGATCACCTTTCCCCCTCGCCGTCGCAGTTCGACTATCGTGCGCATCAAGCGCGGATGATTCGATGCCGGATTCGCGCCGATGAGAAACAGCAGATCACATTGATCGATGTCTTGAAGGACGACTGTCGCCGTGCCGGAGCCGGTGACGCTCGAAAGTCCTACGCCGGACGCTTGATGACAGTAATACGAGCAGTTATTGACGTTGTTGGTGCCGTACAACCGCGCAAAGAGTTGCAGTAGAAAACCCGCTTCGTTGGATGAACGCCCTGAGAAGTAAAAGAAACTCTCAGCTGGATCGGTTTGGTTGAGCTTGTCGGTGATGCGCCCAAGCGCCTCGTCCCAACTGATCCTGCGGTAGTTGCGATCGAGCGGCCCCGCGTATAGCGGCTCGGTCAATCGCCCGGCTGATTCCAACTCCCGGGATGAGAATCCGCGTAGTTTCTCCAGATCAAAATCGTCAACGAAATGTGGATGAAGCCCCCCCTGCATGTCGGCGGCCATGGCCTGGATCGACTTCTTGCAGACTTCGGGAAAGCGGCCCTTCTCATTGACCATCCCGCCTTTTTGCCCGCCCATGCCGAGTGCGCATGTCTTACACGCGTTCCGCGTGCGCAGCGCTTTGTACATGTGCCACAACCCGCCGCCTTGCCGAGCCTTGCGGATCGCGTACCCGATCGCCGACCAACCCCCGCCTGAGCTTGGTTGTCGCATGCGCCTACCTTCGGCCGCCTTCACGGCTCCGCATCAGGATACCGCATCACCGTGGTGGCGTCAGAGACCGGCGCAATCGATTGCACCCGACCCCTTCAA
>JAZFYE010000104.1:0-8879 GCA_036475395.1 Phycisphaerales bacterium
GGGTGCAAGGCCGTCACCACCAGCGTCGTGAACTTCACCTGGATCGATTCCGATTTCCTCAAAGACCAAGGTGTAACGCCGTGGACGGAGCTTCCACTTTGGTTACCTGATGAAGAACAAGCGGGGCTCGGCCAGGTGAATATCGAGCGCGCCCTCAGCCTCGGCCTGATGTTTCGACCCCTGGCGGACACCGCGCGCGACACGATCCAATGGCACAAGGAAACGCGAGGTCTCGACTACGATTTCGGCGCGACCGATGGATCGTTCGGCATGAAGGCCCAGCGGGAAAGAGAAATCCTTGCCGCCTGGCACGCGCGTTCGAAACCGGCGCCGTAGCCGCCCAAAAAAGAAAAAGTGGAATGTTCTCTTTTTGTGCTCTGGCAGCTCAGAGCGGGAGCGTGGTCAGCTCCGCTTGCACTTCGTCCATGAGGCGCTTCATGGTTGCGGGGCCGAAGTCAAAGGTCAGTTCAGCCGCGGCGAACAATTCCGGCAGTGGACGCGAACCGCCCAACGACATAGCGCGCGTGTAGTTGGCAATCGCCTTGGTCGGGTCCTGCTTGTACTGCAACCAGAGCTGCAACGCGCCGAGCTGCGCGATGCCGTACTCGATGTAATAGAACGGCACCTCAAACAGGTGAAGCTGCCGCTGCCAACTCACGGCCAGGAACTGCTCGATTCCCTCCCAACTCACCGCCGCTCCGAAACGATCGTTCAGTTCGAGCCAACATGCCGTGCGCTCATCACGGCTGTGCGTCGGATTGGTGTAGATCCAGTGCTGGAACGCGTCGATGGTGGCGATCCAGGGCAGCAGCCGAGCCATCTCCTCCAGGTGCGTGCGCTTCGCGCGAGCGGCTTGGGCTTCATCGTAGAACTCATCGAGAAAGGGATGGGCCAGAAGCTCCATGCTCATCGACGCCACCTCGGCAAACTCGATCGGCGCGTGGCGGTAATGAAGCAGCGGCTCCTGCTTGCAAAGGATGGAATGGAAGGCATGACCGGCCTCGTGGATCATCGTCTCGAGGTCGCGTTGTAGGCCGGCCGCATTCATAAAGATGAACGGCTTGCGGCTTCGATCGCGCATCTCCTGATATCCGCCCGGCGCTTTGCCTTTGCGCGAATCAAGGTCCAAACAATCACCGCCGCGCAATGTGTCGAACATGTCGCCCAGCGCCGAACCCATGCGATGAAACAGGCGCGACGACCCCGCAACCATCTGTTCGGCCTCGTCAAACGGACGCAGCGGATCACGCCCCTTGATATCCACCGCCAGATCCCATGGCCGAAGCGGATCAACATCCAGCGCCTCGGCGCGTTGCTTGTTGAGTTTACGAAGCACCGGCACGCAGACTTCAGCCGCACCTTGGTGAAAGGCCTCGCAGTCGGCCGGGGTGTAATCGAATCGGTGTTTGGCCTTGAACATGTAGTCGCGATAGTTGTCGAAGCCGGCGTTTCGTGCGACGTTGTGCCGCAGCTCGATCATCTGATCGAAGATGTGACTGAGTCGCTCGTGGTCCCGATACCGGCGCTCGTTCACGAGGCGCCATGCTTCGTCGCGAGTCGCCCGATCAGTCTCCTCCAGATGTTTGGCCATTTGAGGAAGCGTCTTCTCTTCGCCCCGAAACGTCACCATCATCGCACCGCTCAGCTCGCTGTACTGCTGGCCGAGCTTTGTATCCTCGGTCTGCAGCGGCACGTTCTCATCACGGAAAAGCGCCACCTCAGCGGTGAGATCGCGCAGCATGACCTCGTAGCGGGCCCGTTGGAGATCACCGACATGCGGGCTGGAGACGATTTTCTTGTCCAGCTCGAACCCGATCTTCTTGAGCTGTGGCTGGACGTTCTCGACGAACTCGAGGTACGCCTTTTTTTTCTGCTCATCGTCGGTGTGGCAGGTCATGTTGATGTAGAGGTTGGCGAAGGCCTCGCTGGCCGCAGCGTCCAGCTCGCTGCGATCGAGAATGAGCGTCTCCAAACACCCACTGCACTTCAGCTCGCGCTCGAGCAGCGCCTGATACAGCGGCTGAAGATTGGCCCATTGGGCTGCATCAAGCTCGGTCGGTACGAAATCGGAAGTCGTGAGTGTGGTCATGGGAGTAGTTTTCAGCTTTCAGTGGTCAGAGGTCGGCTTCGGTAAAGGATTTGGAGGGCGGTGATTTGTGGGTCCATTCTACGGCTCGTCGGCCGGGAGATTGGCATGCTACAGGCTGAGATCAATCTCGCCGCGTGGAACCAGACGGCGGTTTGCCACGCTTCTTCTTCTGACGTTCACGGAAGCGACGAACCTTCAGCAGGTTACCGCAACCGCTCGCCCCTTCGCACCATCGGCGAGTGCGACTGCGACTGCGATCGTAGAAGACCCAACGGCAATCCGAATTCTCGCACAACTTGATCCGTGCGAGGTCGCCTTCAATGAGCATATCTGCGAAGGACTTGGCGATTTCAGCGAGCACCGCGCGGAGGCTTGTGCGGACCGGATCGAGTCGCATGCGATAGGTGCTGCCGCTGGGCTCCAATCGGCGAACAACCGGCTCGCCCGAAAGAACGATGTTTAGCGCCTGAAGGTCCTCGTCGGTCAACGATTCCTCAGCCACAGCACGATCAACGAAACGCCTCAGCACCGATCGGAGTTCGCCCAGAGCGAGGCGGGTTGCCTTAGCCGACACGATCCGATCCGGCAAATCCCACCCGGCCAGGAAGGTCCGAACCCATTGTGGATCGTCAAGGCGGTCCTCAGCCCGGCCCCCGCCCAGGTAGTCGTGCCAGTCGCTGTTGAGCAGATATATCCAAATCTCGTCCATTGCCGTAACCATCTAAATTCCTCTTGACTATTACCCCTTTCGGCGTATGATTCAACCGTGTAATGCTCTAAATCGTATTAGATAGTTACTTCGATGGGGCATCTGCCCTGCATATGGGCCCACGAGGGCCCGGGAGGAAGCGATGACCAAGCCGACCACTCAAACCGTTCAGCCCGAGCTGCTGCTTCGCCTTCTTGACGAGGGGTACGACAAGACCGGGTGGATGGGAGTGAGCCTTCGCAGCGCGATCCGGCAAGTCTCCGCACAGGAAGCAGCGTGGCCGCCGCGCCCCGGCCGACACAGCATCGCCGAGATCGTCTTGCACAGCGCCTACTGGAAATACACCACGGCCCGACGAATCACCGGCGGAAAACGCGGATCGTTCCCCTTAGCTGGAAGCAACTGGTTTGCGGCGCCAAGGAAGCTCAGTGATACCCAATGGAAGCAGTACCTCACGATTTTAGCTGATGCGCATCAAGCGCTTCGCAAGGCGGTCGCAACCGCGCCGTGGTCGAAGCTCAATTCAAAGAACAAACGTTCAGGAGTTCCGATTTCGCATATCACTGGAATCGCGATGCACGACGCGTACCACACCGGCCAGATCAAAACGATCCGGGCGCTCTACAAGCAGGCAACCGCCGGGCGAAAGCGCAAACGCAAGTGAGAGGGCAACGGGGCGTCCTGTCTTCCCGCTTCACCCCCAATACCGAGTGCCTAATGCCCAGTGCCTAGTGCCTTCTTCTTGGTGCCTTTCTTCTTATCCTCACGATACATCCCCAGCATGAGGATACCTAGGCCGCTGAGCAGCGACGCGTCAGCGATGTTGAACACCCACGGGTACAATTCGTCGCTTCCACCGCCGGGCCAGGTCAGTCCGAACGGTAGCTTGACGCCGGGGAACAGCCACAGCATGTCCCGCACCATGCCGAAAATGACGCGGTCGTAGAGATTCCCCAGCGCACCGGCGAGGATCAAAGCCAGGGCCAGATGCAGGAAGCGCCGATGCGCCGCCGATCGGAAAAACGCGACAACGACGACGATCACCGCCACCACACCCACGAGGACGAACACCAAGCGCTGTCCCTGTCCGATCCCGAATACGGCGCCGCGATTCTCAACGAGCTTCAAGCTCAAGATGTAGGGAATGACGCCGACCGCTTCGTGCGCCGGGACAGACTCCGGCGACACGGGTGCTCCGGCCACGAACCGGAACGCCAACGCCTTGACGATCAGATCGACACCGATCACGACGAAGGTAACGAACAATGCGGTAACGACCGCTCGCGGATCTTTGCCCGCGCACCGCAGTCCTGGGGAATCACTCGGCGAGGGCATCACAGGTCTCGTGGGTTTGAACGGCAAGGGCCGGCAGATCGAGGCGCTGTTCGATCGCCTCGGCGAGATACTGCGCGTGAAGCGCATCATCGCAAAGAACGAAGAGGCTGGAACCGCTTCCCGCCACATGCGCGGGGCGCTCGGCCAGTTCGGTCAGCTTCGCCAGATGCCCCTCAAGTTCAGGCGCGACACGGATGGCCGGCTGGGTGAGATCGTTGAACACCGCTTCGGGCCCCAGCGAGGACATGTTGGACGAACGGATCAAGGCTTTCACTTCGTCGGCTCGCAACGGACCCGGCGAAAGCTCGTCCAGCGCGCTGTAAACATGCCCGGTCGGGCACATCGCCTCGGGGAACACAATGACCGCATGAAGCTGGGGCGCCCGGTCGTGATGCTCGATCTCATCGCCGAACCCTTCGACGACCGCGCTGCCTCCGGCGACGAAAAACGGGACGTCCGAGCCGATCCCCGCCGCGACTTCGCGCAGCTGCACCATCGACAGGCCCAAGTCATAGAGCTCGTTGATCGTCCGGAGCATCGCCGCGGCGTCGGATGAACCGCCGCCGAGCCCGCCGGCCACGGGAATCCGCTTTTGGAGCTTCAGCTGCACCGGCAGCCGGCTGTTCGTGTGCTGCTCCAAGGCCAAATGTGCGCAAACCGCCAGGTCGCGGGTGATCGGCCAGTCGATATCACTTCGTCGCTTGGCGTCCTCATGCCAGATGATGGCATAGCACGAAAGGCGGTCGGCTTCGAGGCGGGTGACGGTCAGCTCATCGCACAGATCGATGGCGACCATCCAGCTGCAGATGGGGTGCATGCCGTCCTCGGCCGGCGGCCCCACTGACAGGACGAGGTTCAGCTTGGCCGGTGCTTGGGAGACGAGCGTTTCGGGCATCGAAAACAAGGATAGGCTCCCGGCGCGGCGAAGCGGCCTTCGCCCACGAATCGCCGCCACCTTTGGAGGTCGGCGAAAGTGACCCGTCGCCACTGCCGATAATGCCTCGGGAAGCCACTCCGAAGTGGAGGCCTCATCATGCCAGGCACCGACCGCCGAGCCCACGAGCGAATCAATCTCGCCCGCCCTTGCAAGCTGTTTGACCCCAGATCAGGGAAATACGTGCCGGGGACCGTCTGGAACCTCTCCGATGGCGGCGCGTTGATCGAGGTGAACCGGCCGATCTGCCCCGAGTTGGGCGACCCGCTGTACCTTGGTATAGCCCTGAAACGCCGTCCGGGCATCCTGCTGCGGGACGAGATGTGTCCCGCGCGGGTGGTTCGATCGCAACGGACCGTCGATGGCCGATCCACGCTGGGCATTCAGTTCACGGACAGGCGCATCGAGGCGAGCTCCCTCCAGATCAACCAGGCGGCCTGACACGCCGATCTGGGACACATTCGCAGACCCGCGCGGCCTTTGCGCCGAGGCTGGGGCCGTCGATCGGGCCGCGTCTGGCGATTGCGAATACCATGGAGGAAGACTCAGCACGGGGTAGTCACCACCCGCGTGCAGCGTTCGTCTCATTGCGATGTCCAAATCGACCGCCAAACCGAGATTGAAATTCAAGACGGTGCTCCTGCGCTTTGGCGCCCTGTTCGTCGTGCTTGCGCTGCTCGTAGCCTTCGCCCCAACATTCGTGAATTGGGGGCTCGGGCAGAGCATCCTGCGTAGCAAACTTCAACAGCGCATCAACGGAACCGTCGCGTTCGACCGCCTCGATCTCGGGTGGATCGGGCCGCAGACCATCGACGGACTGCGCATCACGGACACCGATGGCAACGAGGCCGCGAATCTGAACGTTGACCTCAGCGCAGGACTCTTGGCGTTGTGGTCGGGCAACATCGATCTGCTCGAGGTCGGGGTATCGGGCACACTGTCGGGGCAAATCCGCGAGGACGGCTCGACCACATTGATCGATCTGGTCGTCAAGAGCGAACCCACTGACGAATCCGACGCACAATCACCCAAACCGCAGACCGAAGCGCCGTTGGCGCTGAGCGGCATCCCCCCGACGAAGATTCGTCTCAACGATATCACCGTGCATCTGAAAGAGCAGCACAACGACTCACCCCAAACGATCGACCTGATAGATCTGCACGGCGAGCTTGCGTATCTGCCCGGCGATTCGGTCAGTCTACAGCTTCAGGCCGAGACGAAATCCGCAGGCAAGACGGGATCATTCTCAGTACGCGGCCGGTTCGCGCAGCTCTTCGATGCTGATGGGGTGTTCACTCTGGCCGGTGCGTCCGGCCGACTGCAAATCGAGCTGCACAATCTCATGCTGCCATTAGCCGCCCACGATACCGAGCTTCAATCCGCGACCTTCAGCATCACAAGTGAGAATCTGACCGAAACGATCGAGCTTGCCATCCAAGTCGATGCACTCATCGACGGTACTGAAGCGGGTCGCCTTCAAGGCGATCTTGCCGCCCACCACATCATCACGACTGATGGAGCGATCGACTTCAGTCTCGATCGGATCACCGGTCGCGTTCAAGGCCGCTCTGTTCCAACCACGCTGTTGCAGTTCGCGCTTCAAGGCACGCCGATTCTTGTCGAACGCGACATCGGCCCGACGCTGGATATCGACGCAAGCTTCTCTGCCGGTGCGCAAAAGGAAGTGTCCCTGACGCTCTCGTCGCCGAAAATCAACGCCGAGCTGATCGCGACCGTCGATTCCGCGAATCGCGCCTTGACCGGAAAGCGTTTTCATGTTGACGCCACCATCGACCCGGCGTTGATCAGCGCGATATCCAACGTGAGCATCGACCGCCCGGTCGCGGTCGTCGTGGAAATCCCGGACTTCTCGCTACCGCCGATCGGAGAAACCGGGCGGTTTGAACTGGGCGCGCTTGGGGCCAGTGGATTCGTCGAGGCGAAAGACCCGTTTGTCGTAACGGCGCAAGACGACAGTTTCCCGCCCACCAATATCGATCAGTTTCGAGTGGACTTCGACACCGCCCGATTGGAAGACGATCTGCATCTGACGGCGTTGATCGGTCCGCTTCAAGGCGAGGTCGCCGCGGCTCGTGGCCCCGATGCCCTGCACGTTCAACACGCTCATGCAATACTGAAGGTCACGCCCGAGCTGGCCTCGATGCTGCAATCCGATGCCGAGGACCCGATGGTGCTCGCCCGGCCGACCACCGCCACCATCGATCTGGATCCGTTCGATCTTCCTCAGATTGGTCCATATCGCTATGCGCTGCCGTCCCGGCCGATTCTCGCCACGATCACTGCCAAGGAAACGTTCCTCGACAACGTGCCCGGGTTGGTGGAGCCGATCAGCCTGCGACAATTCAAGGCGAATGTAACTGCGGACGTCGAAGCTCAAGACTACGCCATCGAGGGGAACGCCGTCGTCATTCGCGCCGCTCACGATCAGACGCTGACCAGGCTGAAGTTTGACGTTACGGCCAGCGTCGTCGACGGAACGCTATCGCCGCGCGGCACGCTCACCCTCAACGCCCTGCAGATCGTGTACCTCGAGCGGATGATCGGGTCAAAGAAGGGAACGCTCAGCGATTGGATCGGCAACAAGGGGACCGTCGTCGCCGCGGTGAACCGGACCGACGCCGGCTTGGCAACAACGCTCACCGCTGATCTGCCCTATCTCCAGGGCGAGTTCAGAGCCACGCTCGTCGATAATCTGGTTTCGATTACGTCCGACGCATTAACACTGACGCTCCAAAAGAGCGCGCTCGAGTCGGCGCTGAATCCCAAATCCACTTCCAAAAAGAGCGAGCCGGCAGACCGCGTCTTCACGGTTCCCGCGGACGTGCCGGTATCACTGGCGGTCACGACACTGCGTTTCCCTCTGGCCATGCTCCAGGAGGACAAGCCCTTCGACACCGCCGCCGTGGATATCGATCTGACGTTGACCGGCGGCCCGCTGCAACTGGTGGACTCCGGCGGCAAGAAATCAGGCCTCGGCGACATGACCATCACGGTGACGAGTAACGATCTGGCCAAGGGCGTCGCATTTGCCATGAACGAAACGACGATGACAGGCGACTCGACCAACGCCGGCGCCATCAATATCAAGGGCAAAATCACCAATCTCGTCAGCGAACAGAAAACGCTTCAATTCGATCAGGGCAAGCTCGACCTCACGGCCGAGGTCACCGGCGCCCCGACACACGTCGCCGACACATTCCTTGGCCTGAACGGTCTGCTCGTAGCCGCGGTCGGGCCGCAGATGGGCACGTCGTTTCGAGCGATAAACTTCTCGCCCAACTCCGGGTCAATCCGCGGCCGGCTCCACACCACCAACGGCTCGATCGAAGGCCGGATCGTCGGCCGAGATAACACGTTGATCCTTCCTCGCAAGACGCCGCTGAAAGCCGAGCTGGAGATCACGCCGCCGCTTCGTGAGCGCCTTCTGGCCAAGATTCACCCGGTGCTCGCCGACATTCGAAGCACCGAGCAGCCGGTGCGCGTCTCAACCGCGGGGGCGCTGCTGCCGCTCGATGGCGACGTCAGTCGCATGAAGGCGGATATCGAAATCACCATCGGAAACGTCGAGTTCGACAGCGGTTCCGTCACCTTGGGATTACTGACCATCCTCAATGCCTCCAACGCCAAGACCATACCTGGGCGGATCGAACCGATCGTCGCCAAGATCAGAAAGGGCGTCGTCACCTACGACCGGTTCCAAGTCATCATCGACAAATACACGCTGACCTACTCCGGCAAGATCGACCTCAACACACAGACCGTGGACATCCGGACGGAAATCCCCTTGGACG
>JAZFYE010000105.1:0-4326 GCA_036475395.1 Phycisphaerales bacterium
GTGAGGCTCGACCTCCACCCAGTCTCGGCCCTGTTGCGAGGCAGCGATCGCCCGCTCCAGCAGTAGTTTCTCGTCCACGTCGCCGGGATCAAAGGTGATGAAATGCTCGGCCAAACCGGCTCGGAACTGGTCGATCTTGGCCAGGATTTCGGGCATATCCATCACGTGGCTCATGGGAAAACTTGGATACACCTTGGGAATATCCGGGCGCGTGATGAGCCGAAGACACGTCTGGATTGTTTCGTGCTGCCGGCCGCGGCTGAGAATGTAGAACCCGTGCTGGCATCCGACGGCCTGGGCGAGCAGCTCGGTGGCCAGGATTTCCTCTTCGCGCCACACCATGCAGTCTTTGAGCGTGGCATCGATATCATGCTCAGCATGCAGTCGATGATGGACCGTTTCCACATTGTCGACGAGGCATATAAACATGTCCGGCCGGAACTTCTCGACTTGGTCGAAATCGAATCCGGGAAAAAGACCGTGCCGCCAGCGGAACGTTGCGTGCGTGTTGATGATGACGTTGGGGTGCTCGTCGGGCGGCGCCGTCTGGGCGATGATGTCCTTGAAAACGGCACGGCGAAGCGCATTGAGACGACTTAGCGGGAGGTCGAGGATTCGGCCCGACCGGATGTCCGGGGCCTCAGCGTACATCCGGTTGCCGATATGAAAAACCTCGATCCGCCCGCCGCGACGGCCGGCAAGGTCGGCCACCGCATCGAGGTACGGCTTCTTGTGCATACCGATCTGGCCGGTGACAATCGTTCGCATCACGGTGATCTGGGCCGGTGCACGGCTGGTGACCGGCGGCAGAGTATACGGCTCGCGACGGTTCGCCCGCAGCGCCGGACAGCTCAAGTCACGCTTTTTTCGCGGCTCGGCGCCCGAGGCGACGTGGACGAAATCGTCGCAGCCAGGCGGCCTTGGCGCGCGGTGCGTGTTTCCGATGTGTGCGGTGGTGACGCCACCACGCCAGACCCAGCATCAACGCCAGGATCACCAGGACCGCACCAATCAACGACAAGATCAAGTCGGCCGTTTCCAACGTTCCCAATCCCCGAGCGATCGCATATCCGAGCCCCAGTTGCAGCGGCACTGTGGCCAAGCAGCTTGTGCTTTCAGCCAACGCGAACTTCCAGAATGGCAGATGTAAGACGCCGGAAGCTGTAATCGCCGGCGTACGGCTTCCGGGAATGAAGCGGGCCATCACGACGACCCACGCCCCACGCCGTTCGATCTCGTGCTTCACCTCCAACAGCCGCCGGGGATGGACGATCCGCTTGAACCATCGCTTGTGCAGCAGCGGCGTGCCGTACTTGCGGCACAGCCAGTACCACATGAAATCACTGAGCAGGACTCCGGCATAGGCGGCGACGGCGGTCTGAAAAAGGTCGATCTTCCCGTGACCGGCCAGGATTCCGGCCGGGACGATGACCACGTCCTCGCCTAAGGGGATACCGATCCCGGTCAGGAGCAGCGCCACGAACACCGCCCACGGACCGTAAGCGCTCAGAAGATTGGAGTAGACTTCTTCCATCGGCGGGCCCGCACGAACCGTATGCACTGTCAGTGTATTCTGAACCGGCCGGCCGTGACGATTGAGGTCGGGCAAGCCCGGTGAAGAACCAATGTGAGACTCAGCCACGGAAAGAGCGTCTCAGCCGAGTCGTGTGCGCCCCGGACAGCTTCAAGGAGACGCTTTCGGCCCGGGCGGCGGCTTCGGCGATGGCCGCGGGTGTTGCCCGTGTCGATGAGGCGATCGTCTGCGATCAATGTCCCGTGGCGGACGGCGGCGAGGGGAGCCTTGATGCCCTTGTTGGCGCGACCAAGGGCACGATCCACCGCGCTATCGTCACCGGTCCACTCGGTGAGCCGATCGAGGCTCGCTACGGAATTGCCGGCGATCGAAGGACGGGCCTGGTCGAACTGGCCGAAGCCTCCGGGCTGGCCCTGGTTGCGCCTGATCGTCGAGACCCGACGCGCACCACGACGTTCGGCACCGGCGAGCTGATCGTAGCGGCCAGGGATCGCGGGTGTGAGACAATTGTCCTATGTATCGGAGGCAGCGGCACCGTCGACGGCGGAGTTGGCATCGCCCAGGCGCTCGGTGCGAAGTTTGTTGACCCCAGCGGGCGCCGCCTCGACGCGCCCCTGTCTGGCGGACGCCTTCTGGAGATCGCATCCTATGAACCGCCGGCTTCAGTACCGAAGATCAACGTCGCTTGCGATGTGACGAACCCGCTATGTGGTCCGCAGGGCGCAGCCGTCGTCTATGGTCCGCAAAAGGGCGCGACCGCTCAACAGGTCCGACAGCTCGACGTCGCGCTGCGTCATTTAGCTTCGCTGACCACGGTCGATCCGAACCTGCCGGGGACAGGCGCCGCCGGGGGGGCCGGGTTCGCCCTGGCCGCGTTTTGTGGTGCGACGCTTCAGCGGGGCATCGAGTTGATCCTCGAGGCAGTCCAGTTCACGCGGCGATGTCAAGACGCCGATCTCGTTCTCACCGGCGAGGGGTGTCTGGACGCCCAATCGTTACACGGAAAGGCAACCATCGGCGTGGCCCGGGCCGCGCATGCGTTGGGCGTTCCCACCATCGCGATCGTCGGCCGAACCGGTCCCGGGGCCGATGCGTGTATCGGGCCGGACAAGGGCGTGATGCTCGCCGACGTGATAAATCTGAGCGATCGCTACGGGCTGGCGCGTTCGATGACCCAGACGGCGCCGCTGCTAACGGAGGCCACCGCCCAAGTCATTCGCAGCCGGCTGCGCTGAATAGGCGGCGCGCTATAGCGCGATCGTTTGACCCGGTTCGATCGTATCGGGCAGGTCGAGCTTGGCCAGGTCATTCGGCTCCAGGGCGGTCAGCGGACTGATCTCGATTCGCGCGCTCACATGACCCTCAGCATCGCGCGGCACCGTAACGCCGTGCGCCTCCAGCCACCGACCCGCTCGGTCGGATTGAAGGCGGTGCGATGTGGCCGGCGAGTCGTTCCCCTGGGCATTCTTGATCGGGGCAAACTCCTCGACCCGGCTCGTCTCGTACACGATTGAAGATTCAGCCAAGGGCAACGCATCAAAGACGAGCGTTTCCATCTTCACCGCATTCGGTTCCTGGGGCTGTATCATTTCCGCCGATTTCGTATCAACGTAAGGCACGATTTTCTCCGCCCGGTGGTAGGGCAGCACGAATCCTTCCTTGCCGGACACCAGTTGCTTGACGAACTTCACGCCAAGCATGTGAACGGCGATCGAGCCGGCGGAGAATCGAAGCCGACCATCGTCGTCGCGTTGCTGGGCGAGCTCGTCGGGCGGGTCGGAGTATTCGACCACCAGGGTCTTGCCCTCGGCCCGGCAAAGGATGCCCACCTTTTCGTCCGGCGACGTCTTCGGCACCATCTTGCTGGACATCTCGCCGGAGGAATCGGGGGCGGCTGTGTGCAGTCCGATGAACAGCGGATCGATCACCTTCACCAGCGGATTGTCCACCTGGAAGTAGCTGAGGTGCTCGACGCCGCGGGCGAGCATCGCGTCGATTGCCCCGCTGGCGACCAGCGCCTTGATCGATCCGCCGTGCCCGTCGGGGTTGACCGCGACCCGGCCCTTGTCCGCGAGCAGGAGCTTCCCGGTCTCGGCCTCGATCGCGGGGATCGTGCCCTGGGGAAACATGAAGATGTTGCGCCGATCCAGCCCGAAGCACCGGTTGTCCTGAATGAATGCCCGGGTCGGGGCGTCGTTGGCGGGGCTGGTCATGATGTACCAGCGAATCGTCTTGCCGTACCGGTCCTGATTGGCCAGGATCTGCTCTGCGAAAACACGGAACAGCGGCTTGCCCGTGACCACCGTCGCTGGATAGGCGCCCTTGGGGCCCTTCCAGCCCAGCCGCGTGCCCTGCCCTCCCGCGACCGTGAACGCCGCGACCTTGCCCGCGCGCAGGAGGTCCTCACCCACCTCGCGATAGTGGTCGGCGTCGTAGGTCGAGCCGGGCTCGTGAGCGTAGTACGGAGCTGGTTCCACATCCCGCGGACGTTTGGCCTGTTGCTTGCGGACAACGAGCGTCTCGATCAGTACCTGGAGCTGGTCAAAATCGATGCCTTGAAGCTGCGTGAGCAAAGAGGCCTGACGTGCCTCGTCCAGTTTATCCCAGAACGCCAGGAGATGTCCATGCCCGTGTGACTCGAGCGTGGTACGGATGGACGAAAGACGATCAGGCATCTCGTGTTTAGGTCCCCGGGCGAACCGGCTTCGACCACCCTTGAGGCATGTGCCGAACGACCATCCCGCTCTCCAAGTAGATCACCTGTTCGCAGACGTTGGTGCAGTGATCAGCGA
>JAZFYE010000106.1:0-3747 GCA_036475395.1 Phycisphaerales bacterium
TTCGTGATTTGTGTCGCTTGCATTTGCGGATCGTCGGGATCAACCACGAACAGATGATCGAAGCCCGCCAATCCCCGCAGCCGCCGCTCACCCTGGAAGTTCAGACGACTGATCGCGTCCGGGTTCAGTTCCTTTGCGTTCGCCGCCAGCCAAGCTCGGATCTCCTGCCTCGTCCCATCCGGCTTCGGCGTGACATCATCGTTCGGCTCGGCGTCTTTCCACTGGCGCTTGGGCCGCTCCATAGGGTACGGCGGCGTCCCGTCGATCTCGTCGATTGGAATCTCCGACGACACGTGAATCAAGGCTCCGTCGGGTGACCATCTCGGAAAGCCAGCGCCGTGCTCAAGGTTTGTCACCTGTCGCGCTTCGCCGCCGTCCACCGGGATGATCCAGCACTGTGATCCATCCTCCTGGTCCTCATCACCGCGAACAAACGCGATCCGGCGAGCGTCCGGCGACAGACTCGGCGACGTGTCCCGACGATCGCCAAACGTCAGTTGTCGAGGTTCAGCGTCAGGATTGAACAGATCAAGCAGGAACAGATGTGAGCGGTACGCGTAGGTCCGCTGCGCCTCGGCGTCCTCATCTGCGGCCGCCGGCTCGGCCGCAATGGACCGAACCGAAAACACCGCCTTCGTACCGTCCCGGGCAACATCGATCGAGCTCACGGTCCGGATACGCAACAGGTCGCTGGTGACGATCGGTTCCTCGCCCGCCGCCGAAAACGACGTGACGCAAGCAGCGGTAACGATCGCAGTCAGATATCTCAGTACTCGCATACCCCAATCATACCGCATCGCGCGCGACCTCGGCACGCCGAATCCACGTGAATCCGTAACCCACCCCGGACGCTGAGATCGCGCACCGGCCCATCGTCACGGGCACATCAACCCGGCATGAAAGAGTTCCGCGCTACCCCCCAAGCTCGTCGAGCGCGGCCGCAAACTGATCCTTCGGCGTAAGCCCGACGAATTTCTTTTTCACTTCCCCGTCCTGGAACAGGATGATCGTGGGAATCGCGCTGATGCCGTACTTCACCGACACATCGCGATTCGAGTCGGTGTCGAGCCTGCCGATTTTGACCTTGCCCTTGTACTCGTCGGCCAGTTCCTCCATGGTCGGCGTCAGCATTCTGCACGGCTGGCACCACTCCGCCCAGAAATCCACGAGCACGGGAATGTCGGAGCTGATCACCTCCGCATCAAAGTTGCCATCGGTGAACTCTTGGATGTCGTTGCTGGCCATGCTCGAGATCTCCACTTCGCTGCTCCCGCCCTGCTCTCCCCCCGATGGGCGTAGCGAGGCATCCTAACAACCTCAGCTGCGACTTCAATCAATCAGTTTGGGCAGCTGGGCGAATTGCCGCAGCCACCGCCAGCGCCTCGCGATGCGCCGCCACATCATGCACTCGAAACAATCGAACCCCGCACAGCCAGTGAGCCACGCTCACCACGGTCGAACCAATCACACGGTTCGACGGCGTGGACACGCTCGTCGCAGCGCCAATGAAGCTCTTTCGGCTGGCGGCGCTGAGAACCGGGAATCCCATCCGCACAATCTCCTGCATCCGCTGAATCAGCAGAAAATTATGCTCTTTTGACTTGCCGAATCCCAATCCGGGATCGACGGTGATCGCGTTGTGATCAACCCCGTGAGACATCGCCGTTTCGCATCGCTCACCGAGGAACTCGCATACGGTCTGGACGACATCCTCGTACATCGGATCGTGGACGTACTGGTCGCTGTAGGCGTCGTGTTGCGGTGACGTAAGGCGATGCATCAGCACCAGCCCGCAGCCGCGCGTGGCCGCCAGCGCGAACATCCGTTCATCGTCCCGGCCGGCGGACCCGTCGTTGATGATGTCCGCCCCGGCCTTCAGGGCCGCCTCGGCCACGACGCTGCTCGTCGTATCGATCGAGATCAGTACATCGCGACGCCGGCCCAGCTCCTGGATCACTGGCACCGTACGGGCGATCTGCTCATCCACGCCAACTCGTACCGCGCCCGGACGGGTCGATTCTCCACCCACGTCGATGATGCACGCCCCGTCGTCGATCATTCGCACGGCATGATCCACCGCCGACTCGACGCTCGCATACGACCCGCCGTCGGAAAAGCTATCCGGCGTCACGTTCAGGACGCCCATCAGCCTCGGCCGATCCAGAGCGAGCGCTCGTTGGGGACCGACGCTCCACGTGACGCTCTTTTCCACTGCGCAGTGCTTCACAACGGGTCAGTGTATCCACCGGCTGGTAAGTCGCGTGTCGCCACGATCGACGTGCGGTCCGCTTCCCGAGCGTATCCTGTGACCGATGGCGATGGCCGTAGCGATCCTCCTTCTCGTGGCCGTGCCTGTCGTGGCCGCGGCCTTGCTGCGCTGGGCTCGCTGTCCCGGATGGGCTGTGCTCGGCGGGGCCGTCGCGGGGATTGTCCTGGGCCCGTCCATCTTCGGACGAGCCCTCCCTGCACAGTTCGAAACCCTCTACGTCGGCGGGGTCGAGCAGCAGGCCGAGCTCGAGCACTTCGTCAGACGACAACAAGCCGACGCGATCGCCGCTGAGCACGCCGGCGCTGAGCCCGAGCGACTGACCGAACTCGCCGAGCAGCAGAAGCACGCTCGCCGTGACCTTGATATCGCTTGGAATAAAGCCAAATGGGCTGATCAAGGCCCTTTGCGGGCGTTCACGGTGGCGGTGGTCGTCCTCACATTGCTCGGGGCGGGCTCCCTCGGCGGAGGGCATGACGATCAGCCCCGGAGCCTCATCGCCTCTATGAGCGTCGGGGCGTGGTCGGCCGGCTTGCCTGGCGGCTTGGCCTTCGCCGCGATGTACTGGCCTTGGCACCGCCCGCTCCCCGAGGCCGCCCTCGTCGGGGCCGCGGTGGCCATTGGTCCATGGGTGTTGACGTCAATCGATCGCGACGCCGCCGACCAAGCCGAGCTGGGCGGGGCTCGCATGCTCCAGACCGCCGGGCTGATCGCCACGGTTCTTGCCATCGTCGCCGTCGGCTGGGGGCTCTGGCTCCACAAAGGCATCGCCGGCCTGCTCTTCGCCACCCCCCTCCTCGCCGCCCCCCTCGCTCACCACTTATTCCCACAAAAGGGGTCGGGAGTCGTTTTCGGAGGCTTCGGGGCCGTTGGGGGTGCTTGGGTTGAAATCGTGCTCGTGCCGGTGCTGGCGGGATGCGTTGCTGTCAAGATCGACTTGTTCGCACACTTCGCCGTCTGGCCCATCGTCGTCATCCTCCTGCTCAGCGGCGACGGGCGCTGGCTCGGCGCGTACCTCGGGGCGATGGTCCTCGGCGGGCGGCGCTCGCTACGCACAATGCGCCTCGTGCTGGGATCGATGGCCTGCGGCCCAACCCAACTTGCCGTAACCGCGCTCGCCATCCACACATGGTCGATCCCCGGTGAATACGCTATGGCCCTGCTGCTCGGCGCCGTCCTCATCGAAACCACCGTCGGCGCCCGCCGCTCCATGGCCCGACGACTGATTCAGACCGAACAAGAGATTCAACAGATGACACAAGAATGATCTTGGCCGCCGGTCAAAGGATCCAAACCGTGAGTCTCTCTTGTAATCCTTCATTACCACTTCGGCTTTCCACTCTCCGCGGCCTGGCGCATGCGCAGCCGGCGGATCGTCTCCGGGCTCTCGCAGTATTTGATCCCCAGACATCGCTGACACATCAGCCGCCGCGGATGAAACAGCAGCCCATACCGCTGTACCAAGCGCCCGATAAAGCGAT
>JAZFYE010000107.1:0-16095 GCA_036475395.1 Phycisphaerales bacterium
ATGCGGGGCCTGATGGCCAAGCCGTCCGGCGAGATCATCGAAACCCCGATTCGAGCGAACTTCCGGGAGGGGCTCAACGTCCTGGAATACTTCTCCTCGACGCACGGCGCCCGTAAGGGCCTGGCCGACACCGCCCTCAAGACCGCGGACTCCGGCTATCTGACCCGCAAGCTCTACGACGTGGCCCAGGCCGTGGTCGTCACCGAGCTCGACTGCGGGACGAAGATGGGCATTCCCAAGCGGGCGATCTACAAAGGCGAGCAGATCGATGTCCCGCTTCGCGAGGCAATCCTCGGCCGAACCAGCCGTCAGACGATCCGCAACCCGATTACCGACAAGCTGATCGTCGAGGAGAACCAGCTCATCACCTCGGCGGTGGCGGCCGAGATCGAAGCCTTGGGCATCGACTCGGTGCAGGTCCGCAGCAGCCTGACCTGCGACACGGCCCACGGGGTGTGCGCCCGTTGCTATGGCATGGATATGTCCACCGGGCAGGCGGTTGAGGTCGGACTCGCCGTAGGCACGATTGCCGCCCAATCCATCGGCGAGCCGGGCACACAGCTCACGATGCGGACGTTCCACACCGGTGGCATTGCCGCCCGCGGAATCGTCGAGACCAGTTACCGGGCCGGGCACAACGGCACGGTTGAGCTGCGCGACTGCAACGAGGTCGAGGTCAACATGCCGTCGGGGACCGTCTTGTTGGCGCTGAAGCGAAACGGCGAGCTCGCGCTGCTGGACGACCGGGGCCGCGAACTCGACAAATACAAGGTCCCGTACGGCGCAGCACTCAGTATCAAGAGCGGAGACACCGTCAAGCGAGGGCAAGTTCTCGTCGAATGGGACCCGCATCGAACCCCTATCCTGGCCGAGAAGTCCGGCATCGTGCGCTTCAAGGACATCATCGAGGGTGAGACCATCCGGATCGAGGCGACTCGAGGCGAGGGCAAGAGCGAGCTGATCGTTATCGAGCACACCGGCGAAAAACACCCGCAGGTCATCATTGAGAACAAGCAAGGAACGATCCTGGACTTTCACCATCTGCCGGCCAAAGCCAGGATCGAGGTGACCGAGGGCCAGCAGATCAAGATCGGGCAGATGCTGGCCCGCCAACCCAAGGAGGTGGCCGGATCGGCCGACATCGTCGGCGGCCTGCCGCGCGTGACCGAGATCTTTGAGGCCCGAACCCCCAAGGACCCCGCGGTGACGGCCGAGATCTCCGGGCGAGTGGAGCTGTACTCCGACAAGCGCAAGGGCAAGATGACGATCCGAGTCATCTCCGACGGTGAAGTGGAGCACGACCACCATGTTCCGCAGGGCAAGCACCTGCTTGTGCATACCGCAGACGTCGTACACGCCGGTGACTCGCTGACTGAGGGGCCGCTGATTCCCCATGACATCCTGCGGATTCGGGGCGAAGAGGCGCTGTACTTCTACATGCTGGACGAGGTACAGAACGTCTACCGGGCCCAGGGCGTGCCGATCT
Source organism: Phycisphaerales bacterium (assembly GCA_036475395.1). Taxonomy (GTDB): domain Bacteria; phylum Planctomycetota; class Phycisphaerae; order Phycisphaerales; family SM1A02; genus JADFNO01. The sequence goes on from JAZFYE010000107.1 coordinate 1,487, forward strand.
CGGACAAGCACATCGAGATCATCTTGCGGCAGATGCTGGGCAAGGTCCGGGTCCAGTCGCCGGGTGACACGGAGCTACTGCCGAACGAGGTCGTGGGCAAGTTCTTGTTCCGGGAGCGCAACGGAGAGATCGGGTCCAAGCTCCGGATCGTCGAGACGGGCGGGACGAGCCTTCCCGTCGGCGCACTGGTCAACAAGGAGGAAGTCAAGGAAGCCAACGCGCTGGCCGAAGCCGAGGGCGAGGAACCGGCCAAGACCAAACGCGCCCGCCCCGCCACCGCCATGACGCTCTTGCTCGGGATCACCAAGGCGTCGCTGCAGGCGGAGTCGTTCCTCTCCGGCGCCAGCTTCCAGGAGACGACCAAGGTGCTGACGGAGGCCGCACTGCGCGGCGCGGTGGACGACCTTCAGGGCCTCAAGGAGAACGTGCTCCTGGGACACCTGATCCCGGCGGGCACCGGTTTCGATCCCTACCTCAACATGCGGGTGAGGAAACTGGTCGAGCCGCCGGTCTCCGCGGTCGAGGACGAGCAGACCATACTGGCCGAGGCCGTAGAGGTCGCTGAGGCCCTGGGGGCCGAGCGGGCGCCCGCGGTGGTGGAGGTGGTCGCCCAGCCGGGCCAGGAAACGCCGATGGTTGACTCCTGACGGACCCATTGGCTCGTGTCTGGAAGCTCTCTTTGCTGCTGGGCGGCCGGGGCTCTCGGCGGGAGCCGCCGCCGGGGGGGTCGTCGGCGGCCCGTCCCACCGACTCTTCAAACACGCCCCAGGCCCCCGGTGTGCTGCTGACGACCCGATGCGGATCGCTGCGTCCCGGATCGAGGCGGTGCGTCCCGGCCAGCATAACTTGAGGCCCCCACCGGAATCCGCCACCGCGCCAGGCGAAATGAAATTGGGTTGGGAATTGAATAGTTTGGCGTTCCGGTAGGATTTATGATATGAAGGGATCGGCTGGTGCGTCCTTGTGCTCAGGCGGGGATAATCCGGCCAAAGGAACACCGCGCTCACGGTCCTGCTGGCGCCCGCCGGACCTGACTCTGGAGATCCATAGGATGTCATTTCAACGAGCAGTTTGTATCATCGGATCGCTGGCCATTGCGGGCTCCTGTTGGGGTCAACAAGACGAGCTGATTCCCCGAAGACCGACCCCCAAGACGCCAACGGCGCGACTGGTTGCTCCAATCGATGCGACCGGCAGGCTTATTATCAAGTTCAGGGACGTTATTCAGGCGCGGGCCCAGGGCGACGGCACTGTGCTCTCATTGTCGAATGCGAACCTGAACCAGTTTGGCGCGGTCATCGCCCAACACCAGCTACAGGTGACACCAGCATTCCGGACACCGCAGGCAAGTCTGTTGGAGCTCCAGACCCGCGCGGCCGCCTACAGCGGCAAGGCCCAGCCCGATCTGGCCGGCATGATGTACGTCTCAGGCGACTGGAACCAGGTGCAGGCGGCCGCCAAAATCCTCAACGACCTGGACACGGTCGAGTGGGTCGAGTTCGAAAAGCGGTTGGTGCCGTACCAAGTTGCCGGGCCGGCCTGCGGCGTTATGGGGACGGGAAGCTGCTTCGACCCGGCCGGCAACGGGTCGCCATTCTGCGACGATCAAGCTTGCTGCGATCTTATCTGCGCGGGCGATCCGTTTTGCTGTGACGTTGACATTGGAACGTGGGATGAGATCTGCGCCGGCCTGGCGAATCTTTACTGTGATACGCCGCCCGCCGACCGCTGTACAAGCTTTCTGAACGAGAGCTGCTTCGAGCAGCATCAGACCGGCGGATGCCTCGACGAGACGTGCTGCAATGCGGTGTGCATGATAGACCCCAGTTGCTGCACCGACTTCTGGGATGACATGTGCGTTTCGATGGCCGCCCAAGACGACGCCAATTGCGCCCCCGGCTGCCAAGGCGGCAATGGCCCGACGGCGGACCTGACCAACTTGCAGGGCTACCTGCGCGTGCCGGACTATGTCAACCAACCGGGCGGCGCCCCGGCCTGTCTTGCCTTCCCCGCTCCCAGCTTTCCAGGGTACGGCGGTCACGGTTGGAATCTCCAAGGCCCCGGTTATCCGATGGTCGCCGACCCCGATCCCTACGAGGGACTGTATGGCCTGAGTCGGCAGTTGTTCGAGGTGTTTGGTGTCGGTGAGACAAATCCCCCCGGATCCAACGACTTCGACGACCTGGTCTACAACACGCTCGGAAAGGGCATCAAGATCGCCGTCATCGAGTGGGCCTACTTCGAGGATCACGAGGATCTCAATGTCATTACCGAGCCCGGCCAGACGCTAATTATGATCGATTGGATCACGGAGCCGGATCACGCCACGGCGTGCCTCGGAATCATCAACGCCCGCGACAACGGCAAAGGGGTGATCGGTATTGCCCCGGAGGCGCAGGCGTACTTCTTCCCCCTGACGTCCATTGAGGACGGTCCGCGCTTTAGCAAAGCGTTCATCAACACCTACCTGACTTTGGGCCCCGGCGATGTCGTCTCCTGCTCGTTTGGACCAGGTGTCAACTTGAACAACTCGCGGTTCTTTTGGGAGCTGCTCCGCCTGGGCAGCGATCTGGGCATTACCACCTGCGTGGCTGCCGGCAACGGTTGCGACGATCTCGGCGAGTTTGACGATCTCGGCGACAGCGGCGCGATCGTGGTTGGTGCCGGAACGCCGGGAATACCTCACTGCCGCCTGACATTCAGCAACTACTTCCAGGACGGTGACTCGACCAATAGCAACGTTATCCACGTCCAGGCGTGGGGCCAGAACGTTGCCTCCACGGGCTATGGGGACCTGTGGGTTCCCAGCGACGGTGATCCCAACCGAGCCTATACAGCCAGATTCAACGGAACCAGTGCCGCCACCCCGCAGATCGCCGCCCTCGTGGCCGACCTCCAGGGTCTGGCCAGGCAGTTCTACGGGATTCCCCTGACACCGGAACAGATTCGGGCGGCCGTAAGCCGGGGATTCAATCAGTGCGGCATTTTTGATCCTGACGACCTGCCGGGATTCCCCGACGAGTTTGACTGCGCACCGGATTTCGACCCCGACGCCGGACCCAACCAGATCGGACCCTACCCGACGACCACCGGCGATTTCGGCAGTGCCGCGGCCTTCATCCTCAACCAGGACTTCCCGGGATTTGGCGATTCGCCGCTCATCGACGACATCGAGATCCTCCGCGGGACGCTGATCTTTGGCAACGTCTTCTCCATCAAGGGCACGGACAATAATCGCCTGGTCATCAAGTCGCAGTTCACCAACCCGACGGACAACATCGACCTGGGAATCGTCTACCTCGCATCCGGTCAGATTACCGACCTGCTGGTCATTGCCCATTCCGACGTCCCGAACGCGTCGAGCCTGGTCATCGTTCACGAGGCGCAGTCAAGCAACGGGTTCCCTGACTGCGATCCGCCCCTCTCGGGATCCGCCCTGGTGTTCTTCGAGATGTACGACTGGGATATCAACCGATGGATGTTCGTCGCGTTTGACAACCTGATGTCCGCTGATCCGCCTGATCTGGACTGCCTGATCCCGGCCTACCCCGTACCGAACGGCGGGCGATTCATCCGGTCGGGCGACGGGCGAATCCTCCTGCGGATCTGGACGCTCTCGCTGGGCGGGAACTTCGGCGGCTTCGGCGGTTTGCAGAACGCACCCTACGTTATTCGCCATGACTGGATCAACATCCTGCTTGGAGGCGCGGACGGAGGCCCCACCATTCCGTAATCGCGCAACCGCAACCATTGAGGCCGGGTCGCCTCGGCCCCACCATTTCAAACGCTTAACACTCCCCGGCGACGGGGAGTGTTCTTTGCGCCGCGAGGCGGGCCGCCAGCGACGTCCACCGTACGGTCTGCCACCGACGCGCTCGCCCACGATGCAAGCCGGCTTGTGTTGGCGGGGGCGCCCTCTAGGAATCGACGGGCACGAGCGACCGGGTACGCAGCCGCCGTCTTTGGTGGACTCACGGCGACCCAATCCACGACGGCGCCGAGCGCCGCCTGCTCATCGAGCCCCCGGACTTGCCCCCGGACTTGCCCCCGAGATCGGACGTGCTCAGCCTTGCACGGTCGGACGCACGTAGGTCAGTCGAACGCGATTGCCCGGCGCGGTAAACTCCACCTCGGTCATGTAGGCCCGCATCAGAACGATGCCGCGCCCGGCGGGAATCTCGACATTCTCCGGACGGGTCGGATCGGGCACCGCCTGAGGATCGAACCCTTCGCCTTGGTCCTCGATCTCGATGACGACTCGGCCGGAGTCTACTCGGTATCGAACCGTCACCTTCTTCCGTGGATTGTTGCGGTTGCCGTGCAGAATGGCGTTGGTCAGCGCCTCCTCGAGGGCCAGTCGCAAGGCAAAGCAGCTGGCGCGATCGTAGCCGCGCTGCTGCGCCGCCGAGATCAGCGATCGCTGGGCGCGCTGGATCCCGCGCCGCGAGCTGCCGAGCACCAGTCGATGCTCAATTCGTGCCTGAGGCGAGCGTTGCGTCATGTTGAGGTAGGTGTTGTAGGCGGGCCAGTCGTGACCGTGTCGCCCCTAGAGCGCTCTTGAGCGCCCCACGCCTAGGTGAAGCTGGCGAGGGCCTGATCTTCACTGTCGTGAATCTGGAAGAGCCGGTTGAGCTTGGTAATGACAAAGACCTCGTAGATCCTCGGATCGATATTGGCCAAGCGAAGCTGCCCGTCCTTGCTGCGGATCTTGTTGTTGATGGTGATCAAGGTTCCAAGGGCGGCGGAGGAAAGGTGATCCACGTTCTGGAAGCTGATAAGGACCTTCGGCTGCGGCGTCTCGTCAACGAGTCTCGTGATCTCCTCGCCGATCTGCTGGATGTTCGCCTCATCGAGAATGTTTCGGTCAACAAACTCGATACGAGTGATGCCATCTTCCTCGGCAACTCGAAGCAGTGATTCAGCCGCAGCCATTGTGCAAACTCTCGCTCCGGGGGAAACGCTCAAGGCAAGAGTAGCCTACTCGTAGCGGGCGGGGAAGGCAACCGGCGGCCGCGGTCGAGCGTTATGGCCTCGTCTGGGCGACGGAAAAGCGGCAGCCCGAGAGGGGGCTGCCGTTGAGCAAAGTCGAATTGGGTCGCGGGGGGCGCGGAGGTCAAACTAGTAGTCGAGGTAGCTGGCGGCGCCGCCCAGGGTGTCAGAGAGTCCCGGGAAGAGCAAATCTTCGTTCTCCTGCTGAATGATGATCTCAGGCCGAATGAGAATCAGCAGCGTCTCCTCGGTCTTGGCGGTGAGGCGATTGGTGAAGAAGCGATTGATGAAGGGGATCTTGGAGAGAACGGGTATGCCGGTCTCCACCTCGATCTCGTTCACTTTGCGTTGGCCGCCCAGGAGCACCGTCCCCCGGTCGGGGACGGAGACGGTGGTCTGGACGAGTGCGAGCTGGATGACGGGCAACTCGATCTGGCCGGTAAACTGGGCGGCGCTGCCGCCGCCAAAGCCGCCGCCGCCGGCCGCCCCGCCGAACTCCGTCGCGTCGGATTCACGGAAACCCTTGAATTGCGATTGGCTGGCGATGACCGTCATGGTGACGTAGCGCCGATCGGCAGAGATCACCCCCTCGACATCCAGCACGAAGCCGTCCGTCAGGGTGGCAATAATCGGCTGGAAGGCCCCGGATGCGTCACCCGTGATGGGAATCAGGGCTGACACGAACGCCTGCTGTGTCGCCACCGCCACCCACGACCGCTGCCCGTTGAAGAAGGTCAGCCGGGGGGCGGTAAGCACCACCGACCGCTTATCCGCCTGGGTCGCCTCGATGAGCAGATCGACCTGGATGTCGTCGAGGAACTGAATGCCCACGACGAGGGCGGGGTTGGCCGCGGCCAGACCGGCGACGGAGGTGGGGTCAAGATCGGCAATTGACTCGACCAGCGTCAGCGTGTCCTGGAAGAACTGGATCGGGCCGAACCCTGAGGTGGCCCGGAGGGGGGCCCCGACCGGGCCGGCGACAAACAGTTGTCCTTCGAAGCCATTCACGAGGGTGCCGGACGGCACGCCAAAGAAGTTGCCGGTCGGGAAGGTATTGAAGATCTGACCCACGTTTGGGTCGAACTGGGATATGTCGAAGGGGCTGCCAAAGATAACAGGATCCTTCAACCTGCCGCTCGAAGGATCGAACAGGTCGCTGAGATGACCCTGGGGGTCGACTGCCAACTGCCGCTGCCGCAGGGTGTTGTTGGTGTTGAAGTAGAGGTCCAGGTCGACGCCGATCTGCTCGAACCAGTCCGAGCTGACGGCGAGGAATCGGCTCTCGACGTTGATCTGGAGGGCGCGAATCTCGCGAAGCTGGCTGAGCAGGCCTTCGATGCGTTGATGGTTGCGCGGGGTGTTGGTGATGATGAGGTTGCCGTTGAGCTCCTGAAGCGTGCCGGTGTCGCCGCCGAGGTCGCGCCACCCTTCGGGATCGACGTTGTCCTGGATGATGCTGACGATCTGCACAACGAGATCAGCTCGGTCAACACGGTCAATGTCGCCGGGGTCGCCGAAGATGGAGCCGCCGCCGCGGCTGCCGCCGCCGCCGCCGCCACCGCCGCCGCCGCCGCCGCCGCCGAAGCCGCCACCACCACCACCGCCGCCACCGCCACCGCGCCCACCGCCGCCCGTGCGCCCCTGGTTCAATGCACTATCCAGGTCCAGCTCCGGGGCATTGTCAAAGTACGGCACCTCAAAGAGCAGGTCCCGGATGTCGTATACGAGCGTCGTCACCTTCCTGCGCAGCGCCTCGGTGCTGGAGATGGTCAGGATGCCGTCCTGGATCGCCCACTGCGGCCGATCGCCCAACTCGTCGCCGACCTGCTCCAGGATCCGATCCAGGGCTGTGTGCAGGCTGACATCATTCAACTGCAAGGTGACTTGGTCATCGCGGTCCACGTTGATGAACTCCAGGGCCTTCCAGTCCACGTAGATGTTCAACCCCGTGGTGTCGCCCAGGAAGCCGACCACCTGCTCCAACGAGTTTCCTGTAATGTCCAGCGGCACGCGGGTCTCGGCCAGAACCCGGCCGACCCGGCGGTCGGCGACGGACTCCCGGAAGCCGCCTTCGCCGGTCCGGAGCAAACTGATGTTGGGCCAATCAGGCGGATAGGCCATCACGCCCGAGGTCGATCTCAGTCCAGGCCCGGTCCGATTCGGAATCGGGGCAATCATCGAATTCTGCGCCTCCAAGGACAATTGCCCGTAGCTGGACTCCTTCTGGCGCTGAACCTCATCCCACTTGCGATAGAGGATCGTGGTCTGGATGGCCTCCTTCAGGGCTTGGGCGGCGGGATTGTGCTCGTCAATGAAAAGGATCTCATCGATGACCTGAAGGGCCTCGTGGTACTTCAGTTCTAACTGGAGCTGGCGTACTCGGCGGAGATTCTGATCGATCAAGCGCTGGCGCTCGGCGGCCGCGGCCAGCGCGGCTTGAGTCTTCGCCCGGTCGGTTTCCGCTTGCCTTATCTCCTGCTGCCGAACATCCTCAGCGATCCGAGCTCTGTCGATCTGGGTCAACAGGGCCTCGGCCCGATCAACCAGCTCGGCGAACTGACTGCTGCTGAGCAGATCTCGGTTCTGGCGAACCTGGATCTGGACCGTCAAGATGGATCGCTCAGCCCCCTCGAAGTCCTGTTGGGCCAGCTGCTCGGTCGCGGTCTGATAGGCCGCCTCGTATTCAGCCAGAAGCCGGGCTCGGCGGATTTCCTGCTCCTGCTGGACATCCTCAATTTGGTCCTGGGGCTCGGCCACCTGAGCGAATCCCAGTGCCGGCCGGCCAAGACTGCCCAAAGCCACCGCGGCTGCCATCACCAACGCTGCGTTCCCACCCCAAGCCATTCTCATACGCCGATTCATTCGATTCTCCCATACCGCACAGCCGGGCATTGGCCGCGTCGGATGTAAGTCTTCTACGGACAGGGTGATTCCTCGCTGGGCCTCACGGTCCGCGCGGGGGCGTAAACCACCCACCCACTTCCCCCTAAGGACAAACCACCAGCCTACTTCGGGCTGAAATCATTCGCAAGCCCCATTTGTATATGGTCGCCCGCCTTGTGCAGAATCGACGGTCCTCAGGACTACTCGATCGCCGCCAGCGGCCGCGGCCCGCAGGCCTGGGCCATCATCTGAGCGTCGAGGGGCCGGCCACTCCGCATCATCAACACGAAGCAGTAGAACAGGCCGGACGCGTCATGCGGCCCTGGAGACGCCTCGGGATGGAATTGCACGGCGAAAATCGGCTTGGCGCGATGCCGAAACCCCGCCACCGTGTCGTCGTTGAGATGGACGTGGGTGACCTCGCAGTCGATACCGGCCAGCGAGTCGCGATCGACACAAAAGCCGTGATTCTGGCTGGTGATCTCGACCCGGCCGGTCAAGAGGCTCCGCACAGGCTGGTTGGCGCCGCGATGCCCGAACTTGAGCTTGTAGGTTCGGGCCCCCAGGGCCAGGGCCAGCATCTGATGCCCGAGACAGGTGCCGAAGGTCGGGATATCCCCCGCCACCTCCCGCAGCGTCGCGATCGTCGCGGAAACTGCCGCCGGGTCGCCCGGGCCGTTCGAGATGAACAAGCCGTCGGGCTCCAGCTCGCGGATCTGTTGGGCGCTGTGATTGTGCGGGGCTGACATCACCTCGCAGCCCAGCTCGACCAAATGCCGGTAAATGTTCTGCTTGGCCCCGCAGTCCAGGGCGAGGACCCGCAACGTCCGCTCGCCGTCGTTTGCCACCTCGGACCGCACCCCCCACTGCCCCAGACCGGTCGTCCAGCGGCCGACCCGGTCCGGACTCACCGCCGCCACGAGGTTCCGCCCGGCCATCAGCGGGCTGGATCGGGCCAGGTCGATCAAGTCGGCGTCGCGGTGAGAGGCGTCGTTACTGAGAACACCCCGCATTGCCCCCTCGATGCGAAGCCGCCGCACCAGCGCCCGGGTGTCGATACCCGCCACCGCCAACACCCCAGCCTCGCTGAGCCAGCTCGACAGGTCGCCCGCCGCCCGGTAGTTCCAATGCAGACGGGCCAGCTCCCGCACCACGAACCCCGCCACCTGCGGACGCGATGACTCGTCATCCTCACTGCACACGCCATAGTTCCCGATCATCGGCGCCGTCATGGTAAGGATCTGCCCGGCGTAGCTGGGGTCGGTCAACGCCTCCTGATACCCGCTCATCGCCGTGTTGAACACGACCTCCCCGGTGGAGGTGACCGGGTCAGCAAAAGCCCCGAAGGCCCGGCCGGTCAGGACCGTGCCGTCTTCCAGGGCAAGTCGAGCAGGAGGGTGATTCGATGCCATGTCGCAGATCATACGCCGCCATGTCCGATCCGCGTGAACAGATGGGCGTGGCAAAAGTCTTCGTTGGCAAACCGCCGCGACCGGTGGTTGCCGGCTCTTCTCGCAACGCGCTTTTCTCCTCCGCCCAGGTAAGCGGGAGAAGATTCTGGGCAACAACAGGGGCTGATCGATGCACCCAACGGCTCGCAGGGCTGCCGTTGGTCGCCCTCTAAAAAAAGATTTGCCAAGTCGCGCAAGATTTCGTCAAAACCGGCATATATACCCGTGGCGGCCCCGTTCGGCCGGTGCGACCGGGCGCAGGGGCCCTTCGGGGATATGTGTTCAGGAACGCCGGGCGTGCACGCGCCCGGCCTGATCGAAGGAGAATATCCATGCGATTAGCGATGATGATGACGATCGGCGTCCTGGTGAGTAGCGCCCATGCCCAGCCCGGCTTGGTGCTGGCGCATCAGAAGATCACCGACGCCGCCCCGGCCTGCCCGCCGTTTGGCCCACGCATGGCGTTCGGTCAGTTTCTAGATCTTCGCGTCGACGGCGACAATGGTTCACCAACTGGTGACGGGTCAGATTGGGGGGTGGACGCTTACAAGTACCTTCAGGACGCCCTGGCGGACGCGGCAGACCCTCCTCCCGGCACCACCGTCCGTCTCTGGGTCGCGGCGACGGACCCGAGCAGTTCCTATGTGCCGGATCGGGACGCCGCCAACCCCGACGGCACCGGCGACCGGGAGTCGACATTTCTCTTGGATTTCGACAACGTCCAACTGCTGGGCGGGTTTCCCCCCGGCGGGGGTGACCTCGAGGACCGCGACCCGGCGCTGTATGAGACGGTGCTCAGCGGAGTCCTCACGCCCCACTGTGGCGCCCCCACCGCTGGCAACTGCTTCCAACCCAATGGTACACCCAGGTGTAACGACGCAGAGTGCTGCGAGGCTGTATGCACTGTGGATCCTGATTGCTGCGAAGTGGCGTGGGACCAAGCGTGTGCGGACTTGGCGTTCACCGTCTGCGGCTCGTGCGGGGACCAGGGATCCGGGGACTGCTTCGTGGCGAACGGCACGCCGGGTTGCGATGACGCTGCTTGCTGCAGCATGGTTTGTGTAATTGACCCCAGCTGTTGCCTTACGGCGTGGGACCAAGAGTGTGCCGACCTCGCTACTCAGATTTGCGGCCTCTGTGGGGAACCGGGTTCCGGCGACTGCTTCGAAGCCAACGGCACGCCCGGCTGCGAGGATGCGGCCTGCTGCGAAATCGTCTGCGCCGCGGATCCGGACTGTTGCACTGATCAATGGGACCAGTTGTGCGCAGCCTTTGCGAACCTTGTCTGCGGCGTCTGCGGGGAACCCGATTCCGGCAGTTGCTTCGAAGACAACGACACACCCGGCTGCGAGGAAGGCAACTGCTGCGCGCTCGTCTGCGAGCAGGAAATTTTCTGCTGCATCGTGGAGTGGGACCAACCTTGCGCGGACATCGCCCTACAGCTGTGCGACCAGCTGATGGAGGAGGAGGACCCCCCCCCACGGGCCTACCACGTCGTCACGGCCAGCTTCGTAGACGACAGCGTCCGCATTGACGGAGTGACAATTACTTTTGGGCTTGCCGATGAAGATTTCAACAACGGCCTTGGCGGCGGGATGTTGATCTTGAGCGCCAGCCCGGCGGTCATTCGCGTCACCTTCACTGAGAATTCGGCGCCCGCCCACGGGGGCGGGGCCATGCACGTCGGAGGCGCTTCGGACCCAATAGTGGTCAATACGTCCTTCATCCAAAACACTGGTAACGAGGCCGGGGCGCTCCACATTGAAAACGATGAAAATGGGAACCCTGGGGGAACGTTCGTGAATTGTCTCTTCAGTGGTAATGCTTCGCTGAACGAGGGTGGCGCGATCAACCCCGGCGGGGCTACGACGCTCACGTTGATCAACTGCACCCTGGTCGACAACACAGTAGATAATGCACAAGGGGGCGGTGCCATCTTCGTAGAGGGACAGCCTGCCGGGGTCAATCTGACCAACTGCATCCTCTGGGGTAACCTCGCCGGAGGCAACCCAAATCAGATCGACGGTAATCTCAGGGTAGTAACCGTAAAGTACAGTGATGTCGAGGGCGGGTGGGGTGTCCCAATGGATATGAACATCAACGACGACCCGCTGTTCGTCGATCCGACCAACGGCGACTATCGCCTCTCATCTGGGTCGCCATGTATCGACGCGGGCAACAACTGGGACGTGCCGGTGGATGAGTTGGACTACGACGGGGACGGCGTTTTATGCGAGCTGTTCCCGGTTGATTTGGACGGCAACCCACGCTTCAACGCCGACGAAGTAGACTTCGATCCCGGCTGCGGCGTACCCGTCGTCGTGGACATGGGCGCCTACGAGTATCAGTTCGATCCAGTTGACCAAGTCACCTTTGCCGATCTGAACGGTGATAATACTGTCGGCGCAGCCGATCTACTCGGGCTCCTGGTTGGTTGGGGTCCATGCGCAAAGGGATGCTGTCTAGCCGACCTCGACCTTGACGCCAACGTCGGCGCATCCGACCTCCTCGCCCTCCTCGTCAACTGGGGGCCGTGTCCGTGAACAAGGCATCAAGGCATCGAGGAAGATGTATAGGCTCCGCGATTGATGCGGAAACTCACTCTTCGGCGAGCGCGTAGAACCCCTGGCCGGCAGCCTTGAGTTGACCCTCGGCGACGAGCGCTTCCCACACCTGCGTCGAGTACTCGTGGGGCGGGAGGATGGCGTCCACATCCGCCTTGCGCCCGCTCGTCATCGGTCCGACGCCGAGCTTCGATTCATGGTCGAGGCGCGTGAGCTTGAGGCGCTTGCGGAAGGCGCGCATCGCCATCTTGAGGGTTTCGTGGGGGATGTCGAAACTCACCGCCGTCGGTTGTTGGGGCGAGTCGATCGATTCCGCCTCACCCCGCGCCACAGCGCCGACGAGCGCGGCCAGCGCAGCCGAATCGCGGGCCACGATGATCCGGCTGATGGCGGCCGGGGGACACGCCGTCTTGAGCAGCAGCTTGTGGGTGGCGCCCCAGATCGCGCCCGCCTGACTGGCGTCGGTCGCTTCGAGTTCGGCCAGGCGTTGCTGGAGTTCGGCGATGATCTTCTCGTCGGTCGATCCCCCCGGCGCGTGGTGTCCGCCGGGACGTTTCCGCTTGTGCTTGGGCTTGTGCTTCGACATCGCCGAAGCATAGTCCCGTGCGCCCAGCCAAGCCGTCAGGCTGACGTTCTCGCAGGATAACGGCCGCTTGGTTGAATGCGGTCGGCGATGGAGGGCGGTGCCAGCACGGTGACGGTCACGAGCAGAAGGATCTTCATCCAGTGCGCTATGAAGTTGGGCGGACCGAATCTGAGGACGTGCGAATCCTCCTACACTGTGGGTGAATGACCACGCTGTTCACTTCACAGGTCGCGAGGGTTGGTTACGCTCGGGTAGCGGTTGAGCGCGGCGTCGATCGATACCCGGACGGGCTGACCTACGCGGTTCCAGTGGAGCTGGGCGACCTGGGGGTCGGGGAGCGGGTGATCGTGCCGCTGGGCGCCGGCGACACGCCAACCGCCGGCTATGTGGTCGAGCGCATTGACGAGACCGATCTGGACCCGGACCGGATCAAGCTGATCGACCGCCGGGCAAACGAACCGGCGATGCCCCGTCAACTGATCGATCTGGCCAAGTGGATCAGTAGCTACTACTGCGCCCCGATCGGGATGACGCTGGCGGCGATGATGCCGGCGGCGGTGAAGCGGCGCGTGGGGCTGGTCGGGCGAACGATGATCGATCTCGCCGACGGCGCGGCGGTGGAGGTCAAGCTGCCGGCGAAGCAACGTCAAGTGCTGGACGTGTTGGGAGCGCTTCCTGCGGCGCGCCGCCCGGTTGAGATACGCCAGCTCAAAGACCTCAGCGAACTGGCGACGATCTCTCCAATCAAGCAATTGGTCGCAAAAGAACTTCTGGTCCTAAGCTCGCGCACGGCCGTCGAAGCGGCATGGATCGAACACGCACTGGACGCGACCGTTCCAGAAAGACTCACCGAACCGCAGAAACAGATCATCCACGACATTCAAGCAACACTCAAACATGGTTTTTCAACGCATTTGCTGTTCGGCGTGACGGGGTCGGGCAAGACCGAGGTGTACATTCGACTGATCGAGAAGGTCGTCGAGGCGGGCAAGGTCGCGATTCTTCTCGTGCCGGAGATTGCGCTGACGCCCCAGACGGGCGGCCGGCTGATCGCGCGCTTCCCCAAGCAGCGCGTCGCCGTGCTTCATTCGGGTCTGACGGCGGCGCAACGCCACCAGCAGTGGATGCTCGCGGCGAGCGGGGCCGCGGACATCGTGCTCGGCGCGCGATCGGCGGTCTTCGCCCCGGTTCCCAAGGGTCGGCTGGGACTCATTGTTGTTGATGAGGAGCACGACGGCTCGTACAAACAGGATCAGATTCCGCGCTACCACGGCCGAGACGTCGCGCTGCGCCGCGCGCAGCTGGCCAATTGTCCGGTCGTGCTCGGCAGCGCCACGCCCTCATTGGAATCCTGGCACAACGCGACGATCAAGGGCAGCTATCGCCTGCATCGAATCGAGAAGCGCGTGCCCGGCATGCGCCTGCCGATCGTCCAGATCGTTGACTTCGTCGCCGAGCGCAAACGGCGGCACGATCGGCGGGTCCACTTGATCGGTCCGCGGATGGAGTCCGCCATCGGCGAGACACTGGACCGGGGCGGTCAGGTGCTGCTGCTTCTGAATCGCCGCGGCTATGCGAATTACATCGCCTGCCCGGATTTTCGCTGCGGCTGGATGATGAACTGCGATGACTGTGACGCGACGATGGTGTTCCACCTGAACCGCCGACTCCCAGCGGGCGGGTTCGTGCGCTGCCATCACTGCGAGGCCGAGCAGCGATTGCCGCAGCGCTGCCCGCTGTGTGACCGGCACGTGACGACGTTCGGCCTGGGCACGCAGCGTGTAGAGGAAGAGCTGGCCCGCAAGTTCCCGCAACTCGTCGAGGGCAAGACGATGCTGCGCGTCGATTCCGATTCCATGCGCGGGTCGAAGGATTTTCATCACGCGTTAGGGAAGTTCGGCGCCGGCGAGGTACAACTGCTCGTGGGAACGCAGATGATCGCCAAGGGGCTGGATTTCCCCAAGGTTCAGTTGGTAGGTGTGATCAACGCCGACACCGCGATCAATCTGCCGGACTTCCGCGCTTCGGAGCGCACGTTCCAATTGGTCAATCAGGTCGCCGGTCGCTGCGGCCGCGGCCGAGACCCGGGCCTGGTGATCGTGCAGACCTTCCAGCCGCAGGCCTCGGCGATCCGTT
>JAZFYE010000108.1:0-6514 GCA_036475395.1 Phycisphaerales bacterium
TCATCACGGAAACATCGGACAATCTGCAAGTAGCGATCGAAACCCGAAGCCATGAGAATCTGCTTGAAGATCTGCGGGCTTTGAGGCAGGGCGTACCACTGGCCGGGGTAGGCGCGCGAGGGGACGATGAAATCGCGGGCGCCCTCGGGTGTGGTCTTGATCAGGCAAGGCGTCTCGATCTCAATGAAGCCGTGGTCGGCGAAGAATTGGCGCGTGATGCGCGTCACCTCAAAACGCCTGCGAAGGATCTGCTGCATGCGCGGGCGGCGTAGATCGATGTAGCGATACTGCAGGCGCTTCTCTTCGGCGATCTTCTGGGCATCATGTTCGTCGGGCAGGATCGGCGGGGTCTCGGTCTTGTTGAGCACCTCCAGCTTCGTGGCCATGACCTCGATCTCGCCGGTCGCGAGTCTGGGGTTGGGGTCGCCGACGCGCTTCCGCACCGGCCCGGTGATGGCGATGACGTCCTCGCGCCGTAGCGATCTGGCCTCGGTCACCACGTGCTTATCCACATCCTCGAGGTCGAACACGACTTGTATCAACCCCTCACGATCGCGCAAGTCAATGAAAATCAAGCCTTTACCTTGGTCTCGATAGGTATTGACCCACCCCGCCAGGGTGACGGTTTGGCCGTCGTGGTCGATCCGAAGTTCACCACACATGTGGGTGCGCTTGAGCATTGAAGGCTCGCCCTACGGCAAGATGTACACCAATTGGTGCCGACCGACGGCAACCTAAATAGCGGTGGACATCCTAACGATGCCCCAGCCGTCCGCCACGGCCTCGGCTAGTTGGTGTTCTTGGCGACGCGGCGACGAATGGTCCGGAATCCATCGGCGATGGTCTTCAGCGCGGGCTTGCCCTCCACGCCATAGCCCGTGTCCCAGCGGTCGCCGTGGTGATACGGGTCCCAATAGTAACAGTGGAAGCCCAGCACGGGGCTGTCCGAGCGGCTGACGACTTCGCTCCATGCGCCGAAGAACGCCTCGTAGCACCGGGCTTGTGACTCGTGGTCGGCCAACGCGCCATCGTCCGCCACATAGTTCCAGGGAAAGGCCGCGGCTGAGGGCAGCGAGGGATACCCCACTTCGGTGATCATCAGCGGTCGATCGTAACGCTGGGCGATCAGCAGCAACCGATCACGCTCACGGGCCCAGGCTTCGCGCAGCTTCTGAACCGGCGCGTCCGGCTCGTCTCGCGCCAGCTCGAAGTAGGCACTCACACTCATCACATCCACCAAGGGCCAGAACGTGACCTTGCCGTACCGATCCCAATTGGCTGAATAGGTGATCGTGCCTTTGTAACGGCTGCGGACGCGCTGAACGATTCGGTGCCAGCGATCGATCTGCGGCTCGGTCGTGTTCAGTTCGCTGCCGATGCAGAAGCGGTCAACCTCGGCGGCCACGGCGATGTCGAGGAACCGATCGATGAGGCGGTCGTAGCTGTCCCACCAGGCATCCCAATCACGCGGGCGGATGACGCCGCGCCAGTCCTTCTCGCCGGGGTCCTCGATCAGGACGATCGGAAGGAGCGTGGTGGACAGGTGGCGCTGCTTGGCGCGGGCGAGGAGGGCTAGGAGCTGTTCGTCCGTGGGGCACTTTCCGGGCAGATAGCGGATGTCGGTGGAATCGACGTGGCGTTGGAACATCGGCGTGACGACGATCAGCGCGTTGGCGCCGACCTCGGCGATGCGATCGACCGAGGCGAGATACAGCGAAAGGTCGTCGATGTGGTGCGCGTTGATACCGAAGCCGAGGATGGGTGGGTCCGGCAAGGAGGGAGCGTCAGCTACCGGTGCGGGTGGGGCCGCTGGGGTTCCGGCCGGCTCGGTCACGCCGGCATGGTTCGCCGTGTTGGTGGCGCTGCCGTCCGGCGGCGCTGCCATAACCGCCCAGCCTCCGACGGCCGTCAGCGCCGCCAGCCCCCACAGCCGTCGCGAAGGATGCACGAAGCCGAACACGGGCGTATGGTATGCCTCGTGGCTTGAAGATCGCTCGTCGGTGGCGACCAATTAGCTCCGACGACGGTGAGAAGACGCGACGCCGTCACCGATCGTGGTCGAGCGGGAAGGATGTGCCTCTGTCCAACAGCACCTCAAAGTTAGGCTCGGCGATCCTGTTTACCGCTTTCGAGCCGAGCGGCGATGCTCTCGCGGCACCGGTGATTCGTCAACTGCTGCGCCATGACCCCAAACTTGCCATCTACGCCTGGGGTGGGCCGCTGATGCACCAGGCGGGCGCGACTGTTCTGGAGCAGACCGTCGAGGCCGGGGCGATGGGGCTCAGCGCGCTGCGCCGGTTCTCCGAGATCCGACGCGAGGTGAAGCGGATCAAACGGTGGGCCCGGGAGCATCGCGTCCTGGCCCACGTTGCCGTCGATTCCCCCGCTGCGAACTTCCCGATCGCAAAGGCGATGCGAAAGGCGGGGGCGAGAGTGATCCATCTCGTCGCCCCGCAGCTGTGGGCCTGGGGACGCTGGCGGATCGGGAAGCTGCGCCGCCGCACCGACCTCGTCCTCTGCCTGCTGCCCTTTGAGGAGCAATGGTTCAACGATCGCCGCGTGCCGGCCAAGTTCATCGGGCACCCTGCCATCAACCGCCGGGTGAACCTCCAGCAGCTACGCGAGCGGATGCACGGACTGCCCCAAGGCGCGCCGCGGGTGGTCATCTTCCCCGGGTCGCGCCGCCAGGAGGTACGCGCCAATACGCGCCTGCTGGTGAACATTTACAACGAATTGCAGGGCCGGCATGCGGGCATGGGGGGGGTCGTCGTTGCCGCCAACCCGGAGCTGGCCAGGCTCATTCGCCGCCGGATCAGCGTCTTTCCCACCGGGCTGCACATGGTCACGGGATCGATCGACGCCGCCATCGCTTGGTGCGACCTGGCCTTGGCCGTCTCCGGAACGATCACATTGGACATCACGGTTCACCGCAAGCCGATGATCGGCGTGTACAAGACCGGGTTGCTCTCCTGGCTCGGCGCGAATCTCGTGCTTCGGACACGGTACCGGCTGCTGCCGAACATCATCGCTGAGCGGGAGATCGTGCCGGAGTTCGTGCCGCACATCGGCGGGCCGATGCCCATTGTCAAGCAGGCGACCCGATACTTGTCGGACTCCAAGAACGCCGCGGTGCAGAGCGAGGAGCTGCATCGCGTTTGTCTGCGCTTCGCCAATCATAAGCCAGCCGAGGAAGCGGCCCGGCTGATCGGCAAGGTCCTTGCCCGGACGCCGGTGACGTAGCCGCCCGGGGCCGTTTAATCAAGCGTGTGCGATCGGGTAGAGCGCCAGCGCACAAAGCGCGTTGCCCAGCCGATCCGTAATCGCGAACTCACGCAGGCTGGGCGATTCGACGGGCAGGTCGTGGGCCAAGCCGCGATTGAGCCATTCGGCCAAGTCATGCTCGGCCACCCGCTCGTCCTGTGAAAACAGCACGATCAATAACCCGGCGTGGTGGGTGTGCGGATCCTTGAACAGCTTGCGTATGTCCCTTTGAGCCGGCGCGAGAAACTGCGACGTGTAGTTGTGGTTGGGCCCCTCGCACGTGAACTGGGCGACCACCTTCACCTCCAGCCAGAACGCGTCCTCCAGCGCAACGGCGTC
Source organism: Phycisphaerales bacterium (assembly GCA_036475395.1). Taxonomy (GTDB): domain Bacteria; phylum Planctomycetota; class Phycisphaerae; order Phycisphaerales; family SM1A02; genus JADFNO01. Next base: position 3,601 of record JAZFYE010000108.1, read on the forward strand.
GGGGGGAGCGAACAGCGTCGGCGCCTGACCGGGCGAGGCCAGGGCTCGGCCGTTGGGGGTCAAGACGAAATCGCACCGCTCGCCCTCACTACGTTTGGATCTCTTTCGGTGGGCGGGGTAGCGCTGCTCGCGGTGGACGCCGTAGCCTGCCCGCGTGAGCGCCGCCGCGAGAAGGGGATGAAGGTCCACCTCCTCCAGCGAATCCAGCCCGGAGACCGCGTGCTCGGCGTCCAGCCGTTCGGCTTCGCCGACAAACCCGGCTTCGACAGCATCCGCGATCTCGGCCACGGACCACATATGCGCATCATACTCGCATCCCGCCCCAAGCAGAAAGCCCATGCCGTGCACGGCATGGACTTTCGTCGATCATCACACCCGAATCATTCTACTTCTGAACGTCCTTGCCGCCCATCACATCAGTGATCGAGGGCGCATCATGCGGATGGAACTCCCCGCGCTTGAGCTTCTTGAAGTACGTGTCGAGTTCACGGACCGCGATGAATCCCAGCAAGAGAACGATGGGCATGTTGGCCCAAAGCATCGCGCCGGTCCCCAAGTCCATCAACGGCTCCATCACCGCGGCATCGGTGATCCACACCGCTCCGACGATCACCAGCGCCAGGAATACCAGTTTGTACGGCAGCACGCCGATCCGGCCCACCATGTAGATAACGCCCTGCTCGCCGTAATAGCTCCATGAGATCATCGTCGATATCGCAAACAACCAGGCGGCGAGCGTGACGAGCCACTTGCCCAAACCCGGGAACTGCCGGTCGAACGCGTACGCTGTAAGTGGGGCGCCTTCGAACTTCTGATACATGCCGGTTCCATCGACCAAGGTCGGGACCTCGTTCGAGGCGATCGTCCCCCATTCCACGTCCACGGTCGCGGTCGTCTGCTTGCGCCCCTCCACCGATGTGTCCTGGCTGCTACTCAAGACCGCCTGCCCGCCGAGCTGATGCCGATCGAACGTGGTGTTGTTGTTGACGTCCGCCTCCACGACGATAAAGACCTGCTTGAGGTTGACCCATTCGTATCTGCGATCGTCGTCGATCACGACTTGTTGAGGAGCGGTGAGGAGACCCCAGATGGGTTTGTCGTCGCTGGTTTGCGGTGTGTTCCCGTCATCGATAGCGCGCGAGGCGCTGGGGAAGGCGTCGAGGTGGGCGACGACGGTCTCTCCGCTCCCGTTCTTCGCCCTCGTGTACAGATCGAGTGAATCAGGCGTCGGCGGATCAGCGGCCGTGTACGTGTTCCACTTGACGACCCCGTTCCCGTCGCCGTCCTCGCCGATGACGCCGCGAAGTCGGCTCACCGAGGCTGGAACGCCCGGCCCCGAGGGTGCCGGCGTCACCTTGAGGTAGACCTCAGTGCGGTTGTTCACCTCGGCGTCGGCGTTGATCGGGCTGTCATCAAAAGCAAGCACTTGCGAGACGGCCGGCACCGTATCGAATCGCACAAGCGGATCACGATTCCACGTTCCCGTGGACAAGATCACCAACGCCGTTAGCGTGCAGATGCAGATCGTGTCGATGAACGGCTCCAGACCGGAAACGATTCCTTCGCGGACCGGCTCATCGGTCTTGGCGGCGGAGTGGGCAATCGGGGCCGAGCCCTGGCCCGCTTCGTTGGAGAACAGCGCTCGCCGCAGCCCGGTTGAGAACGCCCATCCGATGCTTCCGCCGAGGAACGCGCCGGTCGCCTCCTGCGGCGAGAACGCGCTGGTGACGATGTCCAGCAGTAAACCGGGCACCGCCGTCGCATTGGCAAAAAGCACTGCAAACGCCGAGACGAGATAGAGGACGCACATGAACGGCACGAGCTTGCCCGCGACGGTGCCGATGCGCTTGATACCCCCCACAATGACCAGCCCGACGATGACCGCCAGGACGATGCCCGTCACAATACGAGGCACGTCGAAGTACGTCTCCGTCAACGCGGCTACGTTCCACGATTGGAACATGTTTCCGCCCGTGATGGTGGAGATGATGAGGGTGATGCAGAAGGTCACGCCGAAGATCTTGGCGAGCGGCTTAAACGGCCCCCCCTTGCTGCCCAGCACTTTGTCAACCACCCACATCGCACCGCCGTGCGGATTGTCGGGATCGTCGGTATCGCGGAACAGCATCGACAGGCTGACTTCGACCGTTTTGATCGCCATGCCGAGGAATCCGATGATCCACATCCAAAACACCGCGCCGGGCCCGCCGGCGGCCACTGCCAGCGCGACCCCGCCGATGTTGCCCAACCCGACGGTGGCCGAAAGCGCCGCCGAAAGCGCTTGGAAGTGGTTGATCGCGCCCGGATCGTCGGGGTCGTCGTACTTGCCTCGAATGACCTGTACGCCGTGCGTCAGGGCCTTGAACTGCGAGAACCTCGTCCAGAGCGTAAAGAGAATCCCGGCCCCCATGAGGACGAAGAACGTCCATGGCCCCCACAGGAAGCCGCCGATTTGTCCGCAGAACTCAAGGATTGCTTCCATGTCGCCTCCGTGGTCGGGGAGTCTGGCCGGGAGTATCGCGGCCGATCATGGCCGGTTTCGTGGTCAAGTGCAATACCCCGCGAGTTGAGGGCAGTTGAGCGAATGTGCGAAGTCAGGATCCATCGCCGGTCAGACCCAGCCTCTTGAGCACGCCGATGGCGTTGAGGAAAACCAGTAAGACCGCGATTGGCACGACAAATCGCAGCAGTAAGACCCATCCCCAGTAGAGCTTGGCGAACTTGCTGCCGGCCTTGAACCCTTCTTCGCGCGCCTTGGCGCCGACCCGCCAAGCCGCAAAGAGGGCAATGCCCAGCCCGCCCAGCGGCAGCATCCAGTTGGTCGCCACGTAATCGAAGAAGTCAAACCAGTTGAAGCCCTGGCCTTCGTTGACGTGCAGATACTTTGTCAAGCTCTGGAAGGCTTCACCGAACA
>JAZFYE010000109.1:0-2282 GCA_036475395.1 Phycisphaerales bacterium
CGTGTGCTGCAGCCGGGCCCAATCGGAATAACCTCCGGCATAACGTTTCACCGAGCCGTCGCCCTCGAAGACCAACGTACTCGTGACGACACGATCGAGGAAGTGTCGATCGTGACTAACGACGATCAATGTGCCGCCGAATGAGACGAGCCTCGTCTCAAGTGCCTCCAGCGTTTCCACATCCAGGTCGTTGGTCGGTTCATCCAGAACCAGGAGATTGGTGGATCGAGTGAACAGCTTCGCCAAGAGCACACGATTGCGCTCTCCGCCGGAGAGCGCCGCGACGCGGGTCATCGCGCGCTTCGCAGAAAAAAGAAAGTCAGTGAGATAGCCGACGATGTGTTTCTTCTTGCCGAACATCTTGATGTAGTGACGGCCTTCACCGACGATCTCCGCCACGGTCCTGGTAGTATCCAGTTCGCGCCGGAGCTGATCGAAGTAGGCGATCTCCAGATTGGTGCCAAGCTTGACGGAACCCGAGTCCGGTTTCAGTTCGCCGAGAAGGATGTGGAGTAGGGTGGTTTTGCCTACGCCATTGTTGCCGATGATACCGATCCGTTCGCCGCGCATGACGCGCAGGGAGAAACCATCGAGCAGCTTCGTATCGCCGTACGCGTGCGAGACGTTGCGGGCCTCGATGACTTTGCGCCCGGAGAGTCGATCCGACTCGTTGATGTGAATCCGTGCGCTGCGGGGGCGGGGGATTCGCTCGGCGCGCTCCTCGCGCATCAGCTCCAGCGCCCGGACACGCCCCTCGTTCCTGCTTTCTCTGGCCTTGATGCCCCGGCGGATCCACACTTCTTCCTCCGCAAGCTTCTTGTCGAATAGCGCGTTTCGACGGTCTTCTTCGATGTCTGCCTGTGCTTTCTGCCGGACGTAATCGCTATAGCCGCCCGGCCAGCTACGCAGTTGCCCGCGGTCGATCTCGATGATGCGTGTCGCGAGGCGGTCCACGAAGCCGCGATCGTGGGTAATGAACATTACGGCGCCGGGAAAGTGCTGGACCTGGCGTTCCAGCCACTCGATCGTGCTGATGTCGAGATGATTGGTGGGCTCATCCAGGAGCAACAGATCCGGGCTCGCAACCATCGCCTGCGCCAGGGCCACTCGCCGGCGCCAGCCGCCGGAGAGTTCATTCATCTTCTGTTCTGCGGGGAGTTCCAACTCGGTGATGATGAAGTCCACTTGCGTATCGATGGACCAGCCGCCACCGGCCTCGATGACCCGTTCCAGCGTCTCCATCTCCCGGAGCGTTGCCGCGTTCGGGGACTTGTCGGCGGCGAGTTCCTGATAGGCCTCGATGTGCCGCGAATGCGCGCGCATGCCATCCGCGACGCAGTCGCGGACCCGTTGCTCCGAGCCTTCGGCCAGGGTCTGATCGAGCGCCCCGATACGCAACGAGATCGGACGGTCGATTTCGCCCTCGTCGGGGGCCAGTTCGCCCGTCAGCAGCGCCAGCGTCGACGATTTACCGGCGCCGTTGCGGCCGATCAGGCAGACGCGTTCCGCATCGTCAATCTGGAAGGATGCCCGACGGAGGATGACCTGGTCGCCGAAGGCCAGCGAGACCTCGTCGAAGCGGATGAAGGCTGACATGGGGCGTGAGCGTACGGGAAACGGCCCGCCGCGAGAAGGCGCCGACTAGCGGTGGTTCCAGGCCTTCCCGGTCGTAGGTCCTGGCCGGCCTGACGTCAATCGGTGACGGTGATGAAGTAGGTCGTGGTCACACCGCCGCCGGTGCCGACGCCGGGACCCGCCGTCGCGACCTCCAGAACTCCCGCACTGGAACTCGGCGTCGTGTCGGCCTGGACGACAAAACTATACATCAGCGGGCCGTTGTTCGACGTACACCCGACTATATATTCCGACGGGCCGACGATCGAGCCGTTGCCGGACGTGAACGTGACCGACGTGCCGCCTGGCATCGGCTGGCCGTGCAGATCGCCGATCGTGAAGGTCACGGTATTCGTGCTAAGGGCCGGCACCACGAGCGTGCCGCCGACGTTGTCAGTGATAAAGGCCGTGCTCCCGGACATGATGATGAGTCCGGTGGCACCGATGCCGGTGGTTTCCGACGTGCTGCACCGGCCGGTGGTGTCCTGGCACAGCAGCCCGTTAAAGAACGTATCGCCCGTGCCGTAGGCGAAGTTTCCATCGAAGTCCAGGAAAAACTCGCCGCCGTCGTGAACACCGTTCTCGTTCTCGTCACGGAAGGCCTCCGCGAGGTCCGTGAAGCTGTCCGGATCGTCGAACACGCCGTTACCGTTGACATCGACGAAGCT
>JAZFYE010000110.1:0-7017 GCA_036475395.1 Phycisphaerales bacterium
CCAACCGGACTGTATTCATCGACTGGGGCGGTCCCGGCGGCTCGGACCAGGTCCTCGATGACCTCCCGTGGGATCGGGCGGTCGGAAATCAGGCGCACCGACCGCCGCTGTCGCAGGATTTCATAGAACCGCCGGGCCGCGTCGGTCGGATCGCTCCCTGCAGGTTCAGGCTTATATGGAACAAAGCTCGGTTCAGCCATGCGTTGGGTACCATGTAAAGTGAAATAGAAAGGTCGCCAATGCTCACATCGTATCCGCAGACTCTACGGCGCCGCCGATCGTGCATGAGGAGAATCTTCACGTGGCGACGTATCGGTGTATTGGCGATTCTCACTGTGTTGATCGCGTCAGATCATGTCCACGCCCAAAGCGCCAAGAACGGCGCGACGTGGTACGCCAAGGCGATCGCGCGGTACGGTTCGATATCCAATAGCGACATTGAGACGATCACCAATTTCGACTGGGGTGATCCGAGCGCGCTAATCACTGCTGAGTTGCGCGCGGCGCTTGCGCGGGTTCAGCCTGTCTTGCGGTTGGCCCGGCGCGGTACACGCCAGGAATATAGTGACTTCAACCTCGATTACAGCCAGGGATTCGACTTGCACTTGCCTCACCTTGGTCGTCTCCGAGGTCTTACCCAGCTCATGCGCACCGATGCGCTGGTTCGTATGCGTGATGGTGATGCGACGGCGGCGGCGGCTGGGATCGCATCGATCTATCGCATGGGCGCGCATCTGAATAGTGATCAGATCATCATCAGCTCGTTAGTAGGCGCAGCAATATTCGGTGCCGGCGACCAGGTTGCCCAAGCCGGGCTTGATCGAGGCGCATTCACAGGGGACGACGCACAAACAATCTTCAGCGAGCTTGAACGGCTTAGTCTGGCTGACCCATTTGATCTTGGTGAAGCGATCGGGTTGGAGCGAGAGATCATGACGGTCTGGATGGCGGACCAATTCGCCGCAGAAGGAGGCCGCGAGAAGATTGCAGGATACGTCGCTCCAGGCCTCGCTGACGATGAAGCGGAAACCGAGCTGAGACTGATGGATCAAGAGACGTTCGACGAATCGATCCAAGAGGTTGATGTTCTGATGACGCAGATCGTCGGTGCCTTCATGGATCCTGATCATGATGCCGGGCGCGCCAGGCTCGACACGATCACCCAGAAGGTCGAAAACGGCGAGGTGGGACTCCTGGCGCACGTGCTCATCCCATCGCTGGGTCGGGCGTTTGAGAGAATGCTGTTTTCTGAAGAGCAGCTGCGCAATCGTATGGAGTCGCTTGCACCGCTGATCACCGGCGCGGTGGCACCGAAGGAAATCGCCAACGCAGCCGTGTGGTATCTGCGGGCGATCGAGTTGCTGGCCGAAGTGGAACCGGAAGCTCGACTGCAATGGCAGTCGCTCGGCGCGGATCCGGATATCCAAATCAGCAAGGAGGCTGCCACGTCTTTAGCCGGGGTTGATTCAATCATCTCGACACTTCGGGAAGGATCGCACATGACTCGCTGTGAGTTTTCCCTGCTCGTTCCCAAGCAAGCGGTTGCGATTCCCGCGTATCTGCCGGGCCTAAAAGAACTGGCGAATCTTCTTCACGCCGAGGCGGTGTATCGGTTCCAAGTCGGCGAGATTGAAGCGGCTACGGATCGCCTGGAGATTTGCCTTCGTCTGTCCGCGCACTTGGGAGGCGACCGGATCATCACGACCTCGCTAATTTCTCATCTTCTGTTTGAAGGCGCCGCCCGGCTGTTGCGACACAAACTTCTGCGCGCGTTGCTGGAGGATGATCAGTCTGAGACGTTGCGAGCTGCGCTCGAGCAAACGAGCCGCAAAGATCCGTTTGGATACATCGCGTCGATCATCGCCGCTCGGGAAAGCGTGCGCGATTGGTTCATCAGGATGCTCAAGGCTGACGATGAAACACAGAAGCGGGTGCGGGAGGCTACGCAGGATTGGGACCCCCAGCGACTGTTGGCGCTCCTGGCGATTCGTCACGCCGGCCCGTGGAGAATGACATGGATCGCGGAGGCTGAACCCGAGCAGTTGGCCCCGCTGGCGGATGTGATCTCGCTCGACGCTGTCGCCGCTGCTGCTTCACACGTGAAGAGCGTCCAACAGGCGCTTGCTGCGCGCGACATCCAGCCATTATCGCAACGAGCGTTCCCGCCGATTATGGCGCCGCTGCGACAACAGTTGACCAACGCCCGGCGCGACGTGCGTGAGGTTGCAAGGGTCCTCAAGGCATACCAACGAGAATCGCGGCCCATCAGTTTGGATAACTGACTAACGGATGAAGCGCAGTCGTCCGAAATCGGGGATAGTGTCTCGACCGCCGTTTGCCAGCCGTTTGCTATTCGACGGTGGGCAGTCTTTGCGTAGGCCCATCGATCCGCCAATCCGTAGTCAACTGGGGGCCGTGTCCGTGAGTGCATGGTTCGACGAAACGGGCCAGCCTGACTCACCCGTCCGACAAGCTCCTACGCGATGGCAGTGTCGTAGACGAGACAGAGGTTTACGAGCCAACGCCGGTAGACCTGACAAGCTCAGGCAAGCCCCCCCACGAACATTGCCCACGGAAAGCGATTACAGCAATACGATTACGTTGCGCTGACCTCGGGTTGTCCCATATGGAGGTCGGCGGTCGTAACCTAGTGAACCACAGACACTTGCAAATGACCTCCGGGTATTTGATATGAAGGTCGTGCTGGTGCCTTCACGTACCGACACGAAGCCAAGAGCCCAAGCGCGACCATGTTGTCAGCAGGCAGTCCCTTAAGCAGCTGCCCCGTAGATATCTCGCTGAACTTGATCCATTGTCGCACTGCACGACCAACGCAATTGCTTCTTCGCAGGCCTCTTCAACTAACGCTATCTTGGGCACACGTTTGTGGGTCGTCTACTTGCCGGGCAACTGACCATGGATGATTGCGGAAACCTCCGGATACCACGGTTCGATGTGTGACATTAGACCCAGCGGTTCCTGCTTCGTCACGAATTCAGCGGATGAGTCACTATCGAACAGGTACGCCACTGGCGAGTTCGGCGCCACTACACTGGTCATTATCTCCGTCGATCCTCGGCGATCCCAGCCACAGGTATAACGTTGGAAGCACGATGAGTGTCAGCAGCGTTGAGCTGATCATCCCGCCGATGACAACAGTGGCCAAGGGCCGCTGAACTTCTGCGCCCATCCCGGTGTTGAGCGCCATAGGCACAAAGCCGAGCGAGGCGACGAGGCCAACCGTGATGATCTGGCGAAACCGGGCCAGGCTGCCCTGGACGACGGCTTCGGCCGTGGGCATTCCGCCCTGCCGCAGTTCACGGATGAAACTCACCAGCACGAGTCCGTTGAGTACGGAGACGCCTGACAGGGCAATGAAACCGATGCCGGCGGAGATAGAGAAGGGCAGGTCCCGCAGCCACAGCGCCACCACGCCGCCCGTGAGGGCCAGAGGCACGCCGGTGAAAACAAACAGAGCATCCCTGGCACTGCCGAACGTCATGAACAAGAGCACGAAGATGAGAAACAGCGCCACCGGCACAACGATCATAAGTCGTTGACGAGCGGCGATCAGATTCTCGAACTGCCCGCCCCATTCGGTCCAGTAGCCTTCAGGCAGTTTGATCTCGGCGTCGATTCGTTCCTGGGCCTCGGCGACAAACGAGCCCATGTCGCGACCTCGCACGTTCACCTGCACGACAATGCGGCGCTTGGCGTTCTCCCGGCTGATCTGGTTTGGTCCCTCTTCGATACGGATATCCGCCACGGTTTCCAGAGGCAGGTACGGCGTCCCAAACCCACCGTTTACATCTGGAAGCATCTGGCCGATGGAAGCGACCTGCACCGGGTCAGCCGCGGGCAGCGGGATGGGAAGTTGCCTCAAGGCGTCGAGGTTCTCGCGGATCTCATCAGGCATCCGCACCACGATCGGGAAGCGCCGGTCGCCCTCGAAGAGAATGCCGGCCTCTTCACCGCCCAGCGCGATACGAACCACCTGCTGGACGTCGCTTACGTTGAGGCCATAGCGGGCGATGGCGGCGCGGTCGATGTCGATGGTCAGCACCGAAAGTCCGGACACCTGCTCGACTTTGAGGTCGGCCGCGCCTTGGACACCCTGGATCACCCGCGCGATCTCGTTGGCCGTGGCCAGCAGCTGGTCCATGTCCTCGCCGAAGATCTTCACCGCCACATCGCTTCGGACACCGCTGATGAGTTCGTTGAATCGAAGCTCGATCGGCTGCGTGATCTCGTAGAGCTGGCCGGGCAGTGTCGTGACGAAGTCCTTGACGCTTTGGGCCAGTTCCTCCTGTGTGCGGGCCTTGGTCCATTGCGACCGCGGGGTGAGCATCAGGTAGGTGTCGCCGAGGTTGGGTCCCATGGGGTCGGTAGCGACCTCGGCGGTCCCGGTGCGAGCGAAGATCGCCTCGATCTCATCAGGGAACGCATCTTTGAGCTTGCGTTCGAGCTCCATCTGCATTTCGACGCTGGTGGTCAGGGCGATGCTGGGGATCCTCGCGGGCTGAACGGTCAGCGCGCCTTCACCGAGCTTGGGGACAAAGACGCTGCCCAACGTGGTGGCCATCCACGCCGTGACTGCCAGGATGGCGCCCGCGGCTGCGACAGTCGCCCATCGCCTTCGAAGCGCCCACTCCAGCGCTGGGCGATACGCCCCCAAGAGCCATCGAACCAGCCGGTTCTCGCGCTCCGCGATTTTGCCGCCGAGCAGTGTCGCGCACAGTGCCGGCACCAAGCTCAGTGTCAGGATCAATGCCCCCGTCAACACCAGCAGCAGCACGATCGCCATCGGTCTGAACATCTTGCCCTCGATCCCGGTGAGCGTCAGGATCGGCACGAGGACGATCATGATGATGGCCATCCCGAAGACGGTGGGTCGGGCGACCTGCCCCCCGCCCTCCATCGCAGTCTCGATCCGCTCGCCGAACGTGAGGATGCGCCCGGCGCGCTGTTGGCGCAGGCCGAGGCGGCGAATGATGTTCTCGGTCATGATGACCGCGCCATCCACGATGATGCCGAAATCGATGGCTCCCAGGCTCATGAGGTTCCCCGGGATGTGGCGGCCCGCCATTACGATGATGGCAAACATCATGGAGAGCGGAATCACCAGCGCCACGATGCACGCGGCCCGGAAACTCCCCAGGAACAGGAACAAAACGAGGATGACCAGAATCGCGCCTTCGACCATGTTGTTCCGCACCGTGCGCAGCGTGGCGTCAACGAGGTACGTTCGGTTGTAAAGCGTTTTCGCGATGACGTTGGTCGGCAGCGTCTTGTTGATCTGTTTCATGCGTTCATCGACGGCTTGGGAGACGGTTCGGCTGTTGGCCCCGATGAGCATCATGGCCGTGCCGATGACGACCTCCCGGCCCTCGGCGGTGGCGGCGCCGGTGCGGAGCTCCTTGCCGACCTGCACCGTGGCCACCTCTCGTATGTACACCGGCACGCCGTCGGCGGACTTCAGGATGATGTTCTCGATGTCCTCGGGGCTGTGGATGAGGCCGGTGGCCCGTATAAGATAGGCCTCGCCGAAATGCTCGATGTACCCGCCGCCGGCGTTCGCGTTGTTCTCGGCGATGGCTCCGACCACGTCACGGAAGCTCAGGCCGTAGGCCATTAGCGCCGCGGGATCGGGCGTCACGTGGAACTGTTTCTCGTAGCCACCGATGGTGTTGACCTCGGTCACGCCGCGAACCGTGCGAAGTTGGGGGCGAATCATCCAGTCCTGGATAGCTCGCAGGTCCTGCGGCGTGTACGACGAGCCGTCGGCTTTGGGGCCGACCGCTTCGACCGACCACATGTAGATCTCGCCAAGCCCGGTTGAAATAGGCCCCATCTGCGGCTCACCAAGCCCCGGCGGCAGATTGTCCCTCGCTTCATTGAGGCGTTCGCTGACAAGCTGCCTGGCCCAGTAGATGTCGGTGCCGTCCTCGAAGATCACCGTGACCTGGGACAGCCCGTAACGCGAAAGTGAGCGTATCTGCTGCAACCTGGGCAGCCCGCCCATCGCCCACTCGATGGGGAAGGTGATCTGCTGCTCGATCTCCACCGGCGAGAGCGCCGAGACCGCGGTGTTGATCTGCACCTGCACGTTGGTGATGTCCGGCACGGCGTCGATGGGCAGGCGGGCGAAGCTGAAGGCGCCGACGCCGATGAGCCCCAGCGCCGTGACGATGATCAGGAAGCGTTGCTCGATGGAGAAGCGGATGATTCGCCTAAGCATGATGTTTCACCTCAGTGTCCGTGGCCGGCGGCGGACTTTCCAAGCTCGGCCTTCATCAGGAAGCTGTTGCGGACAACGATTGGAGTGCCGACAGGCGGTCCTTTGAGCAACTCGATCAGTTCGTGACTTCGCCGCCCAAGTTCAACGGGATAGGGTTCGATACCGTCTTCATCCTGTACGAAGATGACATCTTGGCCCTCGTAGATCTGCACTGCCTGAATAGGCACCGCGAGCGGTACCTCGTCTCTTGAAGTTTCCAATTGGACGGTGACAAACTCTCCGGGGCGCCATCGTCGATCCGTGTTGTCAAGAACGATCCGTGCGATGATCGTTCGTGTTGCTTCGGATACCGCCGAACTCACGTAGGAGATACGGCCGGACGCTTTGCGGTCATCGGCCACGACCACTGCGGTTTGACCTTCGCTGATCGCCTGGAAGTACTTGGCGTAGACGCTGACATTCAGCCACACCGTTGACAAGTCCGCGATGCTGTAGGCCGACTCTTCTTCGGTGATCCTTTCGCCGACGCTGAGATGCTTCATAACGATCCGCCCAGTGACCGGCGCGTGCAACTCATACCTCGAAATCGCGGTGTCGGCTTCGGACTCGATGGCGTCGATCTGTTCTTGCAACATACCGAGGATGTGCAAACGACGATCAGCGTTGCTTACGGCCGATTCGGCCACGCGCAGCCCTTGTTCAGCCTGCATGAGATCAGCGCTAAATCGGAAGTCGATATCCTCAAACACTGAAAGGTACTCAGCGATCCCGCTGTTGTA
>JAZFYE010000111.1:0-6313 GCA_036475395.1 Phycisphaerales bacterium
AGCGTGCGCGAAAACAGCTCGTCATACCGCACGCGATCAAACGGGCGTGAGTAGTCGATCTCCAACTCGCCGTATTGGACGATCGGTCGGTCAGCCTCAGAGACGGACAGCGCCAACTCATGCAGCAGCGCCTCGGTTAGGTCGAGCATCGACCAACAATCGCCGAATGCCTCGTAGGCCTCCAGCATCGTAAATTCGGGGTTGTGCGTTCGATCCACACCCTCGTTACGGAAACTGCGATTGATTTCGTACACGCGCGGCAGACCCCCCACGAGCAAACGCTTCAAGTACAGCTCCGGCGCAACGCGGAGGTACAGGTCGATGTCCAACGCATTGTGATGCGTGACGAACGGCCGGGCCGCTGCCCCGCCGGCGATCGGCTGCATCATCGGCGTCTCGACCTCCAGATACCCCCACGTCTCCATGAACCGCCTCATCCGCGCAACCAATTCCGATCGGAGCTGAAACACGCGGATCGTCTCGGGGCTCGCGTACATGTCCACATATCGGCGCCGGTACCGCAACTCCGGGTCGGTCAGTCCGTGATATTTCTCCGGGGGCGGAGCCAGCGACTTGCAGTGCAACTCCAGACGATCGGCCCAAACACAAACCTCGCCCTTTTGCGTCATCCCCACCGGGCCCTCGGCCACCACGATGTCTCCGTAATCGAGCTTCTTGGCCAACGTGAACATCTGAGCCTCGACATCGGACTTGGAAATGCTGATTTGAAGATCGCCGCTGTGATCGCGCAGCCGTAGAAACACGATCTTGCCCATCGGCCGGTGCTGCACGCAACGACCGGCGACCTTCGCCCTCGGCCGGCGATCAACGATCTTCGCCGACGGATCGTCCTTCGCGGCCGACTTCGACTCGTTGTAAGCCTCGTGCGCAGCCTCATCGAGCATGGCTCGCGCTTCCGCCAGGGCCACCAATCCGTCCACGCGCCGACCGTAGGGCTCGAACCCAAACTCCTCGCGCCACCGCCGTAGCTTCTCGCGCCGGGCACGCTCTAGATGGTTTGGCTCGCCGGATCTTGCGGCAGGCGATGTTTCAACCCCATCGCTCATGGGACTTCGATGGTAGCCTGCGGTCGGGGAACGTGCTTGGCGAAGAGCGTCAGAGGCCCTTGCTGTCTGACAAGAACGTCATCCTCACCGAGGCGGCATCGACGAGCCGAGGGTCCAGGCTTCAGCCCGGCGACGCAAACGTCACGATCAACGAGATGCTCATCCGCCTGACGTCGCAGGTGCGCTGACCGGCCCGGTCCGCCCGGCACCGTCCCGCCACCGATGGGATTCTGTCAGTCCCCCTCTAGCGGTTGTGACCCGTCGCAATGCCACAGGACGTGTTCCTTACCCGGCAGGTCCTCAAACTCAAACAGCAGCTCGCAGCCAGCCGCCTGCATGACCTGGTGTGCCCCCTCATCATTCGACGACATGACAAAGACTTCCCCTTGGGCTTGCGCAAGGTACCGGTTGAGCTGCTTGGGCCAATAAGAGCGAACGGTTCTTCGCAGATAGAGCAAGAACTGGTAACGCGGCAGCATGTAACCCTCCGACCGCATCGCGACGAACGGGGCGTCACCGATGATTCCCACAACCCGCTGGCTGGTCTGCTCCACGGCCTCGATCGGGTCGTGGGAATGCGCAAACCCATGCCGGAAGACGGTCGCCGCGACGAGGGTCCACGCAGCCGTCGCCAGCGCCGCCCGCTTCGGCCTCCATTGCCCGTGCCACCGCCAACCGAGAATGGTGACGGCGAGCAACAGCCCTGTGGCCGCGATCGCCATTGACCACGGAAGGGGGTCGATGAGCATCCGCTTGATCAGTCCCATCTCCGCCAGTCGGTCTTGTGTCGCCAAGAACGGTCCAAAGGCCAGCGCCGCCACGAGCAGACCGATCCAGTGCATTACGATCAATGGCCTCGTGCCGCGGTCGATGTTCCCTTGCCGGGCAAGCGCTTCGTGATGCCACCACAAATAGGCGATCAACAGCGAGAGCGCTGGCGCGACCGGGATGATGTAGCGAATCTCTTTGCTTCCGATGCAGGAATACATCACCAGCAGCAGTAGGAACCACAGTGACGGAATCAGCCGCTTGCGGCGCTGCTGGGGGCTTCTTACCCAAAACGGCAGCACCAGCCCGCCGACGATCCAGATCGTCCACGGTAATGTCATGCGGAAGAGATTGACCAGGTAGAAACTCCACGACCGCTGCGTGTCCGGACCCGTCGCTCGGAATTCGAAGTGCCAGCTATCCCATGCGTGCGGAATGTTGGCGGCAGTGAAGAAGTACCACGGCAGGGCAACGAGGGCCGCGATGAGCAACGCTGCCGTGGCACCCACAATCGACCGGTTCCGACGACGAGGTGCCAGGGCAATAACCACCGCAAGCGGCATCAACACCAGAACAATCGCCAGCGGTCCCTTGCTCAGCCACGCCAGCCCCAGCCCCAGGCCGCTCATCGCCCATCCAACCAGCCAGCGACCACGGCTCGGTGCGCCGCCGAACGGCCTCATCGCCCACAGCGCCGCGGCCACGGAAACGGTGGCCCACGCCGCAAGGTGGATGTCATATGTGGCCATGCGGGCCTGCAAATGCACAATCTGCAGCGATCCAGCGACCGCAACCGCAATCAACCCGAGCGTCTCATCTTCGAGCATTCGGCCGATCCAGTAGATCCCCAATAGCATCACGACGGTCATCAGCACGCTCATCAGTCGGGCGCGGACGACGAGCTGGGCCGTCTGGAACGACTCCGGATCGAGGTCCACCCAGGCAAGCATGTTCATCCACACCACCAGCGGCGGCTTGACGATGCGCGGGACGCCATTCTTTGTGGGCATCAGCCAGGCTTGTGATTCGCCGGCATGCTGGCGCATCCACGTTTCCTGCGAACTCAGCACAGCCACGCTTTCCATCCAATCTTTCGGCCTCCGCAGGCCCAACTGGACAAGCATTGGTGCGAGTGACGCGCTCAGGATGAGCAGAAGCAGGAGAAGGTCTCTGCGGGGATTCCTCGACATGCTGCCGGATAATACGGCTACCCTAACTGCCCGTCATGCAGCTCGCTACGGAGCCAAGCCACCCCGTGAGCAGGGCGAGCAAGGCCGCTATCGTCACGGGGCTTTGCCGTCGCGATACCATCTCAACCGAGGCGAAACTGACCCCAACACCTTGCCGATACCGAAAGATACGCTATGCCCACGACGATCCGGCGTGTCGGCGTGCTCACCGGCGGGGGCGACTGTCCCGGGCTGAACGCCGTCATCCGCACACTCACCAAGACGGCGATCTATAGGCACGGCCTTCTGGTCTTCGGGATCGAAGACGGCTTCCAGGGCCTCGTCGAGGATCGCGTTTGCGACCTGACCAGCCTGCACGTCTCGGGAATACTCACCCGCGGCGGAACCATCCTCGGCACCAACAACCGTTGTAACCCCGCCCGGTTTTACACCGGCGACGACGAGCACGGCAACCCGGTCTTCACCGACGTCACCGACCGCTGCCTGAGGACGCTCGGCGCTCACGATCTGGACGCGCTGATCGTGATCGGCGGCGACGGCTCGATCAGTTGCGCTGCTCCTTTCGTCGAAGCCGGTGTCAACTGCATCGCCGTTCCCAAGACGATCGACAACGACGTCGTAGGCACCGACATCACCTTCGGGTTCCTCACCGCCGCCGCCACCGCCACCGACGCTTTGGACCGACTGCACTCGACCGCCATGAGCCATCACCGCGTCATGGTCTGCGAGGTCATGGGCCGAAACGCCGGCTGGATCGCCTTGCACGCGGGCGTCGCCTCCGGCTCTGATGTGATCCTCATCCCGGAGATTCCTTACGACATCGATCCGATCTGCCAGTTCGTCCAAGGCCGAATGCACCGCGGTCGGGGTTTCTCCATCATTGCCTGTGCCGAAGGCGCTCGGCCGATCGGCGGAGAGCAGGTCGTCGCGCATTTCGATCCGACCAGCCCGCAGGCCGTCCGTCTCGGCGGCGTCAGCCAGTGCATCGCCAGTGAGATCCAAACCCGAACCGGCATCGAGTCGCGTACGACCGTTCTCGGGTACATCCAGCGCAGCGGCACACCCGTTGCCAATGATCGTGTGCTCGCCACGCAGTTCGGCTATCACGCGATCGAACTACTGATGAGCGGGGCCCGCGATCGGATGGTCGTCATGCGCGACGGCAAGCTGGGGGACGTGGACATCCGTTTCGCTGTCGCCAAGCAGCGCCTTGTGCCCGTTGATGATCCGTTGGTCGCCGCCGCCCGTGCCGTCAAGACCTGCTTCGGCGACTAGGGCCCAGGACACCACCGCGAGATGGTCCGATGCCATCATTGAGTGGTGATACGTCTGGTGGAAAGCCACGAGCAGCCGCTCGCGTTTGAAAGGGCGTCAATAGTGGTTGCGGGCGCGTTCGACACCGACACTGCCGGCGGCTGGGCTGGAGGCGGGATTGTCGCAGTTTGGAGGGTCATTGGGGCCGGGAACGGCCCGGCTCGCTGGAATGGGCCCGGCCGAGGGCCGGTCGGTATGGCCCGGGCCGACCTGGATGGCGTCCTGAACGCCGCAGGGGGTCGGTTTCGGCGGGCGGATGGCTGATCGGCGATGATCGGGGTATCCTGAAGGTGGTGGAACCGGCCGTCTTCCTCGATCGTGACAACACACTAATCGCCAACGGCGGTGACCTCGGCGATGCGGAATCAGTCCGCCTACTGGACGGCGCGGCCGAGGCGTTGTCCGAGTTGCGAGAGGCCGGCTATCGACTCGTTGTTGTGACCAACCAAGGCGGCGTGGCCCGCGGCAAGTTCACCGAGGCTGATGTTGATGCCGTGCATCAGCGGATCGCCCAGTTGCTGGACGACGAGATTCATCAGTCCGGGCTGATCGAGCGTTTTTATTATTGTCCTTATCACCCCGAAGGTACGGTCGCCGAGTATCGGCGCGATCATCCGTGGCGTAAACCGAACCCGGGGATGATCCTCCAAGCCAGCCGGGACATGGAGTTGGATCTCGAGCACAGTTGGGTCATCGGCGATCAAGATCGGGATATCGCCGCCGGTCGAGCCGCGGGCTGTCGCACGCTTCTGATCTGTTCCGACCGCGACGCGGCGCACGGGGGGAATGCCGCGGGAGCCGTGGACTCATTGGCGGGTGCGGTGAAGGTCATTCTGCGTAACGGCGAATCGGAGCCGATCGCCTCTGCGGCCGCAAGTCGCACGGTGCTCGCGCCGCCGCCAGTACACGAGGCCCCCTCGCCGCCGCCGATACCCGCGGCGCCGGAGTCGGCACCCTCAGCCGCGGAAGCTTCCGATGACGCGGCCCACGAGTTCGACTGGGACGTCGATACCGGGACGCCGGAGCCCGGACCCTCACCGACGGACCAACCACTGGCCGACGTGCGGCGCGCGATTCTCCAACTCAGCGACGAGGTCCGCAGTGATCGCGTACGGCGAAGCGAGCTGACCGCGCCAAAGATGACAGCCGGCATCACGCAACTGCTGGTCGTGTCATGCGCGTTCTTCGGCCTGCTCCAGCTCGGTGATCCCGAATCGTTTGAGACATTCGTCAAATGGATCCTGGGGGCGGCACTGTTACAGCTCGTCACGATCACGCTGCTGCTACTGGACCCGCGCGGATGAGTCCAGCGGCGGTGAGGCGGTAAGCGGCCATGCGCGAAGCTCCGCTGGGCCTTGACGTGAAGCGGCTGGTGATTCTCTGTCCCTCGTGGGTGGGAGACACCGTGATGGTCACGCCCGTGCTGCGAGCGGCGCGGGGGGCGCTGCCGCAGGCGAGGATCATCGCGGCCGCGCGGCCGGGTTTGGATCAATTGCTGGCCGGCTCACCATGGATCGATGACGTTTTATCCGCCGAGACGAAGGGCATTGTCGGCGCGCTGCGAACGACCCGCTGGATTCGCAAGCTTCGCCCCGACGCGGTGCTGGTTCTTCCCAACAGTTTCCGATCGGCCCTCATCGCCCGCGGCTGCGGTGCGCCGGTGCGCATCGGCTACGACCGCGACGCTCGGGGCCGGCTGCTCACGGCCAGGCTCCCCGCGCCGCGCGCTCGCGTTGAGCCAGTTTCGACGCTCGAGCACTACCTGGCCCTCGGACGGTTCGCGCTCGGAGTGGACCGGATCGACCCGCGGATGGAGCTGATTGTCACCGACGCCGAACAGGGTGCCGCACGTCGATTGTTGGAAAGCGTGGATCGACCGTTCGTTGTTCTGAACCCCGGGGCAAACAAGCCAAGCAAGCGGTGGCCGGCCGATCGCTTCGCCGCGGTGGCCGATGCGCTGGCGGATCGGCACCA